>NZ_CAMFKT010000019.1:0-106836 GCF_945957325.1 Enterobacter sp. PL1
CACAATTGATGTAAAACTTAATTTCTTGTTAATTCGTGCTATTTGCTGGCGAGGCGCACTTTTTATTTGTACGCGCAGGACGAGTTTGTACATGTTTACCGCGCCACCCGCCGCCGGTATTGTCCGTTGAAAAAGTCGCCTGTTCCCGGACGGTGGCGCTGGAAATTCAGTTATTACCCTTTATACTGCCCTATCGCCACAGAGCATGACCATGACGGGTTAAAGATATCAATGAGTCAGACTGAAACCACCGCCCCGAGCAAATTCTCCCTCCTCCCCGGGAGCATCACCCGTTTCTTTCTTCTTTTGATCGTTGTGCTGTTAGTGACCATGGGGGTGATGGTACAAAGCGCGGTTAACGCCTGGCTGAAGGATAAGAGCTATCAGGTCGTCGATATCACCCACGCCGTGCATAAGCGCATCGATACCTGGCGCTACGCCACCTGGCAGATTTACGACAATATTGCGGCCGCCCCGGCCTCCTCATCCGGAGATGGACTTCAGGAGACGCGGCTTAAGCAGGATGTCTATTACCTCGAAAAACCGCAGCGTAAGACTGAGGCGCTCATTTTTGGCTCTCACGACAGCGCAACGCTCGAGATGACACAGCGTATTTCGACCTATCTGGATACCCTCTGGGGGGCCGAAACGGTGCCGTGGTCGATGTACTATCTGAACGGTCAGGACAACAGCATGATCCTGATCTCAACGCTGCCGTTAAAAGATCTCTCTTCCGGGTTTAAAGAGACCACCGTGGGCAGCATCGTCGACTCCCGCCGGGCAGAGATGCTGCAGCAGGCGAATGCCCTTGATGAACGTGAGAGCTTCTCTTCCCTGCGTCGTCTGGCCTGGCAAAACGGTCATTATTTTACTCTGCGCACCACCTTCAACCAGCCAGGACATCTGGCGACGGTTGTGGCCTTCGATTTACCGATTAACGATTTAATCCCGCCGGACATGCCGCTCGACAGCTTCCGTCTGGAGCCCGACAACAGCACCCAGAACATGCGTGCGGCTTCTGACAAAGAGGCCGCAGAGAGCGTCTCGATCTCCTTTAACGGCTCAAAAATCGAAATTGCCTCGTCCCTGAACTCGACCGGTATGCGTCTGGTGTGGCAGGTGCCGTTTGGCACGCTGCTGCTCGATACCCTGCAAAATATCCTGCTGCCTCTGCTGCTGAATATCGGTCTGCTGGCGCTGGCGCTGTTTGGCTACAGCACCTTCCGTTTCCAGCCGGGGCGTCAGAGCGACGCCTCTGCGGTCCCGGCAGGCACCAGCAATGAACTGCGCGTGTTACGTGCGCTAAATGAAGAGATTATTTCCGTGCTGCCGCTTGGGGTCTTAGTTCACGATCAGGAAGCGAATCGTACGGTAATGAGCAATAAAATTGCCGACCATCTGCTGCCGCATCTTAACCTGCAGAACATCACCACCATGGCGGATCAGCACCAGGGGGTGATCCAGGCCACCATCAACAATGAGCTGTACGAGATCCGTCAGTTCCGCAGCCAGGTCGCCTCCCGCACGCAAATTTTCATCATTCGCGATCAGGATCGCGAGGTGCTGGTGAATAAAAAGCTCAAGCAGGCGCAAAGACTGTATGAGAAAAACCAGCAGGGGCGCGCCGCATTTATGCAGAATATTGGCGATGCCTTCAAGCAGCCGTTAAAAACGCTGGCGACCCAGGCGGCGGCGTTAAATACGTCAGAAAGCCACCAGCTTGCCTGTCAGGCCGACTCGCTGGTCAGAATGGTTGACGAGATCCAGCTGGCGAACATGCTGGAGAATGATTTCTGGAAAGGAACACCAACCCTCTTCTCTATTCAGGACCTGATCGATGAAGTCGTTCCGGAAGTCCTGCCCGTGATTAAGCGTAAAGGGTTGCAGCTGCTGATCAATAACAATCTTCCGGCAAATGACGAGCGCCACGGCGATCGTGAAGCGCTGCGCCGCATACTGTTGATGATTATTCAGTACGCGGTGACGACCACGCAGATCGGCAAGATCACCCTCGAAGTCAGTACGGAGGAGTCGGCAGAAGACCGCCTGACGTTCCGCATCCTCGACACCGGGGAAGGCGTCACCACGAGTGAAATTGATAATCTCCACTTCCCGTTCCTGAACGACACGCAAAGCGATCGCTACGGCAAGGCCAATGCCCTCACCTTCTGGCTGTGCGATCAGCTGGCGCGCAAGCTCGGCGGCCACCTGAATATCAAAGCCCGTGAATCCCTCGGCACCCGCTATTCTCTGCACGTGAAAATGGCGGCCAACCCGCAGGAAGAAGATGAAGAACGTCTGCTGGATGATGTCGTGGTGATGGTCGATGTGACCTCGAACGAGATCCGCAATATTGTCGTTCGTCAGTTAGAAAACTGGGGGGCGGCCTGCATCACGCCGGATGAAAGACTTGCAAGTCAAGAATTTGATCTGTTTTTAACTGATAATCCGTCTAATCTTACTGCCTCCGGCTTGCTTTTAAGCGATGATGAGTCAGGCGTGCGGAAAATCGGCCCTGGCCAGCTGCGCGTCAACTTTAATATAAGCAATGCGATGCAGGAAGCTGTACTACAACTAATAGAAGAGCAGCTGGCGCAGGAAGAGATAGCGGAATCCCCGCTTGGCGGTAATGAAAATGCCGAGCTTCACGCCAGCGGATACTATTCACTCTTTGTTGATACAGTACCAGATGATGTTAAGCGGTTGTATACTGAGTCCGCTGCGAATGATTTTGCAGCGCTGGCACAGACAGCACACCGGCTTAAAGGGGTGTTTGCCATGCTTAATCTGGTTCCCGGCAAGCAGTTATGTGAAACGCTGGAACATCTAATTCGTGAGAAAGATGCCTCTGGCATTGAAAAATACATCAGCGACATTGACGCCTACGTCAAAAGCTTGCTGTAGCAAGGTAGCCTTATACATGAACAATATGAACGTAATTATTGCCGATGACCATCCGATTGTACTGTTCGGTATTCGCAAATCACTTGAACAGATCGAGTGGGTGAATGTAGTCGGTGAATTTGAAGACTCTACAGCACTGATCAATAACCTCCCAAAGCTTGATGCACACGTGCTCATTACCGATCTCTCCATGCCCGGAGACAAATACGGTGATGGGATCACGCTCATCAAATATATTAAACGTCACTTCCCGGATATCTCGATCATTGTTCTGACCATGAACAACAACCCGGCGATCCTGAGCGCGGTACTGGATCTGGATATCGAAGGGATTGTGCTGAAACAGGGCGCACCGACCGATCTGCCTAAAGCGCTTGCGGCGCTGCAGAAAGGCAAGAAGTTCACGCCTGAAAGCGTTTCTCGTCTGCTGGAAAAAATCAGCGCGGGTGGCTACGGTGACAAACGTCTGTCGCCGAAAGAGAGTGAAGTTCTGCGCCTGTTCGCAGAAGGTTTCCTGGTGACCGAGATTGCCAAGAAGCTGAACCGCAGTATTAAAACCATCAGCAGCCAGAAGAAATCAGCGATGATGAAACTGGGTGTGGACAATGATATTGCGCTGCTCAACTATCTCTCCTCCGTGACGCTGAGCGCAACGGATAAGGATTGATCTCCACTGTAAATGCCGGGTGGCGCTGGCGCTTACCCGGCCTACAAAACCCGCAGGCCCGCGCAAGCGCAGCGTCGCCGGGCAAATAAAAAAGGCCCTTCCGGGCCTTTTTTATATTCTCGTTTTTCTCACGCGCTCTGCGTAAATCGACAATGTCTGCTTCAGCACGTCCAGCGTCACCGGTTTCGACAGACAGCTGTCCATGCCTGACTCCAGACAGCGCTGCTTCTCTTCCGCCAGCGCGTTCGCCGTTACGCCCACCACCGGCAGCGTCAGGCCAAGCTGCCGGATGCGCTGCGTCAGACGGTAGCCGTCCATGTTAGGCATGTTGACGTCGCTCAGCACGATATCAATATGATTCTTACTCAGTACGTTCAGCGCATCCACGCCGTCATTGGCGGTTTTGCACTGGTAGCCCAGCGATCCAAGCTGGTCAGCCAGCAGGCGGCGGTTAATCGGATGGTCATCCACCACCAGAATCATCATATCGTCATTCACCGACGCCAGAGACTCCGGTGACGGCAATCCGCCCGCGCCGTCGCGCTCTTCCAGCTCCACTTTGTAGATGCGTGCCAGCAGGCTCAACAGCTCGTGCGGCGTCGCAACACTGTGTACCCATTCCCCAGGCGCGCGCTCGACGGGAATGCCGATGTGGCGACGGCAGAAGAGCACCGACCCTCTCCCCTGCCACGGCTGCTCCTGCATCTCGTCGGCGATCAGCACATCGTCAACGTCCGGTGTTTGACCTTCATAGCGGCACACCCTCACGCCGCAGTGGGTCAGCAGCGCCGTCAGATAGTCATTCAGCGAGGCGTTATGCACCGCCAGCCAGCAGCGCTTATCGCTCAGGCCATCTACCGTGGCTTTTGCCGGATATTGCGCAGAATAGAGCGGAATGCGGATGGTGAACTGGCTGCCCATGCCGGGCTCGGTATCTACGGAGATATCGCCGTCCATCATGCTGACGAGCTTCTCACAAATCGCCAGCCCCAGTCCGGTGCCCTGGAAGTTACGCTGCACGCCGGTACCGACCTGGAAGAACGGATCGAACAGGCGAACCACCTCCTTCGCCGGGATGCCAACCCCCGTGTCGCGCACGCGAATGCTCAGGTAATCCCCTGCCCGGCAGACGTGCAGCACAATACAGCCGGTATCGGTAAATTTGATGGCGTTGCTGAGCAGGTTAGAGATGACCTGCTGCAGGCGCATCGGATCGCCGTGCAGCGTCAGCGGCACGTCCGGTTCGATAAAGCAGTAGAGCCCCAGCTGTTTACGCACCACCAGCGGCAAATAGTTGGCGCTGATGTGGTTCATCACCTCGCGCGGTGAAAACTCGCGCGGCTCGATTTTCAGCTGCTCGGACTCAATTTTAGAGAAGTCGAGAATATCGCTGATGATTTTCAGCAGCAGGCTGGAGGAGTTGTTCATCGCCGTCACCAGCCGGTCGACGCCTTTCGGCAGCTCTTTAGTCTGCAGCAGGTCGAGGTTACCGATAATCCCGTACAGCGGCGTACGCAGTTCGTGGCTGACGGTCGCAAGGAACATGGATTTTGACTGGCTGGCCTGCTCCGCCGCCTGCGCCATCTCCTGCAACGACTCTTCCATCTTCACGCGCGCGGAGACATCCACCAGCACGCAAATCGCCACGTTTTCATTGCGATAGCGGGAATGGACAAAGCTGATCTGCAGGTTGGTGTGCGTACTTGTGAGCACGTCAACGAAGTTAACCTGCTGACCGCAGATAATCTGCGTCAGCCTCTGCCGGTCTTCGTGCGTCAGCATGTTCAGGTAGTTATGCGCCAGTTCGTTACTCAGAATGTTGGTCCCGTCCTGGGTACGCAGGATACAGATCCCCACCGGCGCCGAGGCAACAATCTTGCGGTTAAACTGCTCGTGTTCCTCCAGGCGCTGGGCGTCGCTTTCGGCGGGAATAAAGATTTTCCGCTCATACATGCGCGCCAGCGTAAACAGCGCGCCCCCCGCCAGCAGGTTGAGCAGAATTGCATTCATGATAAGAATGCGTATCCGCTCAAGTACCATATCCACCGGCAGCGAATAGACGATACTCAGCGACGAAGGCGGCAGGCTCTTCTTCAGCACCAGCTCGCGGAAGCCCGAGGTATAGCCAAACCACGACCGCTCCTGCATCCAGTGCGGTTCGACGTTCAGCCGGTTATCGGGCCCGGCAAGCGAGATCAGCTGATGGCCGTTTTCATCCAGAATGGTCACCCCCATGGGCAGGCTGCCAGGGGTGAAGAAGTTTTCCATGCGGATGGTCTGCTCAATCCCCATCAGCGCCTGCAGGCGATTACCGAGATAAACCGGCGTCAGGGCATAGAAATAGCCCACGCCGGGGCGCGGGCCCTGGCTCACCCAGAAGATGTTATTCCCGCGCTCGTCCTGTGGGGCATTGCGGTATTTCACAATACGTTCATGCAGGCTTTTCAACGCATTGTCACGCTCAACGGGCACGTCGCGCAGGCCAAAGTCAGCCATGCAGAGATTTTCGCTGCCAATCAGGAAGACGCGGTTCAGGTCATAGGCGGCGGAGAAATTGTCGCGCCAGTAGCGCATAAACCAGGCTAGCGATTCCAGCGACCCGCGCCAAGTATTGCTCATGGTGGAGCAATCGGAATCCGGGAACAGCGGCTGGAAGTCCGGGACTTCGGTTTTGTCGTTACGCCCGCGGAGCGCAAGAATACCGTTTTCCGCCGTCAGACGATTCTCGGCAATATACTTCAGCTCCTTCATGACGTCAGACGTTCGCTGAATGTAGCGCTGGGCCTGGTCGGAGCTTAAGTTAAACTCCTGGCGGATCTCCGCTTCTTTCTGATGCAGCGCATTAACGATGTAAAACACCGAGAACAAGGCCACCAGCAGCCAAAGCAGGAGCGCCAGCGCTCTAAACAGATAGCGAGAGACTTTCAGCGTAGTACGAAAGGAGACGAGGTATTTCAAGGGGGCGAGGCTCCGCCGTCGGGGTCAAAAGAATGTGGTTAAGGTAGCGGTAAACGCGCCAGGTCGCAACGTTGACTTATCTGCTTCTGCAAAAGAAAAGGGCCGGAATCCGGCCCTTTTTTACATCAGGAGACATTACTCGTCAGCGTCATCCGCTACGTCATCGTCGGTGTCGGCTTCTGGCGCGATGTCCTCATCGCCTTCCGCGACGCTACCGTCGATGGAGTCGAGCTCTTCGTCATCCACCGGCTCGGCAACGCGCTGCAGACCCACCACGTTTTCATCTTCCGCTGTACGGATGAGGATCACGCCCTGGGTGTTACGACCCACCACGCTGATCTCAGACACGCGGGTACGCACCAGCGTACCCGCATCGGTGATCATCATGATCTGGTCGGCATCGTCTACCTGCACCGCGCCGACAACGGAACCGTTGCGCTCGGTCACCTTGATGGAGATAACGCCCTGCGTGCCGCGAGACTTGGTTGGGTATTCCCCTTCCGCCGTACGTTTACCGTAACCATTCTGCGTGACGGTCAGGATAGCCCCTTCACCGCGCGGAATAATCAGAGAAACAACGCTGTCTTCGCCAGCCAGTTTGATACCACGTACGCCCGTCGCGGTACGGCCCATTGCACGGACGGCGTCTTCTTTGAAGCGCACCACTTTACCGGCCGCAGAGAAGAGCATGACTTCATCGGAGCCCGAGGTCAGATCCACGCCAATCAGCTCGTCGCCTTCGTTCAGGTTCACGGCGATAATACCGGCAGAACGCGGACGGCTGAATTCGGTCAGCGCGGTTTTCTTCACGGTACCGCTGGCGGTCGCCATAAAGACGTTCACGCCCTCTTCGTACTCGCGTACCGGCAGAATGGCGGTGATACGTTCGTTCGCTTCCAGCGGCAGCAGGTTGACGATTGGACGACCACGTGCGCCACGGCTTGCTTCCGGCAGCTGATAGACTTTCATCCAGTACAGACGACCGCGGCTGGAGAAGCAGAGGATCGTGTCATGGGTGTTCGCCACCAGCAGGCGGTCAATAAAGTCTTCTTCTTTAATACGTGCTGCAGATTTACCTTTACCGCCACGACGCTGTGCTTCGTAGTCCGTTAACGGCTGATACTTCACGTAGCCCTGATGAGACAGGGTCACCACAACGTCTTCCTGGTTGATCAGGTCTTCGATGTTGATGTCCGCGCTGTTGGCGGTGATTTCGGTGCGGCGCTCGTCGCCGAACTGATCGCGGACCAGCTCCAGCTCTTCGCGAATCACTTCCATCAGGCGCTCTGCGCTGCCCAGGATATGCAGCAGCTCAGCAATTTGTTCCAGCAGCTCTTTGTATTCGTCGAGCAGTTTTTCATGCTCAAGGCCGGTCAGTTTCTGCAGACGCAGATCCAGAATCGCCTGGGCCTGCTGTTCAGTCAGGTAGTATTGACCGTCACGCACGCCGAACTCAGGTTCCAGCCATTCAGGACGCGCCGCGTCATCGCCCGCACGTTCCAGCATCGCGGCGACGTTGCCCAGATCCCACGGACGGGAAACCAGCGCGGTTTTCGCTTCCGCCGGGGTTGGCGCACGACGGATCAGCTCGATGATCGGGTCGATGTTGGCCAGCGCAACCGCCAGCGCTTCAAGGATGTGCGCACGGTCGCGCGCTTTGCGCAGTTCGAAGATGGTACGACGGGTCACCACTTCACGGCGGTGACGGACGAACGCGCTCAGGATCTCTTTCAGGTTCATGATCTTCGGCTGACCATGGTGCAGCGCAACCATGTTGATACCGAAGGAGACCTGAAGCTGCGTCTGGGAGTACAGGTTATTCAGGACAACCTCACCCACCGCGTCGCGTTTGATCTCAATCACGATGCGCATGCCGTCTTTATCAGACTCGTCACGCAGCGCGCTGATGCCTTCAACGCGTTTTTCTTTTACCAGCTCGGCGATTTTTTCAATCAGACGCGCTTTGTTCACCTGATACGGGATCTCGTGAACAATAATGGTTTCACGGCCAGTTTTGGCGTCCGCTTCTACTTCAGCGCGGGCACGGATGTAAATCTTGCCGCGGCCGGTACGGTACGCTTCTTCAATGCCGCGACGACCGTTGATGATCGCCGCCGTCGGGAAGTCCGGGCCCGGGATGTGTGCCATCAGCCCTTCAATGCTGATATCTTCATCGTCGATATAAGCCAGACAGCCGTTGATCACCTCGGTGATATTGTGCGGCGGAATGTTGGTTGCCATACCGACCGCGATACCGGACGAACCGTTCACTAACAGGTTCGGGATCTTGGTGGGCATCACATCTGGGATGCGCTCGGTGCCGTCGTAGTTATCGACGAAATCAACGGTCTCTTTTTCCAGGTCGGCCATCAGCTCATGAGCGATTTTCGACATACGGATTTCCGTATAACGCATCGCCGCAGCGGAGTCGCCGTCGACTGAACCAAAGTTACCCTGACCATCTACCAGCATGTAGCGCAAGGAGAATGGCTGCGCCATACGAACGATGGTGTCATAAACGGCGGTATCACCATGCGGGTGATATTTACCGATGACGTCACCGACGACGCGGGCAGATTTTTTATAGGCTTTATTCCAGTCATTGCCCAATACGTTCATGGCGTATAGTACGCGACGGTGTACCGGCTTAAGGCCATCGCGGACGTCCGGCAGCGCACGGCCAACAATGACCGACATCGCATAGTCCAGATAGGAGCTCTTCAGCTCTTCCTCGATGTTAACCGGTGTAATTTCTCTCGCAAGGTCGCTCATCTAACCGCTATCCCTCTACTGTATCCCGGATTCAAAGGTCGCAAATTATAACACAGCCGAGGTGATTGAGGTAAACCTATACGCTTTATTCACAGGGATTGCCTGATATACTCATTCGTCTTGCTAAATAAGGAGTAAAAGCGCCCATGAATGCCGAAAAATCCCCGGTGGCTCACAACGTTGACCACGAAGAGATTGCCAAATTTGAAGCGGTGGCGTCCCGCTGGTGGGATCTCGAAGGCGAGTTCAAACCGCTGCACCGTATTAACCCGCTGCGTCTGGGCTATATCGCGGAGCGTTCCGGCGGTCTGTTCGGTAAAAAAGTGCTCGATGTCGGCTGCGGCGGCGGTATCCTGGCGGAAAGCATGGCGCGCGAAGGGGCGAACGTCACGGGCCTGGATATGGGCTTTGAACCGCTGCAGGTTGCTCGTCTTCATGCGCTGGAGTCTGGCATACAGGTGGACTACGTGCAGGAAACCGTGGAAGAACACGCGGCAAAACATGCCCATCAGTACGATGTGGTGACCTGCATGGAGATGCTGGAACACGTTCCCGATCCGCAGTCCGTGGTGCACGCCTGTGCAAAACTGGTGAAACCGGGTGGACAGGTCTTCTTCTCGACCATCAACCGCAACGGTAAAGCCTGGCTGATGGCCGTCGTTGGCGCGGAGTATGTGCTGCGCATGGTGCCGAAAGGCACGCATGACGTGAAGAAATTCATCAAGCCTGCGGAACTGTTAAGCTGGGTCGACCAGACGTGGCTCAAGGAGCAGCACATCACCGGTCTGCACTACAATCCGCTGACCAATAAATTCAAACTCGCACCGGGCGTTGATGTTAACTATATGTTGCATACAACCGCCAAAAACGACTAACGTCATTCGTTATTCTTATAAAGATTGCGCGACATCATGTTGCGCAATTCTGACCGCCCGTTGAAGAAATCAGCACTCGATCAAATTTTGAATTTTTTTTCTTAATTATTGACATGTCTTCCAGGCCTTACAGCACGAGGACTTAGCCTTTTTTACCCTTTCACAACCTCAATTTAACGTCAAAATCAACCCTTGTACTGAAAAGAATCCTTACTAGAATACTCACCATATAGCGTTTTTCTTATCGCAAACCCCCTATATGTAGTATTTATCCACAGAGTTAGTCACAAGACGGTTCTGTGGATAAGCGGGGGATATTTTTTTATTTCACGGACAGGTAAACCCCACATGAATCAGAGTCTGCTGGTGACAAAGCGCGACGGTACTACCGAGCGTATCAATCTGGACAAAATCCATCGAGTTCTCGACTGGGCAGCAGAAGGACTGAACAACGTATCTATCTCCCAGGTTGAACTGCGTTCACACATCCAGTTCTACGACGGCATCAAAACGTCTGATATCCACGAAACGATCATTAAAGCGGCGGCGGACCTCATCTCCCGCGAAGCACCGGATTATCAGTACCTCGCTGCACGTCTGGCGATTTTCCACCTGCGTAAAAAAGCCTACGGCCAGTTTGAGCCGCCGAAGCTTTACGATCACGTGGTGAAAATGGTTGAGCTGGGCAAATACGACACGCATCTGCTGGAAGACTATACGGAAGAAGAGTTCGAGCAGATGAACGGGTTTATCGATCACTGGCGCGACATGAACTTCTCCTACGCGGCGGTGAAGCAGCTCGAAGGCAAATACCTGGTTCAGAACCGTGTAACCGGTGAGATCTACGAAAGCGCCCAGTTCCTCTATATTCTGGTGGCCGCCTGCCTGTTCTCCAACTATCCGCGAGACACCCGTCTGGATTACGTGAAGCGTTTCTACGATGCGGTATCGACGTTCAAGATTTCACTGCCGACGCCAATCATGTCTGGCGTGCGCACCCCAACCCGTCAGTTCAGCTCCTGCGTACTGATCGAGTGCGGTGACAGCCTGGATTCCATCAACGCCACTTCCAGCGCCATCGTGAAATACGTTTCCCAGCGTGCCGGTATCGGCATCAACGCCGGTCGCATCCGTGCGCTGGGCAGCCCGATTCGCGGCGGTGAAGCGTTCCACACCGGCTGTATCCCGTTCTATAAGCACTTCCAGACGGCAGTAAAATCCTGCTCTCAGGGTGGCGTGCGCGGCGGTGCTGCGACCCTGTTCTACCCTATGTGGCACCTGGAAGTGGAAAGCCTGCTGGTCCTGAAAAACAACCGTGGTGTTGAAGGCAACCGCGTGCGTCACATGGACTACGGCGTGCAGATCAACAAGCTGATGTACACCCGCCTGCTGAAGGGCGAAGAGATCACCCTGTTCAGCCCGTCCGACGTCCCGGGCCTGTATGACGCGTTCTTCGCCGATCAGGACGAATTCGAGCGTCTGTACACCAAATACGAAAAGGACGACAGCATCCGCAAGCAGCGCGTGAAGGCGGTGGACCTGTTCTCCCTGATGATGCAGGAACGTGCCTCTACCGGCCGTATCTACATTCAGAACGTTGACCACTGCAACACCCACAGCCCGTTTGATCCGGTGGTTGCACCAGTGCGCCAGTCTAACCTGTGCCTGGAGATCGCCCTGCCGACCAAACCGCTGGAAGACGTGAACGACGAAAACGGTGAAATTGCGCTGTGTACGCTGTCCGCGTTCAACCTGGGTGCCATCAAGAGCCTGGACGAGCTGGAAGAGCTGGCCGTGCTGGCGGTTCGTGCGCTCGACGCCCTGCTGGACTACCAGGATTACCCAATCCCGGCCGCGAAACGCGGTGCGATGGGGCGTCGTACCCTGGGTATCGGCGTGATCAACTTCGCCTACTGGCTGGCGAAAAACGGCAAGCGTTACTCCGACGGCAGCGCCAACAACCTGACGCACCAGACGTTCGAAGCGATTCAGTACTACCTGATGAAAGCGTCCAACGAGCTGGCGAAAGAGCAAGGCGCGTGCCCGTGGTTCAACGAAACCACCTATGCGAAAGGCATTCTGCCAATCGACACTTACAAGAAAGACCTGGATGCGATTGTCAGCGAGCCGCTGCACCTCGACTGGGAAGGCCTGCGCGAGTCCATCAAGACTCACGGCCTGCGTAACTCCACGCTCTCTGCCCTGATGCCGTCCGAGACCTCTTCGCAGATCTCTAACGCCACCAACGGTATTGAGCCGCCGCGCGGCCACGTCAGCATCAAAGCCTCGAAAGACGGCGTGCTGCGTCAGGTGGTACCGGATTATGAGACGCTGGGTGACAACTACGAGCTGCTGTGGGAAATGCCAAACAACGACGGCTACCTGCAGCTGGTGGGTATCATGCAGAAGTTTATCGACCAGTCGATCTCTGCCAATACCAACTATGACCCGACGCGCTTCCCGTCCGGCAAGGTGCCGATGCAGCAGCTGCTGAAAGACCTGCTCACCGCCTACAAATTTGGCGTGAAAACCCTGTACTATCACAACACCCGTGACGGTGCGGAAGACGCGCAGGACGACCTGGTTCCGTCAATTCAGGACGATGGCTGCGAAAGCGGCGCATGTAAGATCTAAGCACTTCGCCGGGTGGCGCTACGCTTACCCGGCCTACGGTTTTGTAGGCCCGGCAAACGCAGTGCCGCCGGGCAATAAAATCTCAACAGGACTCACCGCAATGGCATATACCACCTTTTCACAGACGAAAAACGACCAGCTCAAAGAGCCGATGTTCTTCGGCCAGCCGGTCAACGTGGCACGCTACGATCAGCAAAAATATGACATCTTCGAAAAGCTGATTGAAAAGCAACTCTCCTTCTTCTGGCGTCCGGAAGAAGTGGACGTCTCCCGCGACCGTATTGACTACCAGTCTCTGCCGGATCACGAAAAACATATCTTCATCAGCAACCTGAAGTACCAGACGCTGCTGGACTCCATTCAGGGCCGTAGCCCGAACGTGGCGCTGCTGCCGCTGATCTCGATTCCTGAGCTGGAAACCTGGGTGGAAACCTGGGCGTTCTCCGAGACGATCCACTCCCGCTCTTACACCCACATCATTCGCAACATCGTGAACGATCCGGCAGTGGTGTTTGACGATATCGTCACCAACGAGCAGATCCAGAAGCGCGCGGAAGGCATTGCCCATTACTACGACGAGCTGATCGAGATGACCAGCTACTGGCACCTGCTGGGCGAAGGCACTCACCATGTGAACGGTAAAACCATCACCGTGAACCTGCGCGCGCTGAAAAAACAGCTGTACCTGTGTCTGATGAGCGTTAACGCGCTGGAAGCGATCCGCTTCTACGTCAGCTTCGCCTGCTCCTTCGCCTTTGCCGAGCGCAAGCTGATGGAAGGCAACGCCAAAATCATCCGTCTGATTGCCCGCGATGAAGCCCTGCACCTGACCGGTACCCAGCACATGCTGAACCTGCTGCGCAGCGGCACGGACGATCCGGAGATGGCGGAAATCGCCGAAGAGTGCAAGCAGGAGTGCTACGACCTGTTCGTGCTGGCGGCTCAGCAGGAGAAAGAGTGGGCAGACTACCTGTTCCGCGACGGCTCCATGATTGGCCTGAACAAAGACATCCTGTGCCAGTACGTTGAGTACATCACCAACATCCGCATGCAGGCGGTCGGTCTCGACCTGCCGTTCCAGACGCGCTCTAACCCTATCCCGTGGATCAACACCTGGCTGGTGTCCGATAACGTGCAGGTTGCGCCGCAGGAAGTGGAAGTGAGTTCTTATCTGGTCGGTCAGATTGATTCTGAAGTCAACACCGACGACCTGAGCGACTTCCAGCTCTGATGTCACGCGTCACGTTAAGTCTTTCCGGCACTGAGGTACTGTGTCGGGAAGAGCACCCTTCTCTGCTGGTGGCGCTTGAGGCGCATCAGGTCGAAGTAGAGTACCAGTGTCGTTCCGGCTACTGCGGCTCTTGCCGCTGCCGTCTGGTCGCCGGCCAGGTGGACTGGCTGACCGAACCGCTAGCCTTTATCAACGAAGGGGAAATTTTGCCCTGCTGCTGCCGGGCAAAAGGCGATATCGAGATCGAGATGTGATGGTGTCGGGTGGCGCTTCGCTTACCCGACCTACAAAACCGCAGTTCGTAGGCCGGGTAAGGCGCAGCCGCGACCCGGCAATTTCAGCGTTAATCCTTCAGGAAGCTGACCGCTTTATCCGGGAAATCCGTAAACAGTCCGTCCACGCCCGCCTGGTTATATAACACCTCATAAAGCTGATTCACATCCGTGGCATACGGCGGCAGCTGGTCTGCACGCACGGTGTACGGATGCACCTGCATCTTGCTGGCATGCGCCTCTTTCACCATCGCCGTCAGCTTCACGTGGCCCGGCGTTGAGCCTTCCGCCACCAGCATGTGGTAATCCGGCCCGATGCCGTCGGCGTACTGCGCAATCTGCTTCATCGCGCCCGGCTTAAACATCCAGTCGTAGCTGTAGTTCACCCACTTGCCGTCCGGCTGCTTCTCCTGGGTTTCATTCCAGTCGGTATAGGCGATCAGCTGCACCAGATTGAGATCCATCCCCATCTTCGGCTCCAGCTCGGTTTTGATGCGCTTCAGCTCGGCGGCGTCAAAACACTGCAGGTAGACTTTGTCCTGCTTGCTGGTGTAGCCGTACTGTTTGAGCACCTCCAGCGTCTTCGCGGCAATGTCTTTCCCTTCCTGATGGTGGAACCATGGGGCTTTGATTTCCGGGTAGATGCCGATGTTTTTACCGGTGGAGTGGTTCAGTCCCTGAACAAACTCAATCTCTTCCTGGAAGGTATGGATCCGGAAGTCAGATTTGCCCATCGGGAAACGTCCCGGATAGACCTGCACCTTCTTGCCGTTTTCAATCTCGAAGCCTTCGGTGAACTTCAGGGAGCGGATCTCCGCCAGCGTGAAGTCAATGGCGTAGAAGCGGCCATCTTTGCGGGCGCGATCCGGGAAACGCTCTGCTACGTCCGTCACGCGGTCAAGATAATGGTCGTGCAGGACGACCAGCTGGTCGTCCTTCGTCATCACCAGATCCTGCTCCAGATAATCCGCGCCTTGCGCATAGGCCATCGCTTTCGCCGGGAGCGTATGCTCCGGCAGATAGCCGCTGGCACCGCGGTGGGCAATAACGATTTTATCCGCCGCCAGCGCGGAGCCTGTCATCAGGCCCGCCAGCAGCAGGCCGGTTGCTAACTGAGTTAATTTCATCGCAAAGCTCCTTATTGACGACGCGCCAGCACTTCCGCGTGGTGACGTTTTTCCCCGATCATCACAACAATCAGCAGCAGTACCGCCAGCACGCTGCCGCCGATCATCACCATAAAACCGCCGTCCCAGCCGAAGAAGTCAACGGTATAGCCCACGATGGCGCTCGCCGCGACCGAACCGCCGAGGTAGCCGAACAGGCCGGTAAAGCCCGCCGCCGTGCCCGCCGCTTTCTTCGGCGCCAGCTCCAGCGCGTGAAGACCGATCAGCATTACCGGACCGTAAATCAGGAAGCCGATGACGATCATACAGGCCATATCCACACCCGGATTTCCCGGCGGGTTGAGCCAGTACACTACCGTTGCGATAGTCACCAGGGTCATAAAGAAGACGCCCGTCGCACCGCGGTTGCCCTTAAACACCTTGTCCGACATCCAGCCGCAAATCAGGGTGCCCGGGATACCGGCGTATTCATACAGGAAGTACGCCCAGGAGGATTTATCCAGCGCGAAGTGCTTCACCTCTTTCAGGTAGGTCGGGGACCAGTCCAGAATGCCGTAGCGCAGGAGATAAACGAACACGTTGGCGACCGCGATGTACCACAGCAGCTTGTTCGGCAGGACGTACTTCATGAAGATTTGCTTCGCGGTCAGCTCTTCTTCGTGCTTCTCGCTGTAATCATCCGGATAGTCGTTTTTGTACTCTTCAATCGGCGGCAGGCCGCAGGACTGCGGCGTATCGCGCATCAGGGCGAAGGCAATAATCGCCACCAGAATGGCACCAAAGGCAGGCATGTAGAGCGCCGCGTGCCAGTCGTTGAACCAGGCCATCCCCAGCAGGAACAGCAGCGGCGGAATACCGCCGCCCACGTTATGGGCGCAGTTCCACACCGACACGATGCCGCCGCGCTCTTTCTGCGACCACCAGTGCACCATGGTGCGTCCGCACGGCGGCCACCCCATTCCCTGGAACCAGCCGCAGAGGAACAGCAGCACGAACATGATGGCAATGCTGGAGGTTGCCCATGGCACAAAGCCCATAAACAGCATTACCGCTGCCGCCAGGATCAGACCGGCAGGCAGGAACACGCGCGGATTCGAGCGATCCGACACGGAACCCATGATGAATTTGGAAAAACCGTAGGCGATGGATATCCCCGACAGCGCGAACCCCAGATCGCCGCGGGAGAAGCCCTGCTCCACCAGATACGGCATGGCGAGCGCGAAGTTTTTACGTACAAGGTAGTACGCCGCATACCCGAAGAAGATCCCCAGGAAGATTTGCCAACGCAGACGGCGATAGAGCGGATCTATTTCTGCCTCTGGCAGACGCGCCCTGTGGGGCGCAGGTTTGAAGATACTGAGCATAACAGCCTCCGTGGCCTTGAAATGAATGAGCAGGTGGCTCGCACCTGAATTCCAGAGGCGGGGATGTTAAGAAATCACGGTGATTGTTACTGTGAATCAACGCACAGATTGTTACAGAAATATGACAGAATGCGCAAAAAAGCGCATGAAATCACGTTTCACTTTCGAATTCCGCGCGTTTATGTTCGAAATCAAACAAACCACAAAATTACTATGGCTAAATGATAAAAAACGAACATAGAGGGTAAACAATGACCAGTCACGATCCTCGTTATAGTGATGTGATAATCATTGGTGGTGGCGCAACCGGCGCCGGGATCGCGCGCGATTGCGCCCTTCGCGGCTTAAGCGTTACGCTTCTGGAACGCCATGATATCGCCACGGGCGCAACCGGACGGAACCACGGCCTGCTGCACAGCGGCGCCCGGTATGCGGTCACCGACGCGGAATCCGCGCGCGAATGTATTGCTGAAAACCAGATCCTCAAGCGTATCGCACGCCACTGCATTGAGCCGACCGACGGCCTCTTTATTACCCTTCCCGAAGATGACCTCGCCTTTCAGGACACCTTTATTACCGCCTGCACTGCCGCGGGCATTCAGGCGGAGGCCATGGATCCGGCGCTGGCGCGGCGGCTGGAACCGTCGGTCAACCCGGCGCTTATCGGCGCGGTGAAAGTCCCTGACGGTACCGTCGATCCGTTCCGCCTGACCGCCGCCAACATGCTGGACGCCCGTGAGCATGGCGCACGCATTCTGACCGGACATGAAGTGACCGGGCTTATTCGCGAAGGTCATCGCATCTGTGGGGTGCGGGTGTTTGATACGCAGTACAACGAGCACGGCGAGCTGTATGCCGCCGTAGTGGTTAACGCGGCGGGGATCTGGGGCCAGCGTATAGCGGAATATGCGGACCTGTCGGTGCGCATGTTCCCGGCGAAAGGCTCGCTGCTGATCCTCGACCACCGCATCAATAACCACGTGATTAACCGCTGCCGCAAGCCGTCTGACGCCGATATCCTCGTTCCGGGCGACACCATTTCGTTAATCGGGACGACTTCAACGCACGTGGACTACAGCGAGATTGATTACAACCGCGTCACCGCTGAAGAGGTAGATATCCTGCTGCGGGAAGGGGAAAAACTGGCCCCGGTGATGGCCAAGACGCGGATTCTGCGCGCCTACGCGGGCGTGCGTCCGCTGGTCGCCAGCGACAACGACCCGAGCGGACGGAACGTCAGCCGGGGCATCGTGCTGCTCGATCACGCCGCGCGCGACGGCATGGACGGGTTTATCACCATCACCGGCGGCAAGCTGATGACCTACCGCCTGATGGCCGAGTGGGCGACCGATGCCGTCTGCCGCAAGCTGGGCAATACCGAACGGTGCGTGACGGCAGAACAAGCCCTGCCCGGCTCGCGGCAGTCCACCGAAAAAACGCTGCAAAAAATTATCTCCCTGCCCGCGCCGCTGCGCGGGTCCGCGGTATACCGCCACGGCGACAGAACGCCACCGTGGCTTGGTGAAGGAAGATTGAGCCGCAGCCTGGTGTGCGAGTGCGAAGCCGTGACGGCCGGTGAAGTGCAGTACGCGGTGGAGAACCTGACGGTCAACAGCCTGCTCGATCTCCGCCGCCGCACCCGCGTCGGAATGGGCACCTGTCAGGGCGAGCTGTGCGCCTGCCGTGCTGTGGGGCTGCTGCAGCGCTTTCATACCACCACCGCCACCCAGTCGCTCGATCAGCTCAGCGCGTTTTTAAACGAGCGCTGGAAAGGCATTCAGCCTGTCGCCTGGGGCGATGCCCTGCGTGAAAGTGAATTTACCCGCTGGGTCTACCAGGGACTTTGCGGTCTGGAGAAGGAGCAACACGATGAAATTTGATACCGTGATTGTCGGCGGCGGGCTGGCGGGCCTGCTCTGCGGCATTAAGCTCACGAAGCAGGGGCTGCGCTGCGCCATTATCACCCGGGGGCAGAGCGCCCTGCACTTCTCGTCGGGCTCGCTGGATCTGGTGGACGAAGCGTACCGCGATAAGCTGCCGCCGGAGCACCCTTATCACCTGGTTGGCGCACAGCATATTGACCGCTTTGCGCTGGAAACCGAAGCGCTGCTGGCGGAGTGCGGCGCGCGTCTGCAGGGCAGCGCCAGGTTCAATCACCAGCGCGTTACGCCGCTAGGCACCCTGCGTTCCGCCTGGCTCAGCCCGGAGGAAGTGCCCGTTGCCCCCATTCACGCGGGACGCGTGCGGGTGGTAGGGATTAGCGGCTTTCTGGATTTTCAGCCCCATCTCGCGGCGGCGTCACTTTGTCGCCAGGGCGTTAACGCCGAAACGGCAGAGATAGAGCTGCCTGAGCTTGATGTCCTGCGCGATAACCCGAGCGAATTTCGCGCGGTGAATATCGCCCGTTTTCTGGATAACGAGGACAAATGGCCGCTGCTGTATGAGGCGCTCAGCCCGCTTGCGGAAGGATGCGATGCGCTATTGATGCCCGCGTGCTTTGGCCTGAACGATAACCGACTCTGGCGCTGGCTCTCGGATCGTCTGCCCTGCACGCTCGGTTTGTTGCCCACGCTGCCCCCGTCTGTCCCCGGCATTCGCCTGCATACCCAGCTCCAGCGTAAGTTTGTTGCGCAGGGTGGCGTCTGGATGGCAGGTGATGAAGTGAAAAAAATCACCCTGACAGACGGCGCGGTGAGCGAAATCTGGACGCGCAACCACGACGATATTCCGCTTCGTGCACGCTATACGGTGCTGGCAAGCGGCAGCTTCTTCAGCAACGGGCTGCTGAGCAGCCGGGAGGGCATCCGGGAAGCCATTATGGGGCTGGATGTTCGCCAGCGAGCCTCCCGCGCGGACTGGTATCAGAGTGATTTCTTCTCGCCGCAGCCCTGGCAACAGTTCGGCGTGATTGTCGATAACCACCTGCATCCGCAGCTTGCCGGTAAGCCCGTCAGTAATCTCTTTGCCATCGGCTCGCTGCTGGGCGGGTACGATCCCATTACCCAGGGATGCGGTGGCGGAGTCTGCGCCGTCACGGCGCTGTATGTGGCAGAGCAGATTAGCCAGCGCACGGAGGCTGAACAATGAACGATACCCGTTTTGAAAGCTGCATCAAATGCACGGTGTGTACCACCGTCTGCCCGGTCAGCGGCGTCAACCCACGCTATCCCGGGCCTAAACAGGCCGGGCCGGACGGCGAGCGTCTGCGCCTGAAGGACGGCAAGCTGTACGATGAAGCGCTGAAATACTGCATCAATTGCAAACGCTGCGAAGTCGCCTGCCCATCGGATGTGAAAATCGGCGATATTATTCAGCGCGCCCGGGCGCGCTACAGCACGCAAAAGCCGTCGCTGCGGGACGCGATTCTGAGCCACACCGATCTGATGGGCAGCGTCTCGACGCCGTTTGCCCCGCTGGTGAATGCCGCGACCGCTCTCAAGCCGGTGCGCCAGCTGCTGGATGCCACGCTGAAGATTGACCATCACCGCAGCCTGCCGAAATATTCTCACGGCACCTTCCGCCGCTGGTATAAGTCCGTCGCCGCGGAGCAGGCGAAGTATGCCGACCAGGTGGCTTTTTTCCACGGCTGCTACGTGAATTACAACCACCCGCAGCTGGGTAAAGATCTGCTGAAGGTGCTGAACGCCATGGGAACGGGCGTTCAGCTACTGAATAAAGAAAAGTGCTGCGGCGTGCCGCTGATTGCCAACGGGTTTACCGATAAAGCGCGCAGGCAGGCTCAAAGCAATGTCACCTCCCTGCGCGAGGCGATTGTCGAGAAAGGCATACCGGTGTTGGCGACCTCATCCACCTGTAGCTTCACCCTGCGTGACGAGTATCCGCATCTGCTGGACGTGGACAACACCGGCCTGCGCGAGCACATCGAGCTGGCGACGCGCTTCCTGTGGCGCAAGCTGGACAGCGGACAGACGTTGCCGCTGGGGAAATTACCCCTGAAAGTGGTGTACCACACGCCGTGTCATATGGAAAAAATGGGCTGGTCACTCTATACGCTTGAGCTGCTGCGGTTAATTCCGGGGCTGGAGCTGACGGTGCTGGACTCACGCTGCTGCGGGATTGCGGGAACCTACGGCTTTAAGCGTGAAAACTACGAAACATCGCAGGCGATCGGCGCTCCGCTGTTCCGTCAGATTGAGGAGAGCGGCGCGGATATCGTGGTGACGGACTGCGAAACCTGCAAGTGGCAGATTGAGATGTCCACCAGCAAGCGCTGCGAGCATCCGATTACGCTGCTGGCAAAGGCGCTCGGGTGAACATGGCCGGGGCGAAAGGCCCCGGCACAGGCGTTACTCCACGAACAGCGACTCAACCACGTTAATCCAGCCGTGCTCGCTGGCCACCTCTTTGCCATTCAGCCAGCGGCGCAGCATGTTCAGCGCCATCATGGCGCACACCTCCTGACGCACCGCCAGGCTGTGGCGGGTAATGCTCATTTTTACCCGCAGGGCGTGGGTGCCCTCAGGCGTCGCCAGCGCGAAGTTGAGGTATTCCTCATCCAGCCCGCCGACAAACAGCGCCAGACCGGCAAAATGCTTCACCCTTCTCTCGGACGTCCAGCGGGCGGTTTGCGCGAGAGTCTCCTGCTGGAACGGCACCACTTCGCTGGCCAGCAGCGGCGCGTTGACGCGCGACAGCTGCAGCGCCAGCAGGCCACCGGTGAACTGCTCGCTTAAGGTCACGCTCAGCTGACGCGACTGCAGATGCTTCGCAATCTGCGCCGGTAGCCCTTCCGTGCCTTCAAAGATCAGGCTTTCACCCGCTACGCGCTGCACCTCAGGCCACAGCGCCAGCATCGCCTCTTTCTGGGTGGCCGGTCCGGTCAGCTTAAGCTCAATGATCGGCATGGAGGAGCGATAGCCCATAGACACGCCCGGCGGGAGTGAGAGGTGATCGAGGCTCTGAGCCAGATCGCTTTCCGAACGGCCAAAAGTGGTCAGACGCAGGCACAGCGGGGGTTCCGGCAGGGTAAAACGCTGGCGAAGGCGCGGCAGGATCTGCTGCTCGACCATCACTTTAAATTCTGAGGGCACGCCCGGCGTGAAGAACATCAGGCAGCGGTTCAGCTGCATGGCAAACCCGCACGCGGTACCGACCGGGTTATCGACCAGTTCAGCACTGGCGGGAATTTCAGCCTGTTTGCGGTTGCTGGGGGCCATGACGCGGCCACGTTCGGAGAAAAAACGCGCCATCTGCGAGAGCCACGCCTCATGCAGCACCAGCCCTTCGCCTTTTGCGGTCGCGGCGGCCAGGGCACTGAGATCGTCACTGGTGGGGCCGAGCCCGCCGTTCACAATCAGCACGTCGCACTGTTCACTGCGCTCGCGCAGAACAGCGACCAGTGACTCAAGATTGTCGCCCACCGTATTGCGGCGCGTTAACGGTAATCCTTGCTCAAAGAAAAGATCGGCCAGCCAGGCAGCATTGGTATCAATAATTTGTCCATGCAGCACTTCGTCGCCGGTGGATAACATCTCCACGTTAATCATTGTGTTCTCCCGCTTATTTGGTCAAAACACTATAGCGCAAACGCGGGGTGGAGAAGAGGAGAAACTGGCGCGACAGCATGCCGCGCCGGAGAGATTAGAAGCCTGCGCTAACGCCCACGTACGGACCGTCGGCCAGCGCGTTGTCGCGGTTACCGTCTTTGCCGGCCAGGTTCAGATAGCGATAGCCTGCTTCGATGGTGATTGGACGCATGATGGTCCAGCGCGCGCCGGCGTTGGCTTCCTCATAGCTGTCGATACCGCTTGAGAGGGAGTCCGGAGAGTAGTAGTACTCGCCAAACAGGCCGAAGCTGTCGCCAATTTTCCACTGCAGGCCGCCGCCCACTGCCGCCGCATATCCTTCGTCACCGTCATTTGGGTTGGTATAGATACCTTTACCGCCGACGGTCGCCAGGAACGGGCCCAGAGGAATGTTGAGGCCCAGGCCGAGGCTTGCCGCGTCGCCGTCGTCATCGTTATGCGTCCAGCCGCCGGTCATCGCCAGACCGGATGTCTCGGTACCCATGCCGAAGCCCAGGTGGGTATAATCCTGACCCGCCGAGCCGTTAATGCTAATGGCGTTCGCCGCCGCAGATACAACCATCAGGCCGAAGCCCAGTAATGCCACTTTTTTCATTGTCGTGATCCCGCACAATTTTTATAGAGAAGTCCCAAAACCGCGAGATTTTAACCTGGGTCTTCCGGGGATCAAGCACTCTGCGTGCGGCAGGCCAGTAGATTGTAACTATTTGAAACGGCTATTATCCCTTCAGCGTTGCGTTAACCCACTCCTGCAGCGCGCGGCGCGAGACTTTAATGCCGCCATTTTTTAGTTCGGTCGGCAGCAGCAGCCAGCGGACGGGTTGCTCAAAACGCGCCACCTTGTCCCTGACCCAGTCGGGTAAACAGGTGATATCCGTTCCCGGCTCGCACTCCACGACCGCCACCGGGCGTTGCCCGAATTCAGCGTCGTCCAGCGGGACGATGAACACCTGGTTAACCTGCGGGTGCGTGGCGATAACGCGCTCGAGCGATTCCGGCTGGATCCCTTCTCCGCCGCTAAAGAAGAGGTTATCCATGCGGCCGAGGATCGTCAGACGGCCGTCATGCCATTCGCCGCGATCGCGTGTGGCAAACCATCCCTGCGCGTTGGTCAGCGGAATCAGTTCGCCATCGCGCCAGTAGCCTGAGGCCATGCTTTGCGCCCTGATCCAGACTTCACCGTTAACGACCTGCACCTCTCTGCCCGGCAGCGCACGGCCGACGTCCGGCTCGCCGTCGGCCTCTTTCGCACAGACGGTTGAGGCAAACTCGGTCAGACCGTAGCCGCAGAAGGTGCGAATATCCTGCTCTCGCGCCTGTTCGGTCAATTCAACAGGAATGGCTGCCCCGCCCAGCAGCACCGCTTTCAGTGGGACAGGCTGGTGGGCATTAAGCAGACGCCAGAGCTGGGTTGGCACCAGCGAGGCGTGGGTGCAGCCGCACAGCGCCTGCTCCAGAGGCCGTTTCTCGCGCACGGTTAACCGCGCGCCTGCCTGCAGCCAGCGCCATAAAATCCCCTGGCCCGAAACGTGGAACAGCGGTAGCGAAAGCAGCCAGTCGTCGTCTTCACCGTAGGGCATCAGCGACAAAACGCCGCGCGCGCTGGCGAGATGGGCCTCGCAGGTATGGACCGCTGCTTTCGGCAGACCGGTGGAGCCTGAGGTCAGCGTCATGGAGGCCAGCCGCGCCGGTTGCCACGCAGCGCAATACGCATCGGCGGTCTCGCGCATGCTCAGGGCAGGAAGGCCGTCGTAGCTGCCGTCCAGCACCAGCGCAAAGCGCAGCGTCATCTGCGGGAGCAGCACGTCCAGCAGCGGGCGCGGCAGCTGCGGATTAACGGGAAGAATACGCGCCCCGCACTGGAGCAGCGCCAGCCACGCCAGCAGGGTGTGCGGGTGGTTATGGGCCAGCAGCAGCACGCCGTCGCCCTCCTCCACGCCCTGACGGTGAAAGCCCGCCGCAAGGCTGTCGATGCGCGCGCACAGCTGTTGCCAGCTGAGCACCTCGTCGTTCAGCCTCAGGGCCGGTGTATCGGTAAATTGCGCACACCAGTGCCGCCACGGCCAGTCGGTAAAACTCATCGCAACGGCTCCAGCGCCGCGACGTCGAGGCACGGCAGCGCGCTGTCCGGCCACGGGCGAAGAAGCTGAGCCTGCATCAGGTTCAGCGTGTCGAGGCCGGGGACCGTGTCAGGCGTTAACCAGGCGGCAATGCGCGCCAGCTGGGTTAGCCCAAGGCTGGACTCAATCGACGAGCTGATGACCGCCGTCAGCCCTAAGGCGTGCGCCGCCGCGACCTGCTCGCGCACTTTCGCCAGGCTGCCGGTCAGCGTCGGTTTAATCACCACCGCGCTGACGCCGGGCTCGGCAGCGAATTCAAAATCGGCCTCGCGCAGGCTTTCATCCCAGGCGATGGCAATCCCCGTTTCACGGGCAAACGCGCGCGAATCCTCGCGGGTTTTGCACGGCTCTTCGAGGAAGGCAATGCGGCTGCGGTACGCCGGATTGACGTACTTTGCAAACTGCTGCGCCTTAAGCGGCGTCCAGGCGCGGTTGGCGTCCAGACGCAGATGCAGATCGGGGATCGCCTCCAGCAGCAGGTTGGCGACCATGCCGTCACGCACCGCTTCATAAAGCCCGACTTTGATTTTCGCGACCTTCTCGCCCGGCATGGCAGAGAGCAGCGCGAAGAGCTCGTCCGGATCCCCTGTACAGAGCGGTGCCGCGCGGTAGTTAGCCTCTTCAGGCAGGCTGCCGTCCAGCTCCGTCAGCGCGCAGCTGATACCAAAGGCCGCGGAAGGGACATCCGGTAACGCCGGGTTCTCGCCCTCACGCCACGCGTCTGCCCACGCCAGCAATGCAGCCTGCGCATCCTCCAGCGACTCGAGGCTAAAGCCAGGCAGAGGCGAAATCTCGCCCCAGCCTTCCCGCTCGCCCTGCTGCAGATGCACGAAGAAGCCGTCACGGGTTTTTAACCGCCGTTCACGCAGCACCACGCCCGCGTCCATCGGTATCTGCCAGCGGTAAACCTGCGCGCGACGCATTACGGATTCCGTTTGTATTTGCTGAAGTCTGGCTGGCGTTTTTCGTTAAACGCGTTGCGCCCTTCCTGACCCTCTTCGGTCATGTAGAACAGCATGGTGGCGTTGCCCGCCAGCTCCTGCAGACCCGCCTGACCGTCGCAGTCGGCGTTGAGTGCCGCTTTCAGGCAGCGCAGCGCCATCGGGCTGTTTTGCAGCATTTCGCGACACCAGCGCACGGTCTCTTTTTCGAGATCGGCAAGCGGCACCACGGTATTCACCAGGCCCATATCCAGCGCTTCCTGCGCGTTGTACTGACGGCACAGGAACCAGATTTCACGGGCTTTTTTCTGCCCGACGATGCGCGCCATGTAGGAGGCACCCCAGCCGCCGTCGAAAGATCCCACTTTCGGGCCGGTCTGGCCGAAGATGGCGTTTTCAGCGGCAATGGTCAGGTCGCACATCATGTGCAGCACGTGGCCGCCACCGATGGAGTAGCCCGCCACCATCGCCACCACCGGTTTTGGACAGGTGCGGATCTGACGCTGGAAATCGAGGACGTTCAGGTGGTGCGTACCCGCATCGTCCTGGTATCCGCCGTAGTCGCCGCGCACTTTCTGATCGCCACCGGAGCAGAACGCTTTCTCGCCTTCGCCGGTCAGGACAATCACGCCGATGTTGTCGTCATAGCGCGCATCCGCCAGGGCCTGAATCATCTCTTTCACGGTCAGCGGACGGAAGGCGTTACGCACCTGCGGGCGGTTGATGGTGATTTTGGCAATACCGTCGGTGGATTTGTGGTAACGAATGTCGGTGTAGCCTTCGGAGCAGTCCTGCCATTCAACCGGGGCGTAAAGCATGTGTTCATCAGGATAGATCATAGAGTGTCCTTTATTCGAAGACGCAGTATCTGAGCCAGACTCGCGGCAACCGCGTCGGGGTTTTCCCGGTGGGCGTTGTGTCCGGCGTTGGGAATTGCATGGCAGACGGCGTTCAGCTCCGCAGCAAGGGCCGCAAACTTCTCATCACGTTCGCCATAGAGATAATCAAAAGTGAAATCACGTGCGCTTAACGCGGTACGCAGGTCGGGCTGCACGGCCAGCGACGTCGCCTCGAGCATCATCGCCAGCGCCGCGCCGTTGTTCTGGCTGCGCAGGGTAATCAGCGCGTCGCGCTGGGCGTCCGTCAGGGAGGCAAACACGGGCTGTTGGTACCAGTCAGCGAACACCTTTTCCAGCGGTTCGCTGCGAAAACGCGTCGCCCAGCGATGGTCGGATGCCAGCCGCGCCTGTCGCGCATCGGCATCCTGCAGGCCCGGATGGCCGCCTTCTACCGTCACGCCCAGCAGCCCCTTCGGCTGCTGGCAGGCATGGAACATCGCAATGCGGCCGCCGAGGGAGTACCCGACGAGCCAGAATTTCAGTATGTTGTAACTAATCAGAGTTCGGGTAAGCAACGCGCTCATCTCGTCGAAGCCCGTCACGCCCAGATTCCGGGATCCGCCGTGTCCCGGCAGATCCAGATACAGCCTGGGGTAATCGCAAAGCCGCTCACCAACACCCTGCCACTCGCGGCAATCGCCGGAAAAACCGTGCAAAAAGACCAGCCAGGGATAGCCTGGTTTTCCAGCCTGCTGCACGCCCGAGAGGATCACAGCTGGCTCACCTGCGCCAGCAGGCTTTGCAGGGCCTGCGCACCGTCAGCCTCGTTAACTACCAGCTCAATCAGCGTCGCGCCGGGCTGCTTCCAGGCGGAGCTTAGCGCCGCATCCAGCTGTTCCCAGCTTTCCGGGCGATGGTATTTCAGGCTGAACATCGCCGCGGCGTGTTCGAACTGCACGTTCTGCGGCATCAGATAGAAGCGCTCGCGCTCGCTCTGCGGCGTGGGCAGGAGGGAGAAAATCTGTCCGCCGTTGTTGTTGACCACAATCAGCACAAACGGAGCTGACGCCTGACGCAGCAGCGCCAGCGCGTTGAGATCGTAAAGCGCAGAGAGATCCCCCACGATGGCCAGCGTCGATTTCGCGCTGGCGCGCTGCACGCCCGCCGCCGTAGAGATCAGCCCGTCGATGCCGCTGGCACCACGGTTGCTGTACACCGGGTAGCCCGCGGGCAGCTGCGAAAAGGCGTCAATCAGCCGCACGACCAGGCTGTTGCCGACAAACAACTGCCCCTGCTCGGGCAGGTACTGGCGAATACGGTGCGCCAGCCCGGCCTCGCTGAATGCTTCACAGTGCGCTTTGGTCAGCTCCCACGCCTGGCGTGACAGGTCCGGGAGGGTAACCGCCCAGGGTTTGCGTTTTTCAGCCGGATGGAGCGCCAGCCAGGCGTCGATACGGCTGACCAGACGACGACCGCGGTGGTGCGCCGGATCAAGACGCCCTTCCAGCGCGTCCACCAGCCAGTATTCGTCCGGCGTGCAGGTGGCCTGCCACTGCAGTAACCGCTTGCCGGTTAAACTCGATCCAAGCTGGACCACAATTTGCGCCTGCGACAACTCGGTGACCGCTTTGGCATTACCCAGCCAGAGATCCGCGCACGGCAGCGGCTGCCCGGTCTGGGAAAGCACGTCGCCGATCAGCGGCCAGCCCAGGGTTTGCGCCCATTCGGCGACCAGCTTGCCTTCTGCAGCGCTCATGCGCCCGGCGATAACCACGCCGCGCTTCTGCCGCCAGAAGAACCAGTCGCGCTGCTTCGCGCTCTCAAGGTGCGTCTGCTCGCGCAGCCACGGTTTTTCACTCTGCCACCAGTCACCGAGGGTCTGCTGCCAGTCAAGACCCGTGTCGTCCAGCTCGCCGTACAGCGGCTCGGCAAACGGGCAGTTGATATGCAGCGCCCCGCCGCGCAGCGTCTCCATGGCGTGATCGACGGTGGAGACCAGCCAGCTCGCCGGAATATCCTGGGTGGGACGCGGCAGCGAAATCGTCTGCGAAGGATGCGAAGAAAAGAGCCCCGGCTGACGGATGGCCTGATTGGCGCCGCAGTCGATAAGCTCAGGGGGACGATCGGCCGTCAGCAGAATCAGCTTTTCACCGGTTAACCCGGCTTCAATCAGAGCCGGATAGAGGTTCGCCACGGCAGTACCGGAAGTGACGATCACCGCCACGGGTTCTTTGCTGGCTTTCGCCAGACCCAGCGCGAGATGACCGAGGCCGCGCTCATCAAAGTGGGTGTGGTGAATCAACGCCCGGTTTTCGGCGGCCGCCAGCGTCAGCGGCGTTGAGCGAGAACCCGGTGCAATACACACGTGCCTGACGCCATGGCGCGTCAGGGCTTCAAGGATCACCGCCGCCCAGCGTCGGTTAAAAGAACTTACTGACATGAGATTGTCCGGTATCAAGAATGCGACACAGTATAAATAATAGAAAAAATTGGAATTTTGATGTGAATCGGGATTGCGCGATTCAGTATTAATCCCTTAGGAGCAGAGAGCGCAATCCGGCCGCTTTGTTTTCAATCTCCTGCCACTCCTGCTCCGGGTCAGATCCGCTGACAATACCGGCGCCGGCATAGAGCCGCAGGGAGTCATCCTGGACGCGGGCGGAGCGCAACGCCACGCAGAACTCACTCTGGTCAGGCGATAAATACCCGGCCGAACCGGCGTACCACTCGCGGTTAAAGGGCTCAACCTTCTGAATAAACTCGCGCGCAGGCTGTCGCGGCAAACCGGCAACGGCCGCCGTCGGCTGTAGCATATGCAGACACTGCTCGTCGTCAGCCTGCTTGAGCTCGGTCCAGATACAGCGGCGCAAATGCTGCACCTTACGCAGGCGTACCACCTGGGCAGGCAGTACCTCAAGCGTCTGCGTAGAGTGCTGAAGACGCTGGCAGATATCTTCCACGACCAGCATATTCTCGCGCTGGTTTTTATCGTCGTTCAGCAGCCACTCGCCCAGACGCTGCGCCTTTTTATCATCAGTATGGCTGGCGACGGTGCCCGCCAGCGCTTCGGTGCGCAGCAGCGTGCCGCGTCGCCGCCAGAGACGCTCGGGCGTCGAGCCGAGAAACGCGTTGCTGGCGTCGAATACCATGCAGAAGTGATAGCAATGTAAATTGAGGGCGCGGCTGGCCGCCATCAGCGCGACGGGGTTAATGCGCTGTGTAAACTGAAGATCGGTGGCCCTCGCAAGGACAACCTTTTCAAAATCACCGCGCGCGATGGTTTCGGTCGCCCTGCGGACAAGTTTCAGCCATTCGGCCCGTTGAGGCTGATGGTTTTCGTGCTCAACCTGAACGGCCAGCGGACGGATAGGCCTGGCTGGCTGGAGCTGCTGTAAAAAATCCCGCGCGGCATGGGCATCTTCCTGAAGTGAATAATCGCTCCACAGCTGCAGACGCAGCGTAGCGGTGCCGGCGGTACGTCGCCAGAGCAGTCGCGGTAAAAAGAGGCTGCCCTGCTCCGGATTAAAGGCGTTCAGGCCGCAGATGCGGGTATCACCTGCCGCGTTTTGCTCGCGCAAAAACTGCGTGGCTAACGCCAGAGAGGAAAAGGTGATAACCGCCCCCAGCGCGGCCAGCTCTTCATCGCCGTTACGCTGCTGCCAGTAAAACTGCGGATAGCACTGCTGCGCCCCAAGCCAGGCGAGAGGGTCGAAGGCATCGTTTAACGGGAAAGAGACGTCGAAATGACGTATGCCGGGCGTTGCGGGTAACGCTTGCGAAAGCTGGGTACGCAATTGCTCCAGCGCGAGGAAAATCGAATTCACGCGAACCTCTCCCTGTTAAAACCTCGTATTATACGGGGTACTGGCAATAAATAGCAGTACCCACGTATAGGGAGTGGTTAAGCGGCTTAACGACGGGCCAACAGCAGCCCCAGTACCAGGCCTACGGCAGCCCCCACGCCAATACCCTGCCACGGTTTTTCATGCACGTAATCATCGGCACGATACACCGCTTTTTTGGCGCGGTAGTAGTAGGTATCAGACGCATGGCTGACGCGGTTTTTCACTTCATGAAGCGCCTGTTCGGCACGGGCTTTTAGCTCAATATATTTCTGATCGGCAGGGTCGCCCGAGGAACGTAACACCTCTTCCAGCGTTTCGCTCAGTAAGGCCAGGTCGTCGTCGATACGGGTATCCCAGGATTGAAATGACATATTTTTCTCCATGTTAGTACACCAGTTCGCTAACTATAGCCAACGACTCGCCATTACGCCTGCTTCGCTTCCCGCGCCATGCCGACGTGGGGAATGCCGTCTTCGTCGTATACTTCGGTGACCGGCACGAAACCAAAGTGGCCGTAGAAGGACTGCAGGTGCGCCTGTGCGCCCAGGTATAACGCCTTGTTCGGCCACTGTTTCTGGCATGCCTCCAGCGTTTTCTCCATCAGCTGATAGCCCAGTTTTTCACCGCGCGCTTTGCCGCTGATGATGACCCGACCAATCACGACAGGCTCGAATGCGTCCTCGCTTTTCAGAATCCTCGCATACGCCACCAGCTCGTTATCCCGCCAGCCAAGAATATGGCGGTTCTCACCGACGAGATCGTCGCCGTCGATGTCCTGATACGGGCAGGTCTGTTCAACCACGAACACTTCGCAGCGCAGTTTCAGCAGGGCGTAAAGTGAATGAACGGTGAGGTCACTATGGTGTAAATCTTGCCACTGGATCATGTCAGTCTCCTTCCTGGGGTTCATCACGTTATACTAAACCCCTCCCCGTTCAGCAAAGGGCTGATTGCGTTATGGAACTGATTTTTCTGGGTACGTCCGCGGGCGTGCCAACCCGCTCACGGAATGTGACGGCGATACTGCTGGATCTTAAACACCCCACCCGCGGCGGGCTGTGGCTGTTTGACTGCGGTGAAGGGACGCAGCATCAGCTCCTACACACCGCTTATCACCCCGGCAAGCTGGATAAAATTTTTATCACCCATCTGCATGGCGACCATCTGTTTGGCCTTCCCGGCCTGCTGTGCAGCCGCTCGATGGCCGGTAACGCCAACCCGCTGACGATTTACGGGCCTGCGGGTATTCGTGAATTTGTTGAAACCACGCTGCGCCTGAGCGGGTCTTGGACGGATTATCCGCTGGAGGTCGTTGAGATTAGCGAAGGCCTGGTTTTCGATGACGGCGATTATAAGGTGAGCGTTCAGCCGCTCAATCACCCTGTCGAGTGCTATGGATACCGTATTGACGCGCATGACAAACCCGGCGCGCTGGATGCCGCCGCGCTAATGGCCGATGGCGTAAAACCCGGGCCGCTGTTCCAGCGCCTGAAGCACGGCGAGACCGTCACGCTGGAGGACGGGCGCGTCATCAATGGGCAGGATTATCTCGCCGCACCGCAGCCCGGCAAGAAGCTGGCAATTTTTGGCGACACGGCCCCGTGCCGGGCGGCGCTCACGCTGGCCCAGGGCGTGGACGTGATGGTACATGAAGCGACGCTTGAAACGGCGATGGAAGAGAAAGCCAACGGCCGGGGTCATAGCTCCACGCGTCAGGCGGCGCAGCTAGCCCGTGACGCGGGCGTCGGGAGGCTCATCATCACCCACGTCAGCTCGCGCTACGACGCGCGGGGCTGTGAAAAGCTGCTGGAAGAGTGCCGCGCGCTGTTCCCGGAATGTGAGCTGGCCGAAGATTTCGCTCAGGTCAGCGTTTAGTCCTTCATTTTTCCCTCAGGATGCCGATAACGATTAAAAGGTCAGCATTTCTCTCGAGGGTAGAATGGATAATTTCCAGAAAGATATTGATGACAGGGCGAATCTGACCCTGTCGAACCGTTTTGAACTGTTGCTGTTCCGTCTTGGCACCTCTCTTAACGAAAATAAATCTGAGCTGTTTGGCATTAACGTCTTTAAGCTGCGTGAAATTGTGCCGATGCCGGAGTTCACGAAACCCGCCGGGATGAAATCACCGCTGATGGGAATGGTGAATATCCGCGATCAGGTGATCCCGGTGATCGATCTGGCCGCCGTGGCGGGCTGTAAGCCTACCACCGGGCTGAATATCCTGCTGATCACTGAATATGCGCGCAGCGTGCAGGCGTTTGCCGTGGAGTCGGTTGAGAACATCATGCGTCTGGACTGGAAGCAGGTGCACGCGGCAGAAACCGCCGTCAGCGGTCGCTACATCACCAGCATTGCGTGTCTTGACGAGAAGAGCGATACCAACGATCTGGCGATGGTGCTGGACGTTGAGCAGATCCTGTATGACATCACCCCGGCCAACCACGATCTGCACGCCACCAATCTGAAAACCACCAAGTTCAATATCAAGCCGGGCGCGGTCGCGATTGTGGCGGAAGATTCCAAAGTGGCGCGTTCGATGCTGGAGAAAGGTCTGCAGGCGATGGAGATCCCAGCGCAGTTGCACATCACCGGCAAAGACGCGTGGGAAAAAATTGGCGTGCTGGCCGCACAGGCACAGGCTGAGGGCGTGCCGATCACCGATAAGATCGCGCTGGTGCTGACCGACCTCGAAATGCCGGAGATGGACGGTTTTACGCTGACGCGCAAAATCAAAACCGACCCGGTACTGAAAGATATTCCGGTGGTGATCCACTCTTCCCTTTCCGGCAACGCCAACGAAGACCATATTCGCAAGGTGAAGGCGGATGGCTACGTCGCGAAGTTTGAGCTGAACGAGCTGTCGTCGGTGATTGAGGAGGTGCTGGACCGCTCGATGAAGAAGATTGACGGGCCGTTGATTAGCCGTAAACAGCTGGCTTAGTCGGGTGGCGCTACGCTTACCCGACCTACAAAACCCGTAGGCCCTGCAAGCGTAGCGACGCTGGGCAATAAAAAACCCGCCGAGGCGGGTTTTTGTTTTTACATTAATGGCATCGCGCGCTGCACGATATCAATCAGCGGTTGCGGATAGATACCGAAGATCAGCACCAGCAGCGCGGAGATGAGTACCACGATACCACCAGCGCTGTACTGCCAGTTGCCTGGAGCATCACGATTGAGCTGCTGAGGCGCGCTCAGGTACAGGCTCACGGCCACGCGCAGGTAGTAGTAGAGACCAATCGCGGAGCCGATCACCACGCCCGCGGTCAGCCACCACAGGTGCGCCTGCACACCGACGGCCAGCACGTAGAACTTACCGATAAAGCCAAGCGTCATCGGAATACCGGCCAGAGAGAGCATCATCACGGTCATTACGGCGGACAGGATCGGACGGTGCCAGAACAGACCACGGTAAGAGAACAGTGAATCGGCATCCGGACCACGGTACGGGCTGGACATCAGGCTCACCACGCCGAAGGCGCCGAGGCTGCTGAACAGGTAGCCGGCCAGATACACGCCCACGGCTTCCATCGACATCTCACCGCTCTGCAGCGCAATCAGCGCCACCATCAGGTAGCCCAGATGAGAGATAGACGAGTAGCCCAGCAGACGTTTGATGTTGGTCTGGCTCAGCGCCATCAGGTTACCGAAGATGATGGAGACGAACGCGATGATGCCCAGCACCACGCGAACCGCTTCGCTGTCGCCCACCGGCGCGTACAGGAACAGACGCATCACCACCCCGAAGATGGCGATTTTGCTCGCCGTCGCCAGGAAGGTCGACACCGGAGCCGGTGCCCCCTGGTAGACGTCTGGCGTCCACAGGTGGAACGGGACCAGAGAGAGTTTGAAGCCAAGGCCAACAATCATCATGCCCAGACCCGCCAGCAGCAGCGGCTCATGCAGCATGCCGTCACCGAGGCTCTTGCCGAGCGCCATAAAGGAGAGGTTACCGGACTGTGCGTACACCAGCGCAATACCAAACAGCAGGAACGAGGACGCCGCCGCAGACAGGATGGTGTACTTGATGCTTGCTTCCAGCGAGCGCTTCTGGCGGAAGGCGTAACCAATCAGACCGAACAGCGGCAGAGAGATCAGCTCAATGCCGAGGAACAGCGCGGCCAGGTGGTTCGCATTCGCCAGCAGAATGCCGCCCAGCGCGGCAATCAGAACCAGCAGGTAAAACTCTTCTTTGTTGTCGTTGTAGCCTTCGAGCCACGGGTACGCAAAGGTACAGGTTGCCAGGCTCGCCAGCAGCACCAGACCGGTATACAGCATGGCGTAACCGTCAACGCGCATCAGCGGGGTGACGTCCATCGCCCCACCCTGGCCAACAAACCAGAGTGAGACTAACGCGGCGTTCAGGCCGATAACCGACAGCGTGGCATTCAGGAAGTGATTGCGTCGCCACGCAATGGAGAGCATCACAACCACCACCGTCAATCCGACGATCAGCAGCGGTAGCAGCGCGATCAGTTGTTGTGGAGTTATTGTCATGGCGAATTACGGCCTTGTAGTAGAAACAGAATTAACAAACCACTGCTGGATATTGCCCATCGCGCTGTGCGAGGTATCCAGAATCGGCTGCGGGAAGAAGCCCAGCAGCACCAGCAGTACGACCAGCAGCAGGATGATGAACAGCTCACGCAGCGACATCCCCGGCAGTTCTTGTGCAGCAATTTCGCTCTTCGCTTTACCGAAGTAAGCGCGGTGCAGCATCGCCAGCGAGTAGACGGAAGCGAACACCAGACCAAAGGTGGAGATCACGGTAATCACCGGTACCACTTTGAAGCTGCCGAACAGAATCATAAATTCGCCGACGAAGTTACCGGTGCCCGGCATCCCCAGAGTCGCCACCGCGAAGAACATGGAGAGCGCTGGCAGCCACTTAATTTTGCTCCACAGACCGCCCATCATACGCATGTCGCGGGTGTGCAGACGTTCGTACAGCTGGCCGCACAGGATAAAGAGACCGGCTGCGGACAGACCGTGCGCAATCATCTGGATCACCGCACCCTGGTACGCCAGCTGGCTGCCGGTGTAGATAGCAATCAGCACGAAGCCCATGTGGGAAACGGAGGTGTAGGCAATCAGACGCTTGATGTCGTACTGGGTGAAGGCCATCCAGGCACCGTAGAAGATACCGATCACACCCAGCCACATGGCAATCGGTGCGAACTCTGCGGAGGCGTTCGGGAACAGCGGCAGTGCAAAGCGCAGCAGACCGTAGGCCGCGGTTTTCAGCAAGATGCCCGCCAGGTCAACGGAACCCGCCGTTGGCGCCTGAGAGTGCGCGTCTGGCAGCCAGCCGTGCAGCGGAACCACCGGCATTTTCACCGCGAAGGCGATGAAGAAGCCCAGCATCAGCAGGTATTCCACGCCGTGAGACATTGGGGTCTTCAGCAGGTCTTCGTAGTTGAAGGTCCAGGTGCCGGTCGCGTTGTGGTGAACAAACACCAGCGCCAGAATGGCAATCAACATCACCAGACCACTCGCCTGGGTATAGATGAAGAACTTGGTTGCCGCCGTGATACGCGTTTTACCGTCGGACGCCTTGTGGCCCCACAGCGCGATCAGGAAGTACATCGGCACCAGCATCATCTCCCAGAAGAAGAAGAACAGGAACATGTCGATGGCAAGGAACACGCCGATCACGCCGCCCAGGATCCACATCAGGTTCAGGTGGAAGAAGCCCTGGTATTTTTCGATTTCTCGCCAGGAGCAAAGTACCGCCAGAACGCCGAGCAGGCCGGTCAGCACCACCATCAGCAGCGATAGGCCGTCAATCGCCAGGTGGATCGTAATGCCGAAACGCGGGATCCACGGCAGGATGAACTCAGACTGCCACTGCGGAATGCCCGCAGACTGGGTCAGTGAGTAACCGCCCTGCAACCACAGTTGCAGGCCAAGCGCGAGCGTCAATCCCATGGTGATCAGCGCGATCCAGCGCGGCATCTTCACGCCAAAGCGTTCAGTCTGCCAGCACAGGAAGCCGCCGATGAAGGGAATTAATATTAGCCAGGGTAGTAACATGGCGATTTACATTCCTTTTTAAGGCCCCCAGCAGGGGCCTGATTTTCAACGAATTCGAATAAAATTCACTTAACGATCAACGCAACACCATCAGCAGCGCCAGCACGACAACCGCACCGATGCTCATGGACGCCACATACCAGCGCAGGTAACCGTTCTCGCTGTACAGCAGGCCTTTGCCTGCAAAGCGGGAAAGGATCGCCGGGATGTTCATCAGGCTGTTCAGCGGGTCGCGCTTCAGCAGCCACGCGATGCCCAGGAACGGCTTAACGAAGATCATGTCGTACAGCCAGTCGAAGCCCCACGCGTTGTACCACCAGGTGCCCAGCAGGCGGCCCGGCGCACTGTTGGCCACGGCAGTGACCAGCGTACGTTTGCCCAGCCACAGCCATGCCGCAATCAGGATGCCCGCGATAGCGACCACACCGGAGGTGATTTCAAGCGTCAGAACGCGACCGTGCTCAAGCTCGGTGGTGTCTGGCAGTACGCCCTGCAGCGGAGGCACAATCATCGCGCCAACGAAGGTGGACAGTACCAGCAGCACAATCAGCGGCAGGTGATGGGTAATCCCCTTCCCTGCGTGAGCGTGAATTTGTTCTTTACCGTGGAATACGATGAAAATCATACGGAAGGTATACAGGGAGGTCATGAACGCACCGACCAGACCCGCAACCATCAGATTGATATGACCATTCGCCATGGCCCCCGCAAGGATTTCGTCCTTACTGAAGAAGCCCGCGGTGATCAGCGGCAGTGCCGCCAGCGCCGCGCCGCCCACCAGGAAGCAGACATACACCAGCGGGATGGACTTACGCAGTCCGCCCATTTTGAAGATGTTCTGCTCGTGATGGCAGGCCAGAATCACCGAACCGGATGAGAGGAACAGCAGCGCTTTAAAGAACGCGTGCGTCATCAGGTGGAAAATGGCCGCGTCCCAGGCCTGAACGCCCAGCGCGAGGAACATGTAACCAATCTGACTCATGGTGGAGTAAGCAAGTACGCGCTTGATGTCGGTCTGCACCAGCGCGGCAAAGCCTGCCAGCACCAGCGTGACCGCACCGACGATACCCACCAGGTGCAGAATTTCCGGAGTCATCAGGAACAGGCCATGGGTACGCGCAATCAGGTAGACACCGGCGGTAACCATGGTCGCAGCGTGGATCAGCGCGGAGACAGGGGTTGGACCCGCCATCGCGTCGGCCAGCCATGTCTGCAACGGCAGCTGCGCGGATTTACCCACGGCACCACCCAGCAGCATCAGCGTTGCCCACCACAGCATGTTGTTGCCTGCGGCGAAGTGCGCTGGCGCCAGTTCAACCATTTCGCGGAAGTTCAGCGTGCCCAGTTCGTTGTAAAGAATGAACAGCGCGAAAGCGAGGAAGACGTCACCCACGCGGGTCACGACGAACGCTTTCATGGCCGCTGCGCCATTCTTCGGATCGGTATAGTAGAAACCGATCAGCAGGTAAGAACACAGACCTACGCCTTCCCAGCCCAGATACATCAGCAGCAGGTTATCGGCCAGCACCAGAACGACCATGCTGGCGATAAACAGGTTGGTGTAGGCGAAGAAGCGGGAGTAGCCCTCTTCACCGCGCATGTACCAGGAGGCGAACATGTGGATCAGGAAGCCCACGCCGGTCACCACGGAGAGCATGGTCAGGGAGAGACCATCCAGCACCAGGTTGAAACCGATGTTGAAATCACCGACTGACATCCAGGTCCACAGCGGCATGCTGAAAGGCTGACGCCCGTTGTTAAAGAAGTCGATACCCGCATACGCTGTCACCAGCGCGGCCAGGCCAACAGAGCCCATGCCGACGGTTGCAGACAGATTCTCAGACCAGCGGCCGCGAGAAAACGCCAGCAGCACGAAGCCAATCAGCGGAAAAATAATGGTTAAGGCAAGCATGTTCATCCACGCAACTCACTTACTGAATCGATGTTCAGATTCTGGCGGCGACGATGGAGCTGCAGCAACAGCGCCAGGCCAATACTCGCTTCGGCAGCCGCAAGGCTGATGGCGAGAATGTACATCACCTGACCATCGGTCTGGCCCCAGTAGCTTCCGGCGACCACGAAGGCCAGCGCGGAGGCGTTAATCATGATTTCCAGCCCGATCAGCATAAACAGCAGATTGCGGCGGATAACCAGACCAGTCAGACCCAGAACGAATAAAATCGCAGCGAGGATCAGTCCATGTGTTAAGGGGATCATGCGCGCTCCTCCGTTTTTCTTTTCGCGCGGTCGTCAGTGCGGTTGCTCAGCACCTCGCCAGCACGCTCTTCGCGGCCAACGTGGAAGGCCACAACCAGACCTGCCAGCAGCAGCATGGAGGCCAGTTCAACCGCCAGAACGTATGGGCCAAAGAGCGTAATACCAACCTCTTTAGCGCCGATCGGCGTGCCGTCGATGCCCTGATCGTTAACGCCCAGAATGGCGTACACGATCACCACCAGCATGATGGCCGACAAAATTGCCGGGCCGATCCACACCTGCGGTTTTAACCACTGACGTTCCTGCTCGATTTCAGAGCCGCCCAGGTTCAGCATCATCACGACGAACACGAACAGCACCATGATGGCCCCGGCGTAGACGATGATTTCCAGCGCACCGGCGAAGTGCGCGCCCAGTGCGAAGAACACCCCGGAAATAGCCAGCAGCGAAATGATTAAGTACAGCAGCGCATGCACCGGATTGGTGTGCGTAATCACTCGCAGCGTAGCCAGGATGGCGATAAGGCCACAGATATAAAAAGCGAATTCCATTGCCCTCTCCTTACGGTAACAGGCTCTTGACGTCGATAGGCTTGGCTTCGTTCTCCGCTTCGCCCTTATCTTTGCCGTCGATTGCCATACCCGCCATCCGGTAGAAGTTATATTCCGGGTATTTGCCCGGACCGGAAATCAGCAGATCCTCTTTCTCGTACACCAGATCCTGACGCTTGTACTCACCCAATTCGAAGTCTGGGGTGAGCTGAATCGCCGTGGTTGGGCACGCTTCTTCACACAGACCGCAGAAAATGCAGCGTGAGAAGTTGATGCGGAAGAACTCAGGGTACCAGCGGCCGTCTACCGTCTCGGCTTTCTGCAGAGAGATACAGCCAACCGGGCACGCTACCGCACACAGGTTACAGGCAACGCAGCGCTCGGAACCGTCCGGGTCGCGCGTCAGCACGATACGGCCACGGTAGCGCGGCGGCAGATATACCGGCTCTTCCGGGTACATCCGGGTTTCGCGTTTGGCAAACGCGTGCAGGCCGATCATCCAGATACTGCGTACCTGGGTACCGAAGCCTACCAGTAATTCTTTTAAGGTCATGGTCTATTGCCCCTTATGGCTGCTGCCAGAGAATGACAGCGGCCGTTACCAACAAGTTGACGAGCGTCAGCGGCAGGCACACTTTCCAGCCGAAGGACATTACCTGGTCATAACGCGGACGCGGTAACGCTGCGCGAATCAAAATGAACATCATCATGAAGAACGCGGTTTTCAGCGCGAACCAGATGAACGGCGGTAAGAACGGGCCATGCCAGCCACCGAAGAACAGCGTTACCATCAACGCGGAAATGGTGACGATACCGATGTACTCGCCCACGAAGAACAGACCGAATTTCATACCGGAATATTCGATGTGGTAACCGTCGGCCAGTTCCTGTTCGGCTTCTGGCTGGTCAAACGGGTGACGGTGACACACCGCCACGCCCGCGATGGCAAAGGTAATAAACCCAAAGAACTGCGGAATCACGTTCCAGATGTCGGCCTGGTTGTTGACGATGTCGGTCATGTTGAATGAACCGGCCTGCGCCACTACGCCCATCAGGGAGAGACCCAGGAACACTTCGTAGCTCAGCGTCTGCGCAGACGCACGCATCGCACCCAGCAGCGAGTATTTGTTGTTACTGGACCAGCCTGCGAACAGCACCGCGTAAACCGCGAGACCTGCCATCATCAGGAAGAACAGAATGCCGATGTTCAGGTCAGCGACCACCCAGGTCGGGCTGACCGGAACGATAGCAAACGCCAGCAGCAGCGAGGTGAAGGCGATCATCGGTGCCAGAGTAAAGATCACGCGATCCGAGAAGCGCGGGATCCAGTCCTCTTTAAAGAACATCTTGATCATGTCCGCGACCAGCTGGAGTGAACCACCCCAGCCCACGCGGTTCGGTCCGTAACGGTTCTGGAACAGACCGAGCAGACGACGTTCACCAAAGCTCATGAACGCGCCGCAGGTGACCACCACCAGCAGGATAACAATCGCTTTCAGAATGCTCAGCAGGATGTCGATAAGATCCGGCGTTAACCAACTCATGCTTTTGCCTCCTGCAGATTATCAAGACGCGCACCCGCCAGAACCGGCGCGATGCCAGGCATACCCATCGGCAGACCGACCTGCCCTGCTGTCAGACTTTCAGAAATAATCAGCGGCAGGCTGATGGTCTGGCCGTCATAGCTAAAGGCGATGCTCGCACCCGCGTTAACGCCAAGCTTCGCGGCATCCGCCGGGTTAAGCTTGATGTACGGCTGCGGCATGCGGGTCTGGAAGACCGGTGAACGCTGGGACAGCTCGTCGCTACCGAACAGGTGGTAGTACGGGGCAATACGCCAGCTACCGTCCTGCGCCTGGAAACTCGCCGGTACGGTGGTGAAGAAGTCCAGACCGGTTTCGGAGGCTTCAATCAGACGCACGCCCGGATCGCCGTGGCGCAGGGAGCCGCCCACTTCAGCCTGGAACTTGTTCCATGCCTGCGGGGAGTTCCAGCCCGGTGCCCATGCGAACGGGATTTGCGAACGCGGCGCAGACGGCTGGTTGTTCCCTTCCATGGAGAAGGCGAACATGGTGTCTTTATCCTGCGGCTGGCGCGGTTCGTGCACGCTGATATTGGCGCGCATTGCGGTACGGCCACTGTAACGGTGCGGTTCACGCGCCAGTTTCTGGCCGCGAATACGGAAGCTCGCTTCAGGCGCGGCATCTTTAATGCCCGCCAGCTGAGGCAGTTTTTCCACCACCGCGTCGATAACATGGTCGAGCTGCGTCCAGTCCACTTCACGGCTCTGCACGGTGCTGTGCAGGGAGTGCAGCCAGCGCCAGCTTTCCAGCATCACGGTGTTGCTGTCGTAGTAAGACGGGTCATAAACCTGGAAGAAACGCTGTGCGCGGCCTTCGTTGTTGATAACCGTACCGTCGCTTTCTGCGAAGCTTGCCGCAGAGAGCACCAGGTGCGCTTTATCCATAATCGCGGTGCGCTGATGGTCAATCACCATCACCAGCGGCGCTTTGGAGAGCGCGGCGTCAACGCGAGCGGCAGAAGCATGACGATGCAGGTCGTTTTCCAGCACCACCACGGCGTCAGCGGCACCGGACTCCAGTTCGCTTAACGCAGCTTCCAGCGAGCCGCCGCCAATCATGCCCAGACCAATGCTGTTCACCGCACGGGCAATCATGGTCACACCAACGTCAGCACCGCGGCCTTTCAGGGCTTTGGCCACGTTGGCTGCGGCCTGAATGATCTCTGCGCTACCGGCGTTGGTACCGGAAATAATCAGCGGTTTCTTCGCACCGGCCAGGGCCTGAACAATCACGTCAACCTTGTTTTGCAGGTCGCGATCCAGCTCAACGGCCGGTGAGTTGTTGTCCAGCGCGTGGGCAATGGCAAAGCCAAGACGCGCCTGATCTTCAACCGGTGCGCAGTAGGTCCACGCGGCGATATCGTCCAGACGGGTGTTGTCGACGTTCGTCACAAACAGAGGATGCTTCGCGCGCTGGCCGATGTTGAGGATTGCCGCAATCTGCCAGTCAGCCACTTTCTGTGCCGCTGCCATTTCACGTGCTTTACCCTTCACTGCCTGGCGAACCGCCAGAGCCGCGCGAGCGCCGGTCTGCGTCAGATCTTCGCCCAGCACCAGAACCGCATCATACGATTCGATTTCGCGCAGCGCAGGGGTATGAATACCGCCTTCGCGCAGCACTTTCAGTACCAGCTGCAGACGTTCCTGCTCGCCCTGGGCGATACCGGTGTAGAAGTTTTCCGCCCCCACCAGCTCACGCAGCGCGAAGTTGCTTTCGATGCTGGCACGCGGGGAACCGATACCGATCACTTTCTTCGACTGGCGCAGAATATCTGCCGCGCCCTGCATCGCCTGTTCAGCGTTCAGGGTAATGAAGTCGTCGCCACGGCGCTGAACCGGCTGACGCGGACGGTCCTTCAGGTTCACATAGCCATAGCCAAAACGACCGCGGTCACACAGGAAGTAGTGGTTAACGGTACCGTTGTAACGGTTTTCGATACGACGCAGTTCGCCGTAGCGCTCACCCGGGCTGGTGTTACAGCCGAGAGAACATTGCTGGCAGATGCTTGGCGCAAACTGCATGTCCCATTTACGGTTGTAACGCTCGGAGTGGGTCTTATCCGTGAAGACGCCGGTTGGGCAGATTTCTACCAGGTTACCGGAGAATTCGCTTTCCAGCACGCCGTCTTCCGGACGGCCGAAGTAGACGTTGTCATGTGCGCCATACACGCCCAGATCCTGACCGTCTGCATAGTCTTTGTAGTAACGCACGCAGCGGTAGCAGGCGATGCAGCGGTTCATTTCGTGAGAGATGAACGGCCCCAGGTCCTGGTTACGGTGAGTACGCTTGGTAAAGCGATAGCGACGGAAGCTGTGACCGGTCATCACGGTCATATCCTGAAGGTGGCAGTTACCGCCCTCTTCACAGACCGGGCAGTCGTGCGGGTGGTTGGTCATCAACCATTCCACAACGCTTTCACGGAACTGTTTGGCTTCTTCGTCATCAATCGAAATAAAGGTGCCTTCGGTGGCTGGCGTCATACAGGACATCACCAGGCGACCACGCGTGTCTTCCGCGTTTTGATATTGCTTCACCGCACACTGGCGGCAAGCACCGACGCTGCCCAGCGCCGGATGCCAGCAAAAGTACGGAATATCGAGGCCAAGAGACAGACAAGCTTCCAGCAGGTTGTCCGCCCCGTTGACTTCGTATTCTTTGCCGTCTACATGAATCGTAGCCATTAGCATGCTTCCAGTTGGCTCGGTCGAAACCGAGCGTTAATCAAAATTCTTGTCGTTACCAGCGCGCTTTAAGCAGGTTCGGCTGAATCCCATTGATCGCATGGGTATTGCTGAACGGCTGCTTGATGCCTGCTTCGAACTCGTCGCGGAAATATTTGATCGCGCTCTGCAGAGGTTCGACGGCACCCGGTGCGTGGGCACAGAAGGTTTTACCCGGGCCTAAGAATCGACACAGTTGCTCAAGCGTTTCGATATCGCCAGGCTGGCCTTCGCCACGTTCGATTGCACGCAGGATCTTCACGCTCCACGGCAGACCATCACGGCACGGTGTACACCAGCCGCAGGACTCACGGGCGAAGAACTCTTCCAGGTTACGCACCAGCGAGACCATGCCGATCTCATGGTCGACGGCCATCGCCAGCGCCGTACCCAGACGGCTGCCTGCTTTACCAATGCTTTCGAATTCCATCGGCAGGTCAAGGTGGGCTTCGGTCAGGAAGTCAGTCCCTGCCCCACCCGGCTGCCAGGCTTTGAATTTCAGGCCATCGCGCATGCCGCCGGCGTAGTCTTCAAGAATTTCGCGCGCGGTGGTACCGAACGGCAGTTCCCAGACGCCAGGATTTTTCACGCGACCGGAGAAGCCCATCAGCTTGGTACCGGCATCTTTGCTTGAGGAGATGCCCTGATACCACTCCACGCCGTTCGCGAGGATAGCCGGAACGTTGCACAGGGTCTCGACGTTGTTGACGCAGGTCGGTTTACCCCACACGCCGGAGCTTGCCGGGAACGGTGGCTTGGAACGCGGGTTCGCACGGCGGCCTTCCAGGGAGTTAATCAGCGCGGTCTCTTCACCGCAGATATAACGCCCGGCACCGGTGTGCACGAACAGTTCGAAGTCAAAACCGGTGCCGAGAATGTTTTTACCCAGCAGGCCCGCTTCGGTGGCTTCGGCAATCGCGCGACGCAGGTTTTCTGCCGCTTCGATGTACTCACCGCGCAGGAAGATGTAGCCACGGTACGCTTTCAGCGCGAACGCGGAGATCAGCATGCCTTCCACCAGCAGGTGCGGCAGCTGCTCCATCAGCAGACGGTCTTTATAGGTACCCGGCTCCATTTCATCGGCGTTACACAGCAGGTAACGGATGTTCATGGATTCGTCTTTTGGCATCAGGCTCCACTTCAGACCGGTGGAGAAGCCCGCGCCGCCGCGGCCTTTCAGGCCAGACTCTTTTACCGCGTTAACGATGTCGTCCGGCGCCATGCCGCCAAGGGCTTTACGCGCACCGGCATAGCCGTTTTTGCTCTGATATTCGTCGAGCCATACCGGCTGTTTGTCATCACGCAGACGCCAGGTCAGTGGATGCGTCTCAGCAGTACGAATTACAGTTTTCATTTGTACTGCTCCAGCAGGTCAGGAATCGCTTCCGGCGTCAGATGGCTGTGAGTGTCCTCATCAATCATCATGGTCGGCCCCTTGTCGCAGTTACCCAGGCAGCAGGTTGGCAGCAGAGTAAAGCGCCCATCGAACGTGGTCTGGCCCGGCTTGATATTGAGCTTCTTCTCAATCGCAGCCTGAATGCCCTGATAACCGGTAATGTGGCAGACCACGCTGTCACAGTAGCGGATCACATGGCGGCCTACCGGCTGACGGAAGATCTGGCTGTAGAACGTGGCTACGCCTTCTACGTCACTTGCCGGAATACCCAGCACTTTCGCGATCGCATAGATCGCCCCGTCCGGCACCCAACCACGCTGTTTCTGTACGATTTTCAGCGCTTCAATGGACGCCGCACGCGGGTCTTCGTAGTGGTGCATCTCGTGCTCAATGGCGGCACGTTCTGCTTCACTCAGCTCAAAAGCCTCGGTTTGTGGTTGTTGATTCTCGTGCATAATTAGCGGTCCACATCTGACATAACAAAATCGATACTACCCAGATACACAATCAGGTCGGAGACCAGACTGCCGCGGATGGCGGACGGGATCTGCTGCAGGTGCGCAAAGCTCGGCGTACGCACGCGAGTACGGTAGCTCATGGTGCTGCCGTCACTGGTCAGGTAGTAACTGTTAATACCCTTGGTCGCTTCAATCATCTGGAAGGATTCTTGCGCCGGCATGACCGGACCCCAGGAAACCTGCAGGAAGTGGGTGATCAGGGTTTCGATATGTTGCAGCGTGCGCTCTTTCGGTGGCGGCGTGGTCAGCGGGTGATCCGCCTTGAACGGGCCTTCCGGCATGTTGTTGAGGCACTGCTCAAGGATGCGCAGACTCTGGCGCAGCTCTTCCACTTTCAGCATCACGCGGGTGTAGCAGTCGGAAACGCCGCCGCCCACCGGGACTTCAAAGTCGAAGTTCTCGTAGCCAGAATAAGGACGGGCTTTACGCACGTCGAAATCAATACCGGTCGCGCGCAGGCCAGCACCTGTTGTCCCCCACTCCAGCGCTTCTTTCGCGCCGTAGGCAGCAACGCCCTGGGAACGGCCTTTCAGAATGGTGTTACGCAGCGCGGCTTTCTCGTAAGAGGCCAGACGTTTCGGCATCCAGTCGAGGAATTCACGCAGCAGGCGGTCCCAGCCGCGCGGCAGATCGTGTGCCACACCGCCGATACGGAACCAGGCCGGGTGCATACGGAAACCGGTAATGGCTTCTACCAGATCGTAGATTTTCTGACGATCGGTAAAGGCGAAGAAGACCGGGGTCATCGCGCCGACGTCCTGAATGAACGTGGAGATGTACAGCAGGTGGCTGTTGATACGGAACAGTTCTGACAGCATGACGCGAATCACGTTAACGCGATCCGGCACGGTAATGCCTGCCAGTTTCTCAACGGCCAGCACGTATGGCATTTCGTTGACGCAGCCGCCGAGGTACTCGATACGGTCAGTATACGGAATGTAGCTGTGCCAGGACTGACGCTCGCCCATCTTCTCAGCACCACGGTGGTGGTAGCCGATGTCTGGCACGCAGTCGACAATCTCTTCGCCGTCGAGCTGAAGAATAATACGGAAAGCACCGTGCGCAGACGGGTGGTTCGGACCGAGGTTGAGGAACATGAAGTCCTCGTTGTCGGTACCGCGCTTCATGCCCCAGTCTTCCGGTTTGAAGGTCAGCGCCTCCATCTCCAGATCCTGCTTGGCTTTGGTCAGCTCAAACGGATCGAATTCGGTAGCACGTGCCGGGTAGTCTTTACGCAGCGGGTGGCCGGTCCAGGTCTGCGGCATCATGATGCGCGTCAGGTGTGGGTGGCCGTCGAAGGTCATCCCGAACATTTCCCAGGTTTCACGCTCGTACCAGTTGGCGTTCGGGAAAAGTTTGGTGATCGTCGGCAGATGCATGTCGTTTTCAGACAATGCCACCTTGAGCATGATATCCGTATTACGGTCTATTGAGATCAGGTGGTAGAAAACGGAAAAATCCGCAGCAGGGAGACCCTGGCGGTGCGTTCTGAGACGTTCGTCCATGCCGTGTAAGTCAAACAGCATGACGTATGGTTTTGGCAATTTCTTGAGGAAATCGACAACTTCCAGCAATTGTTCACGCTTCACCCAAACAACGGGTACCCCGGTGCGGGTAGCCTGAACAGTAAAGGCATCCGGCCCAAAACGGTTGCGCAGTTCGCCAATGACTGGGTCATCCAGATGATCCCGGGTCTGCCAGGCGGCTTCTTGCGCGGTTAAGTCGGTCATATTGTTCACCATTGCAAATGGTCCGTGGTGACTGTTGAGCCTGGCTTCGCGCTATTTGAGTAGTGATATGCGAAGGTGTTCTCCAGGCCTACAGGCGCAAATTAAATTTCGTCAGGCGTACGCAGATTGGTGACGGCAATACGTTCACCACGTTTACGCTCGCGCTCAGACTGCATGTTCGCGCGATACACACCCTGATCGCCAACGACCCACGACAGTGGGCGACGTTCTTTACCGATGGACTCCTGCAGCAGCATCAGCGCCTGCATGTAGGCTTCCGGACGAGGCGGACAACCCGGGATGTACACATCCACTGGGATAAATTTATCTACGCCCTGTACGACGGAATAGATGTCGTACATACCGCCAGAGTTAGCACATGCGCCCATGGAGATAACCCATTTTGGCTCCAGCATCTGGTCATAAAGACGCTGAATAACAGGTGCCATCTTGGTAAAGCAGGTACCGGCCACCACCATCAGGTCAGCCTGACGTGGGGAAGCACGCAGTACCTCTGCCCCAAAACGCGCAACGTCATGCACCGCAGTGAATGACGTCACCATTTCAACGTAGCAGCAAGAAAGGCCAAAGTTGTAAGGCCAGATGGAGTTCTTACGACCCCAGTTGACCATATCGTGCATGGCATGTTCGAGTTTGCCCATGTACACGCTTTTATTGACTTCTTGCTCCAGGGGGTCGGTTACGATCTCCTGTTTTTGCAGGGGGTAACGGTCATTCTCACCGTTAGGATCTATGCGGGTGAGCGTATAATCCATCTTATTGCCTCGCTGTTACTGCTGACGATTAGAGATACTGTTTTCCGGGTTGATGTGTTCACGACGTGAACGCGCAGGCGTCCAGTCAAGCGCGCCAATACGCACCAGATAAACCAGACCGGCCAGTAGCACTAAAATGAAAATTGCGGCCTCGACAAAGCCCACCCAACCACTTTCGCGAATGGAGGTAGACCATGCGAAGAGGTAAAGCGCTTCCACGTCGAAGATGACGAAGAACATGGCTACCAGGTAGAACTTGGCAGACAGGCGTAAGCGAGCGGTACCTACTGAATCAATACCTGATTCGAAAGGTGTGTTTTTGTGCCTTGCACGGGCGCGACCGCCCAGGAACCAGCCGCCGACTAACATCAGGCAGCACAGGCCAATGGCTACAATAAGAAAGATTGCGAATGCCCAGTGATGAGCGATGACTTCTGTGGATGTTGACATACTCATTGCTTACTCATCAAAAGTGATACCAACGACACTGCTCTTGCTGGCAGATGGGCATCACATCGATTCATGGGGAGGAACAAATAACCTTACACTAACTGTCAGAAATGAGACGTAGACAGCAAAATGATGGGGTTTTTTACTCCTTTCTATAACCTATTGTCAACTTTAACAAAGGTTTCTTCACATTAAATTACATCGAGCGATTCTCATTAACATTTGGTGCCCTTTAACCCTGGTGGGTACATGACTTTCCGTCAAATGTATGTTGTTGAATCGTGTCCGTTTCGGAAGTAAAAAAAATAACCCTCCTATTTTGACAGGATTTGCCAACGATTCCTCCCCCCAAATAGGAGTATTTTCTTGATCTGCGACACGCTTTTGTTAATTCAACCTGGAAAACGGCAACATATTTCCTGTTTTTTTAACATAGGGGGGATATGGATGAAGTTAGAACGGAAAACGGATGAGTTTTAATCAAAAGCATTTAGCTTATTGATAAATAGAGGGTATCCCGTAAATCCACGCGGCATACGCGGGTATTATTGCTAAAAAAAAGCCACTGCATGTGAAAATCACACGAGTGGCTTTTTTTTACACTTACATTTTGTTACCAGAATTTTGAGCTGGCGATCACTCAAAATCCCCTTCAACGATCAGGGAATCATCCCCCCCTTCTGAGGTAACGCGCTCGAACTGCCACGGGTTATGGTAGTTTTCCATCGCCTCGAACACCACCTTTGCCAGCTCGTTATGGCTGGACGAATTGTGGCAGAGCAGATATTCCGTATCCGGCAGCGCAGGCAGGCCATCAGATTTTCCCAGAACGCGCAGATCGGGGCTCATCATTTCTACCGGGCGGGCGGTGACACCCAGACCGGCTTTAACGGCGGCACGCACCGCTGGCAGCGTGGACGCCACATACGCCAGACGCCACGGAATATTGGCCTCATTCAGCGCCGTCAGCACCATATCGCGGAACGGGCTCGGGTCATCCAGTAACACCAGCGGCACCGGCTCGCCTTTTTGCAGCACGTATTCGGCCGCGCAATACCAGTGCGTAGGTGATGTACGCAGCGTCAGGCAATCAAACTGCCCGGGACGATGCGTGGTGACCACCAGGTCGACTTTATTCTCATTTAACATCTCAACCATAAAAGCATTACGCTTTACGCTAACGTCCAGCGCAAGCTTCGGATAAACCGAACTGATGCGATTGAGAAGAAACGGCAATATAGTATCCGCCGACTCATCAGATGCACCTAACGTTAGCACGCCCTGAAGGTTGCTAAACATTAATGACATACATGCTTCATCATTAAAGCGAAGAATTTTCCTGGCATAACCCAGAAGCTGAATACCGTGTTCCGTTAAGAGCTTATTACGCCCGTGACGGGCAAATAGCTCTTTACCAACCAGTTGCTCCAGCCGCTGCATTTGCTGGCTGACGGCGGACTGAGTTCGGCAAACGGCGGCAGCAGCTGCTGCAAAAGTGTTGAGATCGGCGACCGCAACAAACGTTCTCAGCAGATCGAGGTCGAGATTCATTATCGGACGATTTGCATTTATCATATCTATTCACTTTCAGGTTGCTCGTGCGGAGCTGCCCGGGTTGAAGCTGTGTGTGTACAGTTAAGCAATTCCCTCTGAAGATTTTCCCTCGCATCCCGGCCCGGCAGACTGCCTGACAGATAGTTATTGTGCTGCTTTATATCAACAGTCAGAAAGCACGTTTCATGACGTTATTTTTATTCTCTTAAACGTTCAGGATATTTAGATGTTCGCAGGTTTATGTAAATTACATTAAAGGTATAACACCTTTTCTGCCATCTGTATCGCAGCGCTGTCAACGTAGCAGGAGATGTGCGACACATTCCAGCCAGAGATAACTCTAACAATAACAATCAATTAATTCAGAAAACCAGTGTCAGATATACAAAAAACGTGCATCTGTCCTCTGCTTTCCTTGAAGACATCTTAACCCAAATCCACTTTATTTATAAGTCTTATTGCAATATTAAGGATTAAAGAAGAATGTTAAGCTTCTAAACTAATTTTATTAAAATTAACTAAAGTTGCATTTTATAGGTTAATAATAAATAAATTTTAATTTAGATTAAGACTATTCATTAATGGCACTTAACATTAATTTCACATGAGTAACTTTTATCCACAGTATGCTATTACAGAAACAGGTATCAAGCATTCAGGTTTTACGAAAAGTCACTCAGGGTGATTGCCACCTCTGTCCAGCTTACCACTTATTTTTAACAGCACATTATACAGTATTTTGGCAAATGGATAGCACATTTAACCTAACCTCTCGCTATGCGCGCAACTTTAAGACAGTGAAAAAGCGCACGCGCAGCGAAAAAGATTCATCAATAATTTGCTCCGGGCACAAAATCTTCTCCTGCACACCCTTCAAAACGAAGCGAGGGGGGAGTACATTATTCCGTGCTGACTTCCACGGCAGGGAGCGGCAATAATAGCGAAAAGGTTAAAGGTTCATGTCCCCTATCGAAAAATCCAGCAAGCTAGATAACGTCTGTTATGACATCCGCGGCCCGGTTCTGAAAGAGGCAAAACGCCTTGAAGAAGAAGGCAACAAGGTTCTGAAACTCAACATTGGTAACCCTGCGCCATTTGGTTTTGAAGCGCCGGATGAAATTCTGGTTGATGTGATCCGCAACCTTCCGACTGCACAAGGCTATTGCGATTCAAAAGGACTTTACTCCGCACGTAAAGCCATTATGCAGCACTACCAGGCACGCGGTATGCGTGATGTTACCGTTGAAGATATCTATATCGGCAACGGCGTCTCCGAACTGATTGTGCAGGCAATGCAGGCCCTGCTGAACAGCGGGGACGAAATGCTGGTACCCGCGCCGGACTATCCGCTGTGGACGGCTGCCGTATCACTGTCCAGCGGTAAAGCAGTGCATTATCTGTGCGACGAATCCTCCGACTGGTTCCCGGACCTGGATGATATACGCGCAAAAATTACGCCCCGCACGCGCGGTATCGTCATTATTAACCCCAACAACCCGACAGGCGCGGTCTACTCAAAAGAGCTGCTGATGGAGATCGTCGAGTTGGCCCGCCAGCACAACCTGATCATCTTTGCAGACGAAATTTACGACAAGATCCTCTACGACGCGGCGCAGCACCACTCCATCGCCGCGCTGGCCCCGGACCTGCTGACCGTCACCTTTAACGGGCTATCCAAAACCTACCGCGTGGCCGGTTTCCGCCAGGGCTGGATGGTGTTAAACGGTCCGAAAAAGCACGCCAAAGGCTATATTGAAGGGCTGGAGATGCTGGCCTCCATGCGTTTATGCGCCAACGTGCCGGCGCAGCACGCGATCCAGACCGCGCTCGGCGGCTATCAGAGCATTAGCGAGTTTATCGTGCCCGGTGGACGCCTGTACGAACAGCGTAACCGCGCGTGGGAGCTGATTAACGATATTCCGGGTGTCTCCTGCGTGAAGCCGAACGGGGCGCTCTATATGTTCCCGAAAATTGACGCAAAGCGTTTCAATATCCACGACGACCAGAAAATGGTGCTCGATTTCCTGCTGCAGGAAAAAGTGCTGCTGGTTCAGGGCACGGCGTTTAACTGGCCGTGGCCGGATCACGTGCGTATCGTGACGCTGCCGCGCGAAGATGACCTGGAAATGGCCATCAGCCGTTTCGGCCGCTTCCTCTCCGGATACCATCAGTAACGTTGCCTTTCTGCCGGGTGGCGCTGCGCTCACCCGGCCTGCAAAATCCGCAAATTTGCATCTTGCCTCCCCTCCCCGCACAATGAACGCCTGTCGCAGTGAAGACAAAAGGTAACCTATGAGTCAGAGTCATTTCTTTGCCCACCTCTCCCGCCTGAAACTCATCAACCGCTGGCCGCTGATGCGCAATGTCCGCACGGAAAATGTGTCAGAGCACAGTCTGCAGGTTGCGATGGTCGCTCACGCGCTGGCCGCGATTAAAAATCGCAAATTCAACGGTCAGGTTAATCCAGAGCGCATCGCCCTGCTGGCGATGTACCACGATGCGTCAGAAGTGCTCACCGGCGACCTGCCTACGCCGGTGAAATATTTCAACTCGCAAATTGCGCAAGAATATAAGGCCATTGAGAAAATTGCCCAGCAGAAGCTGATTGAGATGGTGCCCGAAGAGCTTCGTGATATCTTCGAGCCGCTTATCAACGAGCATCAGTACACGGAAGATGAAAAGTCGCTGGTCAAACAGGCCGACGCGCTGTGTGCCTATCTGAAGTGTCTCGAAGAGTTGTCCGCAGGGAATAATGAATTCTTGCTGGCGAAAACGCGCCTGGAAAAAACGCTGGAATCCCGCCGCAGCGAAGAGATGGATTACTTTATGCAGGTGTTTGTACCGAGCTTCCATTTATCGCTGGATGAGATCAGCCAGGATTCTCCCCTCTGATTTACGCCCAGCGGCGCTGCGCTTGCAGGGCCTGCTGGCTTGTTGGCCGGGTAAGGCGCAGCCGCCACCCGGCAAAATGCTCAGAACGGAAACAGGACCGGTATCAATACCACGCACACCACCATCACCAGCACGGTGAACGGCACGCCCAGCTTAACGAAATCACTGAACCGGTAGTTCCCCGGTCCCAGCACCAGCGTGTTCACGGGTGAAGAGACCGGCGTCATAAACGCCGCGGAAGCGGCCATCGCCACCATCATCGCAAACGGATACGGCGATACGCCCATGGACTTCGCCATCGCCAGGGCGATAGGTGCCATCAGTACCGCCGTCGCGGTGTTCGAGATAAACAGGCCGATGGTGGCGCACATGATAAACAGGCAGACCATCATCATGTACGGCCCATACCCGCCGCCCACGTCCATTAAGCCTTTAACGATCAGGTCTACCCCGCCGGTTTTTTGCAGCGCCAGGGCAAAAGGCATCATCCCGACAATGAGAATGATGCTCGGCCAGTGAATGGCCTTATAGGCGCTTTCGGCGTCAATGCAGCGGAATTTACCCATCAACAGGCAGGCGATGATTGCCGCTACCGGATTGGGGATCTCATCGGTCAGCATCAGCGCCACCATCAATACCAGGCAAAAAATCGCATGGGGCGCCTGGCTGTGCGCGGGCGACGCGTCGCTCTCCTCAACGGGCATGTTGAGCACCACAAAATCACGCCCTTTTTGCCCGAGCTGGCTAATCAGCTTCCAGTTACCGACGACGAGAAAAATATCGCCCAGCAGGATCGGCTCATCCACCACCGCCCCTTCCATCGCTACGCCATCGCGCTTCAGCCCCACGACGTTCAGACCGTAGCGGGTGCGGAACCCCATCTCCCGCACGGTTTTACCCAGCAGTTCCGACTCCGGGATCAGCGACACCTCGGCCATGCCGACATCCAGCGCCTGATCGGAGAAATACTCCCCGCGCAGCACCATCGGCTCCAGCAGCTGTTCGCTGCAAAACTCGCGCAGGTCCACATCCGCGGTGGACATATCAATCAGCAGGACGTCACGCGCGCGGAATTCCGACACCCCGTTGACGTTGACGATCACCCGGCGAAAACGTCGCCAGCGCTCTACGCCGATCACATTCGCGCCATAGCGCTCACGCAGCTTCAGGTCATCCAGCCGCTGCCCCACCATCGGCGAGCCGGGCCGGATCGCCAGACGGCGCGCGCGCCCGGTAAGGCGGTACTCCTTAATCAGATCGCGGAAGGTGCGTCGCTTCCATCCTTCTTTATTTTTGTCCTGTTTTTCACCTTTCAGGGCAAAACGGGTCAGCAGCATGTAGACCACGCCCATGACCAGAATGACCAGCCCAAGCGGGGTGACGCTGAAAAAGCTAAAGCCCTCAAATCCTTCCCGGATCAGTTCGCTGTTGACGACCAGATTCGGCGGCGTGGCCACCAGGGTCATCATGCCGCTGATAAGCCCGGCAAAGCTCAGGGGCATCATCAGGCGCGACGGCGAGCTCTGCATCCGCATGGAGACGCTCAGCACCACCGGGATAAAGATAGCGACCACGCCCGTGGAGCTCATAAACGCCCCCAGCCCGGCGACGGTCACCATCAGGTAGATCAGCATCTTGGTTTCGCTGCTGCCCGCCACTTTTACCAGCCACGCCCCCATAATGGTCGCTACGCCGGTGCGCACCAGACCATCCCCGATGATAAACAGGGCGGCAATCAGGATAACGTTGGGATCGCTAAATCCGGAGAAGGCTTCCGGCAGCGTCAGCGTTCCGCTGAGCACAAATGCGACGATAACAAACAGGGCGACGGCGTCCATGCGTACCTTGCCCGTGGCAAAAAGAATGATGGCGATTAAAAGCAGGCTCAGGACCCAAATCAGTTCACCGTTCACAACCTATCCTTGTCAGTGGAAGATGAGGAATTTTGCCATAAAAAAGCCCCAGCAATGTGGGGCCATATCATGGGATTACATTTTTAGCGAGACGGTTACAACTCCGTCAGAGGCTTTTGAAACAGACAGTGCCGTCAGTGAATCCAGCACCAGGTCTGCCTCGTCCAGGCGGGGAGATTCCGCCGGAACGTTAACTGCGATGACGTGGCTTCCTGCGTTCAGCCCGGCCAGTACGCCAGCCGCCGCATCTTCGACCACCACGCACTCTGCAGGGTCCAGGCCCAGCAGTTCAGCGCCCAGTAAAAATGCGTCAGGCTCCGGTTTACCCCGCTTCACGCGCTCCGCCGTGATAAACACGTCCGGCGTCGGCAACCCTGCAGCCTTGTGCCGGGCGTGGGCCACCGGCACGGAACCGGAGGTGACAATAGCCCACGGGATCTGCGCCTCGTTCAGATGCTCAAGCAGTTCGCGCGCGCCCGGTAACGCGGTGATGCCGTCCGTATCGGTGGCTTCAATGTGTTCCAGGTACTTGAACTCCGCCTGAATGTCCTCCTCAGAGCGTCCGGCCAGGAAGTGCCGTAGCGAGGTGATGGCCTGTTTGCCATGGATAAAATTCAGCACGTCCTGATGGTCGATGCCATGTCTGTCAGCCCAATGGCACCAGGAACGTTCCACAACCGGCAGCGAGTCCACCAGCGTACCGTCCAGATCAAACAGAAAACCTCTACACTGCACACGCACCTCCGTCAGGCATTAATGATTTGTTGAATTTCGTTGCTGCTTAAATGGTACTGACGCGGGCAGGCGTGCCACGCGCTCAGCATACGCTGATATTTATCCCACATCGGGGTCTGCGCGTTGAAGCCGTGGGTGCCCGCGTCAAAGTGGGTATAACGCCCTTCTGTATTCACCATAAAGCGAACATAGCTCAGATAACGCGCTTCCGTTGCGGCATCAAAGCCTAAGAAGGTCACGCGGCGCTCGTCAATGGACTGCTGATCTTTGAGATTCGTCCAGGACACATGCAGGGCGTGATACATCTCCATAATGTCGATCACGATGCGACAGGTTTCTTCTTTCAGCTCGCCAAACTCGCGGTCCAGTTCGCGCATTTGTAGACCAAAGCCGCGTTCGACGATGGTTTGCAGGCGGCTGTAGCGCGCAGCGTTATCGGGATCAAGCATAGTCATCATCTTGTACTGGTTAGACAAAATCAGACGTTGAGCATGGGTCATTTCCATCTTTCGACTCCTGTAGCGCATTGCACTTAAAAAAAAAGACACGGTAACTGATTGTTACTGTGCCCTCTTTTCTTGGTCGTTTCGATGATCAATCACAAGTCATCGAGGAATGTTTTATCCAGTTGCTTAAATGCACGCTTTAACGTGTCCGCCAGCGCCTGGTAATCCGGCTTGCCTTCCACCGGGGCGAGCGCCTGCCCGGCCTCTTCCAGTTTACCGCGCACTTCATAAAACCAGTGTAAAATAGAAGGGGGAAGTGGCGTGATGGAGCGTTTACCTAACCACCACAGGCCCTGCATTGGCAGGCTTAATGCGAAGAGCGCCGTGGCAACGGCAGGTCCAAGCTGTCCACCGAGCGCAATTTGCCAGCACAGCGTAAAGATAGCGACAGGCGGCATAAAGCGAATCGCATAGCGCGTGGCGCGGATGGTGCGATTCTCAATAAACATCGGCGCAAGGCGCTTTTCCATCGGCCACGTCTTTGCGTAATGCTGTCCCCGACGAAACAGGCTAAAGAAATTAACGGACGGGTTCTCTGGTGTCGACATGGCTGTACCTCAACTTCACATATAAAAATTAAAATTTTCGTGCAAAACCACAACAAGCTATGACAACGTTCAAAATATTTTGTCATCACTACCCCGTATCGGGTATCCTGTGCCAGCCTGATAGGGCCTTAGACGAGAATCATTAGCTCGTCAAATTATTGCATATTATGCCATTGGCTGAAAATTGTGCAAAATGGCATAAAATCATAGTTATTTCTTCCATCATGCCACAATGTTCGTTTGGCATGATGTTAATCATAAATGTCCGGGTCATCATGCGTTACGCTGTTAGACTCACTGACGTTTTTTTAGCCACGTATCAATAATAGGTACTTCCATGTCGAGTAAGTTAGTACTGGTTCTGAACTGCGGTAGCTCCTCACTGAAATTCGCCATCATCGATGCGCTCAACGGTGACGAATACCTCTCTGGTTTGGCCGAATGTTTCCATCTGCCTGAAGCACGTATCAAGTGGAAGATGGACGGCAGCAAACAAGAAGCGGCTTTAGGTGCAGGCGCCGCTCACAGTGAAGCGCTGAACTTTATCGTTAACACTATTCTGGCACAAAAACCAGAACTGTCTGCTCAGCTGACTGCGATTGGTCACCGTATCGTCCACGGCGGCGAAAAATACACCAGCTCCGTGGTGATCGACGACTCTGTGATCCAGGGCATCAAAGACTCTGCCTCTTTCGCACCGCTGCACAACCCGGCTCACCTGATCGGTATCGCTGAAGCGCTGAAATCCTTCCCGAATCTGAAAGACAAAAACGTGGCCGTATTCGACACCGCGTTCCATCAGACCATGCCGGAAGAGTCTTACCTCTATGCCCTGCCATACAGCCTGTACAAAGAGCACGGCGTACGTCGTTACGGCGCGCACGGCACCAGCCACTTCTATGTGACTCAGGAAGCGGCAAAAGTGCTGAACAAGCCGGTTGAAGAGCTGAACATCATCACCTGCCACCTGGGCAACGGTGGTTCTGTTTCTGCTATCCGCAACGGTAAATGTGTTGATACGTCCATGGGTCTGACCCCGCTGGAAGGTCTGGTGATGGGTACCCGTTCCGGTGACATCGACCCGGCGATCATCTTCCACCTGCACGACACCCTGGGCATGAGCGTTGACCAGATCAACAAAATGCTGACCAAAGAGTCTGGCCTGCTGGGTCTGACCGAAGTCACCAGCGACTGCCGTTACGTTGAAGACAACTACGCAGAGAAAGAAGACGCTAAACGTGCAATGGACGTTTACTGCCACCGTCTGGCGAAATACATCGGCTCTTACACTGCGCTGATGGAAGGCCGTCTGGACGCGGTTATCTTCACCGGTGGTATCGGTGAGAACGCGGCAATGGTTCGTGAACTGTCCCTGGGCAAACTGGGCGTTCTGGGCTTCGACGTTGATCACGAGCGTAACCTGGCTGCCCGCTTCGGCAAGTCTGGCTTCATCAACAAAGAAGGCACCCGCCCTGCTCTCGTTATCCCAACTAACGAAGAACTGGTCATCGCGCAAGACGCGCACCGCCTGACTGCCTGATTCCACACCGCCAGCAATGCTGGCGGTGCTGTTTTGTAACCCGCCCGATTTGGGCGGTAACGAAAGAGGATAAACCGTGTCCCGTACTATTATGCTGATCCCTACCGGAACCAGCGTCGGCCTGACCAGCGTCAGCCTTGGCGTTATCCGTGCTATGGAACGCAAAGGCGTTCGTCTGAGCGTCTTTAAGCCAATCGCCCAGCCACGTGCCGGTGGCGATGCACCAGACCAGACCACCACCATCGTTCGCAAGAACTCCAATCTGCCGGCGGCTGAACCGCTGAAGATGAGCCACGTTGAGTCTCTGCTCTCCAGCAACCAGAAAGACGTGCTGATGGAAGAGATCATCGCCAACTACCATGCTAACGCGCAAGACGCAGAAGTGGTGCTGGTTGAAGGTCTGGTTCCAACCCGCAAACACCAGTTTGCCCAGTCTCTGAACTTCGAAATCGCGAAAACCCTGAACGCAGAGATCGTTTTCGTGATGTCTCAGGGCACTGACACCCCGGAACAGCTGAACGAGCGTATCGAACTGACGCGCAGCAGCTTCGGCGGCGCGAAAAATACCAACATCACCGGCGTGATCGTCAACAAGCTAAACGCGCCAGTTGATGAGCAGGGCCGTACTCGCCCTGACCTGTCCGAGATCTTCGACGACTCGTCCAAAGCGAAAGTCATCAAAGTTGACCCGGCTAAGCTGCAGGAATCCAGCCCGCTTCCGGTTCTGGGCGCGGTGCCATGGAGCTTCGATCTGATTGCCACCCGTGCAATCGACATGGCGCGTCACCTGAACGCGACCGTGATTAACGAAGGCGACATTAACACCCGTCGCGTGAAGTCCGTGACCTTCTGTGCGCGTAGCATTCCGCACATGCTGGAACACTTCCGCGCAGGTTCCCTGCTGGTGACCTCCGCAGACCGTCCTGACGTGCTGGTTGCAGCCTGCCTGGCCGCAATGAACGGCGTGGAAATCGGTGCGATCCTGCTGACCGGTGCCTACGAGATGGACCCACGCGTCAGCAAGCTGTGCGAACGCGCGTTCGCTACCGGCCTGCCGGTCTTTATGGTGAACACCAACACCTGGCAGACCTCCCTGAGCCTGCAGAGCTTCAACCTGGAAGTGCCGGTTGATGACCACGAACGTATCGAGAAAGTACAGGAATACGTTGCGGGCTACATCAACGCAGACTGGATCGAATCCCTGACCGCGACCTCCGAGCGCAGCCGCCGTCTGTCTCCGCCAGCCTTCCGTTACCAGCTGACCGAGCTGGCGCGTAAAGCGGGCAAACGCGTTGTTCTGCCAGAAGGCGACGAACCACGTACCGTTAAAGCGGCGGCTATCTGTGCAGAGCGCGGCATCGCGACCTGTGTGCTGCTGGGTAACCCGGATGAGATCAACCGCGTAGCGGCCTCTCAGGGCGTTGAGCTGGGCGCTGGCATCGAAATCGTTGACCCGGAAGTGGTTCGCGAAAGCTACGTTGCCCGTCTGGTTGAGCTGCGTAAGAACAAGGGCATGACCGAAGCCGTTGCGCGTGAGCAGCTGGAAGACAACGTGGTGCTGGGCACGCTGATGCTGGAGCAGGACGAAGTTGACGGCCTGGTTTCCGGTGCGGTTCACACCACGGCGAACACCATCCGTCCACCGCTGCAGCTGATCAAAACCGCGCCAGGCAGCTCTCTGGTGTCTTCCGTGTTCTTCATGCTGCTGCCTGAACAGGTTTACGTTTACGGCGACTGCGCGATCAACCCGGATCCAACCGCAGAGCAGCTGGCAGAGATCGCTATCCAGTCCGCAGACTCCGCGACCGCTTTCGGTATCGAGCCACGCGTGGCGATGCTCTCCTACTCCACCGGCACATCTGGTGCAGGTAGCGACGTAGAGAAAGTGCGTGAAGCGACCCGTATTGCGCAGGAAAAACGTCCTGATCTGATGATCGACGGCCCGCTGCAGTACGATGCCGCAGTCATGGCTGACGTTGCAAAATCCAAAGCGCCGAACTCGCCGGTTGCAGGTCGCGCTACCGTGTTCATCTTCCCGGATCTGAACACCGGTAACACCACCTACAAAGCGGTACAGCGTTCTGCCGACCTGATCTCCATCGGGCCAATGCTGCAGGGCATGCGCAAACCTGTGAACGACCTGTCTCGTGGCGCACTGGTAGACGATATCGTTTACACCATCGCGCTGACAGCGATCCAGTCTTCGCAGCAGCAGTAATCTATTGCCGGATGGCGCTTCGCTTATCCGGCCTACAAAACCGTAGGCCCGGTAAGCGCTAGCGCCACCGGGCAACAAAAAGGCGACCACTTAACTGGTCGCCTTTTTTATTTACAGCAGCTCGCGCGCCGCCGATACAATGTCATGTGCCGTCAGGCCATACTCTTTCTGCAGGAAATCCTGCGTTCCCACCTGGCCGTAACGCTCCTTGACCCCGACCCGCCGCATCGGCACCGGGCAGGTTTCCACCAGCACTTCTGCCACCGCCGACCCCAGCCCGTTGTGAATGCTGTGGTTTTCACAGGTCACGATGCGCCCGGTTTTCTCGGCGTAGTTTTTCACCAGCATCCGGTCGATGGGCTTCAGGGTAAACATATCAATGACCGCCGCGCTGACGCCCTCCTGCTCAAGCTGCCGCGCCGCCTCAAGAGCTTCTGCAACCATGATGCCGTTGGCAATCAGCGTAATATCGCTCCCCTCGCGCAGCACGTTACCTTTTCCAATGGTGAAGGTGGAGCCCGGCGCATACACGCTCGGCGCCTGCTTACGAATGGTCCGCACCCAGTAGAAGCCGTCGAGATCGATAAGCTGGCGCAGCACGTCCTCAAACATCACCGCGTCGGTCACCTCCAGCACCACCGAATGCGCCAGCCCGCGCACAATGCCCATATCCTCAAACGACATATGCGTTCCGCCGTTGTGGCAGGCCGTCACGCCCGCGTCTGAGGCAATCACCTTCACGTTGTTGCGCTGATAGTCCAGGGACATAAACAGCTGGTCAAAGCAGCGGCGGCTGGCAAAGGCGGTGAAGGTGTGAACGAACGGCTTGCGGCCGGTAAGCGACAGCCCGGCTGCCGTGCCGATGACGTTAGCTTCCATAATGCCGCAGTTAATCACGTGCTGCGGATAGTCGCGCGCCACGCCGTCCATCGCCATCGAGCTCATCAGGTCGGCTTCAAGCGCAATGATGTCGCTTCCGGCCTCAATCTGCTTTGCCACGAAGCCCGCGTAAACTTTACGCATCTCAACGGCGTCTTTCTGTCCTGCCGGTGCAACCTTAATCATGTGAAGCCTCCAGTTGGCGAATCGTCTCATTGAGGGCCGCTTTGCTCTCCGCGGTCAATCGCAGGTGGTGCGAGTTGCTGAGCTGTTCCAGGTACGGCACCCCCTGCCCCTTAATGCTATCGAGGATGACGACTAACGGACGCGCATCGGCAGTCGGGACCCGCGACGTCACCGCCAGCAGCGCCGGAATGTCGTCCCCCTTGACCGTCACCACGTCAAAACCAAAGGCGCGGAATTTGCCCTCGAGGTCGAACGCGCAGATGATCTCGTCCAGCTCGCCGTCGAGCTGCTGTTTGTTCCAGTCGACAAATACCGTCAGGTTGTTCAGGCGATGGTGGGCAATAAACTGGAACGCCTCCCAGCACTGCCCTTCGTTCAGCTCGCCGTCGCCGACGATGCAGAAGACCCGATTCGGCCGCCCTGCCAGCCTGTGCGACAGCGCCATGCCGCCGGCGATGGAAATCCCCTGTCCCAGCGAACCGGTGGTAGCATCTACGCCGCGCGTTTTCAGACGGTCCGGGTGGCTCGGCAGGCGCGTCCCGTTTTGGTTGAGCGTGCTCAGCTCTTCTGTCGGGAAGTAGCCCTTGATCGCCAGGGTGCTGTAGAGCGCGGGGCCCGCATGGCCTTTTGACAGCACGAAATAGTCTCGCTCCGGCCAGTCCGGGTCCGCCGGGTCGATTTTCATCACCGCGCCGTACAGCACGGCCAGGGTTTCAACCACCGACATGCTGCCCCCGTAGTGGCCAAAGCCCAGCTGCGTCAGGGATTTCAGCGTCTCCAGGCGGATCTGACGCGCGAGTTCGGTTATCTCTTTCTCATTCATGATTTGGCTCCGGTGTTTTCCTGCGCGTTACCGCCCGCAGGTTTGTTTTTCGCGAAGACGTTGTACGCCACCAGCAGCGCGAACAGCGCCACGACCAGCCCGGTGATAGCCAGCGGCGACAGGAAGCGCGCCAGGTTGCCGAGCACAATCCCAACCGCACCGAAGTCGGCGTCAGAGAAGGTGGTGTTGGCAAAGCCAATGGCGCCCAGTACCGGCAGCAGCAGGACCGGCAGGAAGGTAATCAGCAGGCCGTTGGCAAAGGCGCCAATCATCGCCCCACGACGTCCGCCGGTGGCGTTACCGAACACGCCCGCGGTTGCGCCGGTGAAGAAGTGCGGCACCACGCCCGGGAGGATCAGCACCCAGCTAAACTGACCGCAGATGAACAACCCCACAATCCCGCCGAGGAAGCTGAACAGGAAGCCAATCAGCACCGCGTTAGGTGCATAGGGATACACCACCGGGCAGTCCAGCGCAGGACGCGCGTTCGGCACCAGTTTTTCCGAGAAGCCGGTAAAAGCCGGGACGATTTCCGCCAGAATCAGGCGTACGCCCTGAAGGATGATGAATACGCCCGCCGCGAAGGTGATAGCCATGATGATGGCGTACACGAGGTAGTTCTGACCGGCGCTGAAGGTGGCCTCGACGTACTCGCGCCCGGCGCTCACCGCCATGATCAGGTAGATAATCATCATGGTCAGGGAGATGGAGATCGAAGAATCGCGCAGGAAGCTCAGGTTCTTCGGCAGGTTCATCTCTTCGGTGGAGCGGGAGCCTTTGCCGACTTTGCTGCCAATCCAGCCGGACAGCACGTAGCCCAGCGTGCCGAAGTGGCCGAAGGCAATCTCATCGTTGCCGGTAATGCGCTTCATGTAGCGCTGCGCAATCGCCGGGAAGAAAGCCATGATCAGGCCGAGGATCAGCGACCCGGTAAAGACCAGCCCTACGCCTTCAAAGCCCGCCACCGTCAGGATCACGCCAATCATGCACGCCATATAAAACGTATGGTGTCCTGTCAGGAAGATGTACTTCAGGCGGGTAAAGCGGGCGACGATAATATTCGCCACCATCCCGAAGGCCATAATCAGCGCGGTCGCTGCACCGTATTTTTCGAGTGCAATGGACACAATGGCTTCATTATTTGGAATAATGCCCTGAATAGTAAAAGCGTGTTCAAACATGCCGCCTAACGGATTTAATGATCCCACCAGCACGGTGGCACCGCCGCCCAGTACAATAAAGCCCAGAATAGTTTTAATGGTCCCTTTCACCACATCTGAAAACGCTTTTTTTTGCGCAACCAGACCGATTAACGCAATTAAGCCCACCAGCACCGAAGGGACTTTTAAAATATCAACAACGAAATTCAGCGTTTCAAGGATAAACATATCCACCTCGCCTTATCAGGGTTATTGTCTTTCGAACCAGGCGCGCAGCTGCGCTTCAAGTTCGTTGATGTCGATGATGTTGTTGATCACCACCAGCTGGCTCTCCGGCACGCTGGCGCTGGCCGCAATGTCTTTTGCCATCACGAACAGATCGGCCGCGCCCGGCGTCGCCGAGGAGAGATCGGAGTGTTCAACCTCAGCCTCGATCTCCAGCTTTTTGAGCACCTTTTTAATATTCATTTCGACCATAAAGCTGCTGCCCAGGCCAGAACCGCAAATAGCCATGATTTTCATTGTTGTCCCCTTATTTTGAGTAGAGTACGCCCCATCACGCTGACGCGTAATGTAGTGAAAAACCGGATTACAGAATTAAATCAGAAGCGGTTAATAATTGTTTTAATTTCCTCCAGGGTATTCGCCTGATGCAGTTTCTCCATCTCCTCGTCGCTGGAAAATAATTCTGCGAGTGCGGATATCATTTCGATATGGCTATGTTTGTCTGGTGCCGCGAGCATGATAATCACATCGACAGGGTCAAACTCACCGGCACCAAACGAGACGCCCTGTTTTAGTTTTAATAACGACAACCCCAGTCCTTTGGCGCCTTCCTCCGGCCGCGCATGCGGCATCGCCAGCCCTGGTGCCAGCACATAATAAGATCCTAACGCGTGGTGCTGCTTGATGATGGCCGTGACGTAGTCAGGCTCAATCACCTGCAAATCCAGCAGCGGCTTCGCGCACAGCTTCAGCGCCTGCGGCCAGTCTTCCACGCTCTCCTGCAGCGTGATGGTTGTATCATATATCCATTTTTTGAGCACTTTTCACTCCCGCCACACGTTTAAGATGAGCAAACTTTATTCAACGCATCGCGGATTGACTGCGATCGCGATCACAAAGATAGCGCTACCAATCGTTAACATGCAGAAATGTGATAGCGCTATCAAATTGCAATCACGTTGCTAAATCACAGCAAAAAAAGGGATTTAAGGCGTATACTGCCTGTCACGTGAAACGAAGGAAAAAAAGAACGCGTCTGGTCAGCAGGAAGGTGTATGTCTCTAACCCGAAAACGGCGCAGTACTGGTAAAGTGACACTCGCCGATGTCGCACAGCTTGCCGGTGTGGGCACGATGACCGTGTCCCGTGCGCTTCGCACGCCCGAACAGGTTTCCGATAAACTACGAGAAAAAATAGAAGCCGCGGTACAAGAGTTAGGCTATATGCCCAATCTTGCAGCCAGTGCCCTTGCCTCGGCCTCGTCATGGACAATAGCCATGGTGGTGCCCAACCTCTCCGAAGCCGGCTGCTCGGAGATGTTCGCCGGGCTACAGCAGGTGCTGCAGCCTGCCGGATATCAGATCATGCTGGCAGAATCCCAGCATCGTCTTGAGCAGGAGGAGAAGTTGCTGGAGACGCTGCTGGCGTCAAATATCGCCGCAGCGATTTTGCTCAGCGTTGAACATACCGACACCGTTCGCCACTGGCTGAAAAACGCCTCGATTCCGGTGATGGAGATGGGCGCCATGCGCGCCGATCCGATTGATATGAACATCGGGATTGATAACGTGGCGGCCATGTTTGAGCTCACGGAAATGGTGATTAAGCGCGGCTATCAAAACATTGGCCTGCTGTGCGCCAACCAGGAGCAGTGGATTTTCCAGCAGCATCTGCAGGGCTGGTATAAAGCCATGCTTCGCCACCATATGTCGCCTAACCGGGTCATTAACGCGGCGATGCCGCCGAGCTTCTCGACCGGCGCGGCGCAGCTGCCCGAATTCCTGCTGGCGTGGCCTGAGCTGGATGCGCTGGTGTGCGTCTCTGACGAGCTGGCCTGCGGCGCGCTGTACGAGTGCCAGCGCAGGCGAATCAAAGTGCCGGACGATCTGGCAGTGGTAGGGTTTGGCGATAGCGACGTGAGCCGCGTCTGTCAGCCGCCGCTGACGACCATGGCGGTGCCGCATCGTAAGATTGGCATCGAAGCCGGGAAAGCGCTACTGGAGCGCCTGAATGGCGGAGACTGGCGCGATCAAAAGCCCATCGCGTCCAGCCTGTGTCTGAGAGAGAGCTGCTGACGATTACTCAGCCTCTTCCTCTTTTTCTGATTTGGTCGATTCGTTTTTGGCGTTGCGGGTCATCCACAGCGCCAGCGCTTTTAACGAATCCGGCGTGAACTCGTCGCAGCGCGCGGTGATCTCTTCCGGCGTCATCCAGCTGACTTCACTCACTTCTTCTTCCTGCAGGGCGAACGGGCCGTGGGAGACGCAGCTGAACAGTCCGCCCCAGACGCGGCAGTTCTCGTCTTCGAAATAGAACTGACCGTGCTCGGCAAACGGCACGCCGGCGATGCCTAACTCCTCTTCCGCTTCACGACGCGCAGAATCCAGCAGCACTTCATCCGCCTGGACGACGCCGCCTGCAGTGGCATCCAGCATACCCGGGAGAAAATCTTTGGTGTCCGTGCGGCGCTGAACCAGAATTTTACCCATACCGTCATGCACAACGATATATGTCGCACGGTGGCGCAGGCGCTCCGCACGCATTTGCTCGCGGCTGGCCTGCGCGATCACTTCATTCTCTTCGTTGACAATGTCAACCCACTCTGTACTTGCCAAATGACTCTGCTCCACCATCGGGAAACCTTCTTTTCTAAGCGCTCTTTCGGCGCGTTTGCAGTTGAGGTGTAACTTACGGATTAATCGCTACCTGCGCAATAACTTGCTGATCATTAAGTGCGATAACGCTCAGGGTATTTCCTTCCAGCATGCCGTAGCTCGCAGGATACCCGCCTTTTGGGATGCTGACCGAGCCCGGATTAAAGTGATAAATCTCACCGCGTTTTTCCGCAACCGGAATATGAGTATGACCGTAAACCAGGACATCGCCAGCCGCGAGCGCCGGGAGATTATCCGGGCTGAAAAGATGCCCGTGGGTCAGGAACAGACGGTGTTGTTCGAGCAGCACCTGCTGCCACGGCGCGGTAATGGGAAAATGCAGCAGCATCTGGTCCACTTCGCTGTCACAGTTGCCGCGAACGGCGATGATGCGCGAGGCATACGGGTTGAGTTTTTCCGCGACCTGCGAAGGGTCATAGCCTTCCGGCAGCGCGTTGCGTGGGCCGTGATTCAACACGTCACCCAGAATAATCAGCCACTTCGCACCACTTTGCTCAAACAGAGAAAGGACACGCTCGGTCGCGGGCAGCGATCCATGGATATCCGACGCAAACATCAGTTTCATCAGTCACTCCTCGGGAAAACAGACTGCCCCCATCATACCTGAAGCGTCAGGGCTTATCAGCCCGCGCGCTTGGCCGAGAGTGCCACATAGCGCTGCACGGAGGCACGCTGCCACTGGAACGCGGCATAATCCACCAGCAGCTGCGGCACCTCGTCACCGTTGAGGATCAGGCGGTTTAGCATCAACGCCAGATCGGCATCCGCAATGCACCACTCGCCGAACAGGTTTGGGTTGCCATGGGCGAGCAGTAAGGAGGCGGTTTCAATCAGCTTCTGCGCGCTTTCCTGGCCTTCTGCGCTGAGGGCGGGCTTTTTCACCCCGGCAAACACGACATCCGTGGAGCGTTCGACGCGAATCGGCACCAGATCGCTGCGCAGCCACGCCTGGATCTGCCGCCCCCGGGCGCGCTTTTGCAGATCGTGAGGATAGATACGCTCCCACTCCGGGGGGGCGAACCGATCTTCCAGATATTCATCGATCGCCGACGATTCGCTCAGGGCAAATCCGTCAATCTCCAGCACCGGCACGCGACGGGTCAGGTCGTAACCCTGCCACTGCGGCTTGAGATGTTCACCGCCGTCGAGATCAACGGTCTTCAGGGTAAAAGCGAGTCCTTTTTCGGCCAGCGCAACGTAAACGCTCATGACATAGGGAGAAAAGAAGTTCGCATCGGACCACAACGTGATGACGGGCTGGTTCATAACATCCTCATAGGCTGATCGGTTTTTACTCAACATATAATCTCTTGGCCTCGCTGTCACTTGATGAAAACTCACGATTTACAACAACCACCTATACTCATTTGTCATGGCACCACTATTCGCATGGACAGGAGTTGAGAATGATCGACCTTTATTATGCCCCTACCCCAAACGGCCATAAGATCACCCTCTTTCTTGAAGAAGCCGAGCTGGATTACAGGATCATTCGCGTGGATATCAGCAAAGGCGAGCAGTTCAGCCCTCTCTTTCTGGCTATCTCGCCGAATAATAAAATCCCGGCCATCATTGATAACCAGCCGGCGGACGGGGGCAGACCGTTGAGCCTGTTTGAATCCGGTGAAATTTTGCTCTACCTGGCGGAGAAAACCGGCAAGCTGCTGAGCGGCGAACTGCGCGAGCGCCACCATACGCTGCAATGGCTTTTCTGGCAGGCAAGCGGGCTGGGCCCCATGCTGGGACAAAATCATCATTTTACCGCTTACGCCCCGCAACCCATTCCTTATGCGATAGAGCGCTATCAGGTTGAGACGCAGCGGCTCTATGACGTTCTGAACCGTCGGCTGGAGAAAACGCCGTGGCTCGGGGGCGATCATTACAGTATTGCCGACATCGCCTGCTGGCCGTGGGTGAATACGCATGAAAAACACCGAATTGACCTGGCCGCTTACCCGGCGGTGAACAACTGGTTTGAGCGCATCCGGACCCGCCCGGCGACCGAGCGAGCGATGCAAAAAATCCAGCAAATTTAACCCGGTATGAGGCTGGGTGCCTGTGAGGCTCTCATGTATTATGGGCAGGAAATACTGACACGGAGAAGACCTGCAATGTCACAGCCAGACGCCATTATTCGTATAAAAAATTTACGCCTGCGTACCTTCATCGGTATCAAAGAGGAAGAGATCGCCAACCGTCAGGATATTGTTATTAACGTGGTGATTCACTACCCCGCAGACAAAGCGCGCGCCAGCGAAGACATCAATGACGCGCTGAACTACCGCACAATCACCAAGAACATTATCCAGTTTGTGGAGAATAACCGTTTCTCTCTGCTGGAAAAATTAACTCAGGATGTGCTCGATATCGCACGCGAACATCACTGGGTCACTTATGCTGAAGTTGAGATCGATAAACTTCACGCCCTGCGTTACGCCGACTCCGTCTCTATGACGTTAAGCTGGAAACGCCAGGCGTAAACCTGGAGGTTGTATGAAGATTTTGCTGACCGGCGGTACTGGCCTGATAGGTCGTCACCTCATTGCGCGTCTGCAGGCCTTGCACCACGACATCACCGTGGTCACGCGCAGCCCGGAAAAAGCGCGTCAGGTGCTAGGGGCAGGTGTTGATATCTGGAAAAATCTGGCCGAGCAGCAAAATCTGGACGGTTTCGACGCCGTTATTAACCTCGCGGGAGAACCCATCGCCGATAAGCGCTGGACGGAAGAGCAAAAACAGCTGTTATGCAGCAGCCGGTGGAACATTACCGAAAAGCTGGTCGAGCTGATCCGCAACAGCCATACGCCGCCTGCCGTGCTGATTTCGGGTTCAGCAGTGGGCTATTACGGCGATCTCGGCGAGGTGGTGGTGACCGAGGAAGAGCCTCCCCATAACGAGTTTACCCATAAACTCTGCGCCCAGTGGGAGCGTATCGCCTGCGCGGCGCAGAGCGATCGGACTCGCGTCTGCCTGCTGCGGACCGGTGTCGTCCTCGCGCCGAAAGGCGGCATTTTGGCGAAGATGCTCCCGCCATTCCGACTCGGCCTTGGCGGCCCGATTGGTAATGGCCGTCAGTATATGGCGTGGATCCATATCGACGATATGGTCAACGGGATTCTCTGGCTGCTGGATAACGATCTGCGCGGGCCGTTTAACATGGTTGCGCCGTATCCGGTGCGAAATGAACAGTTTGCCCACGCGCTGGGACATGCCCTGCACCGCCCGGCGATATTGCGCGTGCCTGCGACGGCGATTCGGCTGCTGATGGGTGAAGCGTCTGTTCTGGCACTGGGCGGACAGAGAGCGCTGCCAAAACGGCTGGAAGCGGCCGGGTTTGCGTTCCGCTGGTATGAATTAGAAGAGGCGCTGGGGGATGTGGTGCGGTGAATATGGTACAGTGACAGGCCATGTTCCGAAGAAATGGCGTAACAATGGCAACCATCACCACTCCCCGGCTTTACCTCACCCCTTTTGAACCCACTGACTGGGCCTTCTTCCGCTCGCTGCGTGAAGATCGCCGCATCATGCGCTATATGGCCGCCATCGCCCCGGAAAAAGAGACCCGACGCGTGTTTGCCGCGCGACTCGCTGCTGCTCATGTGTTTGTCATTCGCGCCCGGGATGATGATACGCCGCTGGGCGATATCGGCCTGCAAATCAGCGCTGAGAATCGTGAAGAGGCCGACATCGGCTATACGGTTGTGCCTGCCGCGCAGGGGAAAGGTATCGCCAGCGAAGCGCTGCGCGCGGTGTGTGATTACGCCTTTAACCAGACCGGCGTGAAGGCGATTAATGCGTACGTACTGGCGGACAATGGCGGGTCGATACGGGTGCTGGAGAAAGCCGGGTTTGTGCGTATGCAGGTACTGGAAAAGGCGTATGAGATTGACGGCTTACGCTATGACGACTGGGTGTACCGGCTGGAGTGTAGTGCGGCCTGAATGCCGGGCGGCACTGCGTTTGCCCGGCCTACGGTTTTGTAGGCCCGGTAAGCGAAGCGCCACCGGGCGATTGGGCTGCACTGCGGTCTGATGCCCTCTTACTTCAGAGATCCTTTGAGGAACTGCTGTAAACGCGGACTTTGCGGGTTCGCCAGCACCTCATCCGGATGCCCCTGCTCTTCAATTTTCCCCTGATGCAGGAAAATCACGTGGTTCGAGACGTTACGGGCGAAGCCCATTTCGTGCGTCACGACCACCATCGTTTTGCCCTCTTCGGCCAGCTTCTGCATGATGCGCAGCACTTCGCCAACGAGTTCAGGATCCAGCGCGGAGGTCGGTTCGTCGAACAGCAGCACCTCGGGCTCCATCGCCAGCGCGCGGGCGATAGAGACACGCTGCTGCTGACCGCCGGAGAGATGCACCGGGTATTTCATCTGCTGGCGTTCGTCAATGCCCACTTTCGCCAGGTATTTCACCGCGCGCTCGCGGGCTTCATGCTTGCTCAGGCCCAGCACCTGAACCGGTGCTTCCATCACGTTCTCCAGCACCGTCATGTGGCTCCAGAGGTTAAAGTGCTGGAATACCATCGTCAGGCGCGTACGCAGCAGGCGCAGCTGGTTCTTGTCTGCCACCTTCAGCTGACCGTCTTTGTCACGCACCAGGTTGATATTCTGCCCGCTCACCACAATTGAGCCTTCACTCGGCTTTTCGAGGAAGTTGATGCAGCGCAGGAAGGTACTTTTTCCCGAGCCGGATGAGCCGATGATACTGATCACGTCGCCCGCATTCGCCTGCAGCGACACCCCTTTCAGCACTTCATGTTCGCCGTAGCGTTTGTGCAAATCAATTACGTTTAATTTGTTCTCAGCCATCATCTTTCTCAGTGCGTCGAAGAAGGTTTTATATGCTGCAACCAGCGTTTTTCAGCCTTACGGAACAGGCTAATCAGAACATAAGAGATAATTAAATAGAGCACCGCCGCAATGCCAAACGCGGTAAACGGCTGATAGGTTGCGGAGTTAATATCGCGCGCGATTTTGAGCAGGTCCGGCACCGTCGCGGTAAAGGCGAGCGCAGTCGAGTGCAGCATCAAAATCACTTCGTTACTGTAGGCTGGTAACGCGATACGCAGGGCCGATGGCAGAATGATGCAGCGGTAGAGTTTCACCGACGAGAAGCCGTAGGCCCGGGCAGCTTCAATTTCACCGTAAGGAACAGAACGAATCGCCCCCGCGAAAATCTCCGTGGTGTAGGCGCAGGTGTTGAGCGTCAACGCCAGCACCGTACAGTTCAGACCGCTGCGGAAGAACGCATTCAGCATCTCAGTGCCTTTTACGATCTCAAGCGTATACATTCCCGAGTAGAACACCAGCAGCTGCACGTACAGCGGCGTACCGCGAAAGACGTAGGTGAACAGCCAGATCGGGAACTGGATAAATTTATTGTTCGAGACGCGGCCAATGGCGAGAAACACCGCCAGAATACCGCCCATTACCACGGAGGAGATCAGCAGCCAGAGCGTAATCGCCACGCCGGTAAAGCGGTAGCCATCTGTCCACAGCAGCGATTTCCAGTATTCCTGAATAATCTCAATCACAGGTCAGCCCTCTTCACACCCACGGAGTAGCGACGCTCCAGCAGAAGCAGCACACCATTGGAGACGGTCGTAAAGACCAGATAAATCACGCCACAGACCACCGCAAAATAGAACGGCTCCCAGGTGCTCTTACCCGCCAGCTGAGTCGCTTTCACGACGTCTTCCAGACCGAGCAGCGAGACCAGCGCTGTTGCTTTGAGGATAACCTGCCAGTTGTTCCCGATGCCCGGCAGCGCGTAGCGCATCATGGCCGGGAACATAATCCGACGAAACGTTTGTGATGAGGTAAAACCAAATGCGGTTGCCGCCTCAATGTGACCTTTCGGCACGGCCATGTAAGCACCGCGGAAGGTTTCAGTGAAGTAGGCGCCGTAGATAAAACCGAGGGTAATAATACCGGCCACCATCGGGTCGATATCAATTTGTCCCATGCCCATCGCGTCTGTTATGCCGTTAAGCGCAATCTGCAGACCGTAAAAGATCAGCAGCATCAGCACCAGATCGGGAACGCCGCGAATGAGCGTGGTGTAGCCTTCAAAGATTAGCGCCAGGGGTTTGTTAGCTGAAAGCTTCGCCCCTGCGCCTGCCAGACCTATCAGCACCGCCAGCACCACGGAGCTGATAGCCAGCTCAAGGGTGACAAGCGCGCCCTGTAAAATAACGCCAGAAAATCCGTACAGCATACCGCGAGCCCTGTCGTATCGTGAGTGGTGGAACCGTGTCTTTTCCCCTCCCGCCGTGGGAGGGGCCGCACGTTATATGACGGGGCGATTAGCCGCCGTAAACATTAAAATCAAAGTACTTTTTCGCCAGCTTGTCGTAGGTGCCGTCTGCGCGCATTTCAGCGAACGCCTTGTTCAGCGCTTCACGCAGTTCGTTGTCTTCTTTGCGCAGGCCCATACCGGTGCCCACACCAAACAACTTCACGTCCTTAATAGACGGGCCGCCAAACTTGTAATCTTTACCTACCGGCGTTTTCAGGAAGCCTTCGCTAGCCGCGACTTCATCCTGGAATGCGGCATCAATACGGCCTGCCGTCAGGTCAGCGTAGATATTTTCCTGGCCCTGATAGGAGACAATTTCAATCCCCTTCGGTGCCCAGTGCTCGTTGCCGTAGGTTTCCTGAGTGGTGCCCTGCAGCACGCCCACGCGTTTGCCCTTCAGCGATTCCAGCGTAGGCTGAATATCAGACGATTTCGCCACCACCAGACGTGAATCGGCCGCGTAGAGTTTGTCGGTGAAGGCAATCTCCTGCTGGCGTTTTTCAGTGATGGAGAGGGAGGACATGATTACGTCGATTTTTTTCGCTTTCAGGGACGGGATCAGCGCATCCAGCGGGTTCTCAACGTAGGTACACTGTGCTTTGATGCGTTTGCACAGCTCATTGGCCAGATCGATGTCAAAACCGACCAGTTCACCCTTTGAATTCTTCGATTCGAACGGCGCATAGGTAGGGTCGGTACCAATTCGAATTTTCTGCGGAATAGCTGCGAATGCCGCGGTGGCGCTGGAAAAGGCCAGTACCAGTGATAATGACAACACGAGTTTTTTCATATTTGTCCTCAACAAACTGTCTTCATACGGGATTTTTACGACGACGGGGTGGTGCTAATGTGCCATTATTCCCCTCAGTCAGGCAAAGATTAATGCCTTTCCAGCGGGAATTTTTGCATTATTAATGCGTAAGTATGCACACAGCGATCCAATACAGTGCATCAAATGCACCGTATTGGGTCAACCGCTCCCGTAACGCACCTTTCCGGTGCGTCACCGCCAGGTGTTATTCACCGTATACGTTGAAGTCGAAGTATTTCTTCGCCAGTTTGTCGTAAGTACCGTCTTTACGCAGCTCTGCAAAGGCTTTGTCGAAGGCGGCTTTCAGCTCGGTATCATCCTTACGCAGGCCAATCCCGGTGCCGTCGCCAAAGTACTTTTTGTCTTTCACCGACGGGCCTGCAAACGCGTAGTCTTTACCCGCAGGCTGCTTCAGGAAGCCTTCGCTCGCGGCGACTTCATCCTGGAATGCCGCATCCAGACGGCCTGCCGCCAGGTCAGAGTAAATCAGATCCTGGTTCTGGTAAGCCACCACGTCTACGCCCTTCTCACGCCAGTTAGCATTGGCATAGCCTTCCTGCGTCGAGCCCTGAAGCACGCCGACATGCTTGCCTTTCAGCGAGTCGATGGTGGGCTTAATCGGGGAGCCTTTAGGCGCAATCAGGCGAGAATCCGCGGCGTAGAGCTTGTCAGAGAAGGCAATCTCCTGCTGGCGTTTTTCAGTGATGGAAAGAGAAGAGATAATGGCGTCGATTTTCTTGGCTTTCAGCGACGGGATTAACGCGTCAAAGTCGCTGCCCACCCATGTGCATTTCACCGCAATGCGTTTGCACATTTCATTACCCAGATCGATATCAAACCCCACGAAATCGCCTTTCGCATCCTTGGAAGAGAATGGCGCGTAGGTTGCGTCTGTACCGATACGAACCGTCTGTGGAAGCGCTGCGTAGCTACCTGCTGCCGCACTTAACCCCACCAGCAAAGACAGAGCCAGAACCGTCTTCTTCATACATTTACCCTCAAGTACCGTGATTTTATTATGTATTGTGTTGTGTGTTGTTTTGCAGGCTTCATCTTGCAGGTCTTATGCCACATTGCCGTCTGGTTAAAACTTCGACGTTAAATATGTTAATAAAACGTTGCGATACTGCCTTAATGGTGAAAGATAGCAGGTCTGCCGAACGAACCGGAGAGAGAAAAAGGGAAAAAACGAATTAAATGTCGAGGATATGATCGCCGTTGCATAATTGCCCTGAAACAGGGCAACGTGTCTTTTCATGCACCGGCTATGTGCACAGATTCAGGCACCCTGCCAGCGGGTGAAGAGATCCTCGGGCAGGTCGATGTCGAACTGATCGAGTACGCGGTTAACGGTCTGGTTGATAATGTCGTCCAGCGTTTGCGGACGATGGTAGAACGCGGGCACCGGCGGCATGATGACAGCCCCCAGCTCAGCAGCCTGCGTCATTAAGCGCAGATGACCCAGGTGCAGCGGCGTTTCCCGCACGCACAGCACCAGAGGACGCCGCTCCTTCAGCACCACATCCGCCGCACGCGTCACCAGGGTGTCGGTATAGCTGTTCACAATGCCGGAGAGCGTTTTGATTGAACAGGGCAGGATCACCATGCCGGCGGTTTTAAACGAGCCTGAGGAGATGCTGGCGGCGATATCACGGGCATCGTGAACGACATCCGCAAGCGCCTGAACATCGCGCAGGGAGAGATCGGTTTCCAGAGAGAGGGTCTGCCGCGCCGCCTGGCTCATCACCAGATGGGTTTCGACGTTCGCCACGTTACGCAGAACCTGTAGCAAACGTACGCCGTAAATCGCACCGCTGGCACCGCTGAGCCCAACTATGAGTCGTTTCATGATTTTCGCCCTTACTGATTTCAGGGCAGACTGTGCAGGATTTTGCGGGGAGTTGCAAGTGAGGGCATACGCCCTCACCTGCCGGAACATCAACCTTCGTTGTGCATCTCTAAGCTTTCGAGATCGTTTTGCAGCTGAACGGCTTTGGCGTCGTCGTTGCGCAGCGAATCAAGATAGTCGAGGTACTGCTGGTCAACGTCTTTGGTCACGTAAATACCGTTGAACACGGAGCATTCAAACTGCTGAATTTCCGGATTCTCGGCACGCACCGCGTCGATGAGGTCGTTGAGGTCCTGGAAAATCAGGCCGTCAGCACCGATGATCTGGCGAATTTCATCCACTTCACGCCCGTGAGCGATCAGCTCGTTGGCGGTTGGCATATCAATACCGTACACGTTCGGGAAGCGAATCTCCGGCGCAGCAGAGGCCAGATAGACTTTCTTCGCACCCGCTTCGCGGGCCATCTCGATAATCTGCTCAGAGGTGGTACCGCGAACGATGGAGTCATCCACCAGCAGAACATTCTTGTCGCGGAATTCCGCGCGGTTAGCGTTCAGCTTGCGGCGCACGGACTTACGGCGCAGATGTTGCCCCGGCATGATAAAGGTGCGGCCAACGTAGCGGTTCTTCACGAAGCCCTGACGGTATGGCTTATCCAGAATGCGGGCGATCTCCAGCGCGATATCGCAGGAGGTTTCCGGGATAGGAATCACCACGTCGATGTCGAGATCGTCCCACTCGCGGGCAATCTTCTCGCCGAGCTTCGTGCCCATGTTGACGCGCGCGCTGTAGACGGAAATCTTGTCGATGAACGAATCCGGACGGGCAAAATAGACGTATTCAAACAGGCACGGGTTGCTGACCGGGTTGTCGGCACACTGACGGGTGAACAGCTGGCCCTTCTCGGTGATATACACCGCTTCGCCCGGCGCAACGTCGCGCAGGAATTCGAAGCCCAGGGTATCCAGCGCCACGCTCTCCGAGGCAACCATATATTCGGTACGGCCATCGCCGAGGTCGCGCTTGCCGAGCACCAGCGGACGAATGCCGTTTGGATCGCGGAAGGCCACCATGCCGTGACCGATGATCATCGCCACGCAGGCGTACGCGCCGCGGATCTGACGGTTTGTCGCGGCAATCGCGGCAAAAATGTTGTCCGCTTCCAGCGGATAGTGACGGAAGTTATCCAGCTCGCTGGCGAACACGTTGAGCAGGATTTCAGAATCAGAGGTGGTGTTAATGTGGCGACGTTTCTCTTCGAACAGCTTTTTACGCAGCTCATGCGCGTTGGTCAGGTTGCCGTTATGGGCAAGGGTGATGCCATACGGTGAGTTGACGTAGAAAGGCTGTGCCTCAGAGGCGCTGGAACTGCCAGCGGTAGGATAACGAACGTGACCGATCCCCATATTACCTTGCAGACGCTGCATATGGCGGGCTTCAAACACATCGTTTACCAGGCCATTCGCCTTGCGTAAACGGAAGCAGTTGTTTGCATCAATGGTGATGATACCCGCAGCATCCTGCCCACGGTGCTGAAGCACCGTTAACGCGTCATAAATCGACTGGTTTACCGGCATGAAACCGGCGATACCGACAATACCGCACATTCGTCTTTTCCTCGTTAAGCCACATCTCAGGGTTTATGCCCTGGGCAAAAAACTCGACGAGCTTTGCAGATAGTCAAAGAACCATCTGATGATGAAGCTGAACTCTGGAATGAGCTGCGATTTCTGCCAGTCTTCACTTTTGGAGAACCCGGTAAAGGTATCCAGGAAGAACAGGATCGCGGCCACAATCAGCACGCCTCGCAACGCCCCGAAACAGATCCCGAGTACCCTGTCCGTTCCTGACAGACCGGTTTTCTCGACCAGCTGACCTATCACGTAATTCACGATAGCGCCGACAATCAGCGTTGCGATAAACAGCACCGCGATAGCGATTCCATTTCGGACCAGTTCATCTTCAAAGCCCGTGAACCAGACAGACAGGTAAGTGTAGTAATGACTGGCGACAAAGAAAGCACAACCCCAGGTCACCAGCGATAACGCTTCACGAACAAAGCCACGGATCAGGCTAACCAGACAGGAAAAACCAATCACCGCAATGATGGCGTAATCAATCCAGACCATATGTGTCCCACGATTAAACGCCCTGTCATCCAGTTCGGGGCGAATTCTAACAGAAAAAGAAAACGTTTGCGTAGGGATTTCCTTCCCGCGCGTAAATAAAAAAGGCGCTGAAAAAATGTTCAACGCCGTGGCTTATCGCCTCTCTCTTACAGGAGCAGGTCGTACTTAGTTCGCGCTGTAGCCCATTACTACACCGCTCAGGCCGGAGATCTGCTTCAGCTCACCCAGCGACCCTTTCAGTTTGTCTTTAGACGCTTCTGGCCCCACGAGGATACGGGTAATTTTACCCTGCACCGGCGTGGAAGGTGAAGTGTAAACACGATATCCCGCACTGCGCAGTTTACCCACCACCTCATTCACCTTGTCCGCATTTTTCAGCGCACCGAGCTGCACCACGTAGGCTTTGCCCGTTGGGGCAGCAGCGTCCTGCTGCGTCGGTTTTGCTGGCGGAGGCGTCTCTGACGCTGCGGCGAGCTGTTCTGCCGCTTTATCACGCTGCGGTTTCGGCTGCGGCTTCTCAACCGGCTTCGGTTTTTCAACCGGTTTAGGCTGCTCGACCGGCACAGGATCGATATCGCTGTTGCTCGTGGCCGCCAGGCGAGACGGATCGAGCGACGGTGCGGCGGCATCGCCCGCGCGCACCTCTTCCGCCGCCCCTTCCGGAGGCTGAGCAGGCAATGCCTGCGTCGCCGCGGGCAGCATATCCGGCTCATCGCGGTCGCCCGGTTTCGGCACCAGCGGAATCGCGGCAAACTCATCCTGATAATGCTTTTTCTGCCCGTCGAGCAGCCCGGGAAGAATAATCACCCCGAGCGCGACCAGCACAATGGTTCCTGTTAAACGGTTCTGAAACTTACTCGCCACCGGTTCTCCCCGCGTCCATCACTTCCATGACATGTGCCACCGTGTGGAATGAACCACACACCAGCACGGTATCTTCTGGTTTAGCCTCCGCCATCGCGGCATGCCAGGCCTGCGCCACGCTACTGTAGATTGCGCCTTTGCCGAGATGTTCCATCAGCTGCTCAGCCGTCGCGCCGCGAGGCCCCTCCAGAGGAGCACAATACCAGCTATCGACCACACTCTCCATGCAGGCCAGCGTCCCGCCGATATCTTTATCATGAAGCATACCGATAACCGCCAGCACGCGCCCGGTTTTTGGTAACGATTTGAGACGTCCCGCGAGATACGCCGCCGCGTGGGGGTTGTGCGCCACGTCCAGAATCAGGCGCGGTGACTCGCTCACAATCTGGAAACGTCCTGGCAGAATCGCGTTTTGTATACCCTCGCGGATCGCCTGTTCGCTGACCACGAGGCCGCTGGCGCGCAGTGCCGCCAGTGCGGTTGCCGCATTTGGCTGCGGGACCTGCGGCAGCGGCAGGTTATCCAGCGCCCCCTGCGCGTCGCTAAAGCGCCAGCCGTTGTCCTGAACCTCATAGTGCCAGTCAACGCCGCGGCGCAGCAGCTGTGCGCCCTTTTCGTTCGCCACGTCAGCAATGGTGTGCGGCATGTCCGGCTCGCCCACCACGGCAGGTTTATTTGCCCGGAAAATACCAGCCTTCTCGCGGCCAATGCTTTCACGATCGGGCCCCAGCCAGTCGATATGATCCAGCGCGATGCTGGTCACTACCGCCACGTCTGCATCAACGATATTGGTCGCATCAAGACGTCCGCCAAGACCAACCTCAAGGATCACCACGTCCAGCTGGGCCTGTTTGAACAGCCACAGGGCCGACAGAGTGCCGTATTCAAAATAGGTTAATGAGGTCTCTCCGCGCGCGGCTTCAATTTCCGCGAATGATGCCGTATGCGCCGACTCCGGCAGCTCGCGGTTCTGCACACGAACCCGCTCGGTGTAGCGTACCAGATGTGGCGAGCTGTACACGCCGACCCTGTAGCCCGCCGCCTTCAGGACGGATTCCAGCGTGCGGCAGGTGGTACCTTTGCCGTTGGTGCCTGCGACGGTGAACACGAAAGGCGCCGGTTTCAGCACATCAAGACGCGCGGCAACCTGGCTTACGCGCTCAAGCCCCATATCGATGGTTTTACTGTGCAGGTTTTCCAGATAAGAAAGCCACGCGGCCAGGGGCGACGTGGCTTGGGGAATGCTTTTATTTTCCATAATGCCCGGTTGTCATTAACAGATTAGAAAGCAAAAGGGCAGCGCCAACCGGCCCTGCCCTTTTCAGTTATCAGGCCTCGGGTTCCTGATCCGGTACCACCACGCCTTCACGCGGCTCATCCGGGTTCGGCGCTGGCAGATTCATCAGCTTCGCCAGGATGCGCGCCAGCTTCAGGCGCATTTCCGGACGGCGGACGATCATATCGATGGCGCCTTTCTCAATGAGGAACTCACTGCGCTGGAATCCCGGCGGCAGTTTTTCACGAACGGTCTGCTCGATAACGCGAGGACCCGCAAAGCCGATCAGCGCTTTTGGCTCAGCGACGTTCAGGTCGCCCAGCATCGCGAAGCTCGCGGAGACGCCGCCCATAGTTGGGTCGGTCAGCACGGAGATGTACGGCAGACCGCGCTCCTGCATCTTCGCCAGCGCTGCAGAGGTTTTAGCCATCTGCATCAGGGACATCAGGGCTTCCTGCATACGTGCTCCGCCGGAGGCAGAGAAGCAGATCAGCGGACAGTTGTCTTCCAGCGCCTGCTCAACGGCACGCACGAAGCGCGCACCGACCACGGAGCCCATTGAGCCGCCCATAAAGGAGAACTCAAACGCAGCGGCAACAACCGGCATCCCATGCAGGGTGCCTTTCATGACGACCAGCGCGTCTTTCTCGCCGGTCTCTTTCTGTGCGGAGGCCAGACGATCTTTATATTTTTTGGAGTCGCGGAACTTCAGCACGTCTTTTGGCTCAAGCTCGCTGCCCAGTTCTACCAGAGAACCTTCGTCCAGCAGGCTATGCAGGCGGTTGCGCGCCGACATACGCATATGGTGGTCACACTTCGGACACACCTCAAGGTTGCGCTCCAGCTCTGCGCGATACAGAACCTGGCCGCAGCTATCACACTTCGTCCATACCCCTTCAGGAATGCTCGCTTTACGCGTTGGGGTAATGTTGCTTTTAATTCGTTCAATCCAGCTCATTGATAACCTTTCTGCCTGAACCTGGTCGTATGCCAGTTTTGCTATAAGAGGCGAATAATGCCATTTTTGCCTCCAACAGACCATGAATGTTGCACATTAAAACATAACAGCCCGAAACTTTGGATAAAAAAGTGGTCGAACCGCCAGCGTGCATTTACTTAGCTTGCTTTGCCGCCGCACGTTTGTGACGAATAATTTCGATAACGCCCGGCAGTACGGAAAGCACAATAATCGCTACAATCAGTAACTTAAGATTTTCCTGAACCACCGGGAGATCGCCAAACAGGTAACCCGCATAGGTAAACAGCAGTACCCAAAGCAGCGCCCCCACGACGTTATACATGGCAAAATGACGATAGGACATATGTCCCATTCCCGCCACAAACGGTGCAAATGTGCGCACAATAGGCACAAAGCGCGCAAGGATGATGGTTTTTCCGCCATGGCGTTCATAAAACGCATGTGTTTTATCTAAATAGCTGCGACGGAAAATTTTTGAATCGGGATTGCTGAACAGCCGCTCACCGAATACGCGTCCAATCGTGTAGTTGACCGCATCACCGACGATGGCGGCAATCACCATCAGCACCACCATAAGATGCACATTCAAATCGTTGGTGGGCAGCGCCGATAACGCCCCGGCGACAAACAGCAGTGAATCGCCCGGCAGGAACGGCGTGACAACCAGCCCGGTTTCACAAAACAGAATGAGGAACAGAATGGCATAAACCCAGACGCCGTACTGCGCGACCAGCTCTGCCAGGTGAACATCAATATGCAGGATGAAATCAATCAAAAAACGAATTACGTCCATATTGTCTAAGCCTTAATTGCACCTTTGTTTAGTCCGCTAAAAACAGCGGCCCCATTGGCGGTTTCGGCAGGTCAAACCGATCCGGATAGTCTACCGAGACCAGATACAGCCCTTCCGCTTTCGCCGTGGCTGCCGCAAGCGTTCTGTCCTTCGCTGCCAGCAGGTCTGCAATCCAGCTCTCCGGCTGGTGTCCGGCACCCACTTCCATCAGGCTGCCCACAATATTCCGCACCATATGATGTACAAAGGCATTGGCTTTGATATCCACCACCACATACGCGCCAAAACGGCTGACGTTAATGTGCATGACATTACGCCACGGCGTGCGGGACTGACACTGCACCGCACGAAACGAGGTAAAGTCATTTTCACCAATCAGACACTGCGCCGCGCGATGCATGCGTTCCGCATCGAGCGGTTCATAAAAATGCGTCACGCCCTGGCTTAACACCGCCGGACGCAGACGCTGGTTGTAGATGACATAACGGTAACGACGCGCGGTGGCGCTGAAACGCGCATGAAAATCATCCGGCACAGCTTTCACCCAGCGCACCGCAATGTCACCAGGCAAATTCGCATTTACACCCAGCGTCCAGGCGGCATCCTTACGCACGGCGGTGGTCTCAAAGTGCACCACCTGCCCCGTGCCGTGAACGCCCGCGTCCGTACGGCCTGCGCACAGGACGTTAATCGGCTCGTTTGCCACCTGAGAGAGCGCTTTCTCCAGTTTCTCCTGGACGCTGCGCACCTCATTCTGACGCTGCCAGCCATAATATTTACTGCCATCGTACTCAATACCGAGGGCAATTTTATGAACCGGCTTTTGTTCCACGTCTGACATCAGTACAGGTACTCCTGCACCAGTTTCTCGGCGATCTTGACCGCCATCAGCGCGCCGCCGAAACGAACGTTGTCGGCAACGGACCAGAACTGAACCTGCTCCGGCATACCGTAGTCGTTACGCACGCAGCCAACGGAAAGATGCGCGCTACCGGTGGCGTCGCCTACCTGCGTCGGGAACTCGCTCTCTTCAGAGAGGACGATGTCTTCCCCGCGGCCAAACGCATCGCGCGCCTCTTCTGCCGCCAGGGGACGCAGCGCTTCAAAGCCGATCATCTGCGCGTGACCGTAGAAGACCGGGGACTGCACGACGCTTGCGGAGATCATCAGGCCATCGTCCTGCAGAATTTTACGCACCTCATCAACGATACGACGCTCTTCGCGCACGGAGCCCTCGCGGTCCGGCAGCAGCGGCAGCATGTTGAACGCCAGCTGGCGGCCAAAGAAATCATCTTCATCAATCGGAATGCCGTTCAGCAGCTTCGCGCTCTGCCCGGCCAGCGCGTCAACGGCCTTTTTGCCGTTTGCGGACGCCGACAGCAGGCTGGTGACGGTAATGCGCGACAGGCCGCCGTCGTCGATCAGCGGTTTCAGTGCAGTCAGAAGCTGGCTGGTCAGGCTGTTCGGCACCGCAATGACGTTACGGTTGCGGTAGTCAGCCAGCACAAACGGGTTCACGTCCGGCACCACCAGCGGCACATCCGGCTCCATGGAGAACAGACCGCTCAGATCGATGACCAGGCAGCCTGCGTTGGTCGCCTCTTCAACGTACGCCGCAGTGGCTTCAGCGCCCGCGGCGAAAAACGCCAGCTGCGCCTGCGTCCAGTCGAACGCCGCCGCATCCTGAACCATGACGGATTTATTGTTAAAACGCAGATGCTCACCCGCGCTATCCGTTCGCGCCAGCGCATAGATATCGCCCACCGGGAACTGACGCTCAGCAAGCGTTTCGAGCAGGGCTTCGCCCACGGCACCCGTGGCACCTAAAATGGCAATGTTCCAGCCTTCAGACATGGTGGTTTACTCCAGAAATAAAAAAGCGTCCCTGTCGGAGTATCCGACAGGGAGCATTAAGAAGACATTAATGCGCCGGGTGATGAACGGCGTTAAACCCCAGCTTGTGCAGCAGCGTCGCCGCCGACGCGTCGTCGCACATCACATAGAGGGAAGACCACTCGCGGCGCTCAACGTAGTTCTTGCGCAGCTTATCAAACTCACCCGGGATCCCCGCCACTTTACGCAGCAGCGCATCATCGCGGCGCACATCATACACCAAATGCACCAGCCTTTTCAGCGTTGCCTGATCGAGCGGACCGTGAAGGGTAATGCGGCCAAATTCAGGCGCGGGGAGTAAGGTATCCAGCGCCACCTGCTGCGGATGGCCGATAAAGGCGCTGTAGGCTTCGAAGACCTGCGTCGTACCGCGGGCTTTCCCTTCGAGGGTATAACCAGCGATATGCGCCGTGCCCACATCAACCTTATTTAGCAGCTCAACGTTGAGGTCCGGCTCAGGCTCCCAGACGTCCAGCACCACGCTGAGGTCTTGTCCTTCGTTCAGACACGTCAGCAGCGCGGCGTTATCGACTACCGGACCACGGCAGGCATTTATCAGAATAGTGCCAGCCTTCAGACGGCGAATTAACGCCTCATCGGCCAGATGCAGAGACTTATACGGCCCCTCTTTAAACAGCGGCGTGTGGAACGTCAGCACGTCGCACTGTTCAACCAGCTCGTCCAGCGAACGGAAATCCCCGTCATCGCCGTTGTCTTTGCGCGGCGGATCGCACAGCAACGTGCGGATCCCTAACGCTTCCAGGCGCTTTTGCAGGCGTCCGCCGACGTTACCCACGCCGACAATCCCCACGGTGCGGTCTTTCAGCGCAAACCCGTCGCGCTCGGCCAGCATCAGCAGCGAGGAGAAAACGTATTCCACGACGGCAATCGCGTTACAGCCCGGCGCGGCGGAGAAACCGATTCCGGCCTGCTTCAGCCATTTATCATCCACATGATCGGTCCCTGCCGTTGCGGTCCCAACGAACTTAATCGCCTTACCGGCGAGCAACGCCTCATTTACTTTGGTCACCGAGCGCACCATCAGGGCGTCGGCGTCGTCCAGTTCGTTGACCGGGATCGGGCGACCAGGAACAGCCTTAACGTTACCCAGGCGGCTAAACAGCTCACGGGCGTAAGGCATATTTTCATCAACGAGGATTTTCACGTCTGAGTACCTGTTTGAGAGGAAGAAAACCTGCCAAGTGTGCCATAATCTGGCCGCCAGGCATATACGTCTGCCAGGTTTACGCTGAGTTTTGACTTTAAGGATTTTTGACGATGCAGCCCATTTCAGGTACGCCGCCACGCCCTCCGGGTGAAGGCCCTGTCACGCCAAACGTTGCCGGTGAACAACCGCTATCCACGCAACAGCGCACCGTGCTGGAGCGACTGATCACGCGCCTGATTGCGCTGACTTCGCAGCAAAACGCGGAAGTCTGGGCCGGGGTGAAGCATGATTTAGGCGTGAGGAACGACGCACCGCTGCAGTCGCGTCATTTCCCTGCTGCCGAGCAAAATCTGAACCAGCGTATTACGACCGCGCAGCAGAACCACACCACGCGCCAGATTGTTTCTCAGCTGACGGAGCTGCTGGGCCAGGGAAATAACCGCCAGGCGGTGAGTGATTTTATTCGCCAGCAGTATGGTCAGACCGCGCTGGGCCAACTGACGCCCGACCAGCTCAAAACCGTGCTGACGCTGCTGCAGAACAATGAGCTGTCGATTCCGCAGCCGCAGGTGCGCCCGGCGACCGAGCGTCCGCTGCTGCCCGCCGAGCACAATACGCTCAAGCAGATGGTGACCAAGCTGGCCGCGGCCACCGGCGAACCGACGAAGCTTATCTGGCAATCCATGCTGGAACTGTCGGGCGTGAAGGCAGGCGAGCTGATCCCGGCCAAACAGTTTACCCATCTGGTGACCTGGCTCCAGGCACGCCAGACGCTCAGCACCCAGAGCGCCCCGACTCTGCATACTGTCCAGGCCGCGCTGAAACAGCCGCTTGAGCCGCACGAGTTCGAGGTGATTCGGGATTATGCCCAGCAGAACTGGCAGGCCACGCCGCAAACGGTACTGACTACCGCGCAGGTGCAGGATCTGCTCAACCAGATCTTTGTTCGCCGCGCCGAGCGCGAAGGCGGCGTACCAGAGGTGAGAAATATTCAGCCGATCTACAGCCCGCTGTTTGCGCCGGTCGTGGAGACCTTCAGAACACTTTCTGCGCGTCCGGGATTGATGTTTATTGCATTACTGATTGCGCTGGCGATTTTCTGGCTGGTTGCCTGATATTTTGCCCGGTGGCGCTGCGCTTACCGGGCCTACAACGGCTTGAACCGTAGGCCGGGTAAGGCGCAGCCGCCACCCGGCAACAACGACTCACGTTCTGCGAAACACCACCAGCGTCACCACGATCCCCACCACCGCGGAAACCGCACCGGCCAGGAAGACGGACGGATAGCCAAACGAGGTGGCTAACAGCCCGGCCAGCGGCCCGGTTACCCCGTATGAGATATCCTGAAACGCCGCATAGCCGCCGAGCGCCGTCCCGCGCACCTGCGGAGCCACGCGCTTCACCACTTCAACGCCCAGCGCTGGGAAAATCAGAGAACAGCCGCAGCCGGTCAGCGCCGCACCAAGCAGCGCAACGGATGCCACGGGTGCATTCCACAACAGCAGAAGACCGATGGTTTCAATGACCAGCGACGCCACCGCCACCTTCACGCCGCCAAAGCGATCCGGCATCCAGCCGAAGAAGACGCGCATCAGCACAAACGCGCCGCCAAACGCGGTAAGCGTAAAACCGGCCATCGCCCAGCCGCGGCTCATAAAATAGAGCGAGACGAACGTCCCAATCACCGCAAAACCCACGCCCTGCAGCGCCAGACCCAGGCCCGGCTGCCAGATTTGGCCGACCACGCTCCACAGGGAAGGACGCTCGCCTTTGTGCGCAGGCACCTTACGCACCGAGCCGTTAAACGCCCATGCCACCAGCGGCAGCGCCATGGTGGTGGCAGCCAGCGCCGCAAAACCGAACTGGCTGTTGATCAGCAGACCAAGCGGTGCCCCGGCGGCCAGCGCGCCGTAGATGGCCATGCCGTTCCAGGACATCACCTTGCCGGAACGTGCTGGCCCTACCAGCCCCATTCCCCAAGTCAGGGTGCCGGTCAGCAGCTGGCTTTCACCGAAGCCGAGAATTAAACGGCCCAGCACCAGCAGCGCAAATTTATACGCCGCGTCGACCGGCAGAACAGCCGCCAGCAGCCATGCGCCGCCCGCCAGGCCGCAGGCAAACATGCCCTGCAGCGCCGAACGTTTGGCACCGTGCTGGTCCGCCAGCCGTCCGGCGTAGCCGCGGGTTAAAACCGTCGCTAAAAACTGGATACCCACGGCAATGCCGACCATGGTGTTGCCATAGCCCAGCTCCTGGTGTACGAACAGCGGGATCACCGGCAGCGGCAGGCCAACGGTCATATAGGTCAGGAATACCGCAAAGGCGATACGGAACAGCGAGACGTTCGCTGAAGGGGTTGTTTCTGTTTGAGTTACTGCAGTCATGCTTTACTCCGAAATGAAGAGTAAGGCGGGGAAATGCCACGCCCCCTCTACCTGATTATCAGGATTAAGGTGCGTTGGTTGACGTTAAACGCTTACGCATTATCGTGAGGATAATGTTGAGTGGTGAAGTTTGCCTGTGAGATCAGCCGCTTGTCAATGCATAAAAAAGGGAGCCTTATGGCTCCCCTTTCGAATCAAACATAAAACTTATGCTTTCAGCTTACGCATGACCAGCGTGGCGTTGGTGCCACCGAAACCGAAGCTGTTGGACATGACGGTAGTCAGCGTCGCGTCCGTTGGTTTGGTCACGATGTTCAGGCCAGCAGCCTGCTCGTCCATCTCTTCGATGTTGATGCTTGGCGCGATAAAGCCGTTTTCCAGCATCAGCAGAGAGTAGATCGCTTCCTGTACGCCAGCCGCACCCAGAGAGTGACCGGTCATGGCTTTGGTCGCGGAGATTGCCGGGCTGTTGTCGCCGAAGACTTCACGGATCGCACCCAGCTCTTTCACGTCGCCTACCGGCGTAGAAGTACCGTGAGAGTTCAGGTAGTCGATTGGGGTGTCAACGCCGTGCATCGCCATCTTCATGCAGCGCACCGCGCCTTCACCGGATGGCGCAACCATGTCGGCGCCGTCAGACGTTGCACCGTAGCCCACGATCTCAGCGTAGATGTGCGCGCCACGTGCCAGCGCGTGCTCCAGCTCTTCAACCACAACCATACCGCCGCCGCCCGCGATAACGAAACCGTCACGGTGCGCATCGTAGGTACGGGAGGCTTTGTCCGGGGTCTCATTGTACTTGGTGGACAGTGCGCCCATCGCGTCGAATTCACAGGCCATTTCCCAGCCCAGCTCTTCGCCGCCGCCAGCAAATACGATGTCCTGTTTACCCAGCTGGATCTGCTCAACAGCGTTACCGATACAGTGTGCGGAGGTCGCACACGCGGAGCTGATGGAGTAGTTCACACCGTGGATTTTGAACGGGGTCGCCAGGCACGCGGAAACCGCAGAACCCATGGCTTTCGTGACCACGTACGGACCTACCGCTTTCAGACCACGCGGGCTACGCATGGCGTCAGCACCGAATACCTGCGCTTTAGATGAGCCGCCGGAACCGGCAATCAGACCCACGCGCGGGTTGTTCTGATAAACCTCTTCACTCAGGCCAGAATCTTTGATCGCTTCCTGCATGGAGAGATAAGCATAAATAGAGGCATCGTTCATGAAACGAACCACTTTGCGGTCGATCAAACCGGTGGTGTCCAGTTTGACGTTACCCCATACGTGGCTACGCATACCTGAATCTTTAAACTCTTCAGAGAAAGTGATCCCGGAGCGTCCTTCACGCAGAGATGCCAGGACTTCCTGCTGGTTATTACCGATGCTGGAAACAATGCCCAGGCCAGTAATCACTGCACGTTTCATTCAATACCTCTGTAAGTCGCACTATAGTAAGTTTCGAGTCGCACAATAGCGTACACTTGTACGCCGAACAAGTCCGATCAGACATTTTCTGCGGAAATTTGCACCGATGGACTCACATCGTTAAGATCGTGCCACTGCCTGTCAGACGAGTAACTTACGTGAAACAAAACGCTATACAACCCGCCAACCTCGAATTCAACGCTGAGGGTACACCTGTTTCCCGAGATTTTGATGACGTCTATTTTTCTAATGATAACGGACTCGAAGAAACTCGCTATGTTTTCCTCGACGGAAACCAGCTCAGCACCCGCTTCCCGGCGCACCCGCGGAGCCTGTTTGTGGTCGCGGAAAGTGGATTCGGCACCGGTCTGAATTTTTTAACCCTCTGGCAGGCGTTTAATCAGTTCCACGCTGCTCACCCTGAAGCTACGCTACAAAGATTACATTTCATCAGTTTCGAAAAATTCCCGCTCACCGCGCACGATCTGCGGCTTGCCCACCAGCGCTGGCCGGAGCTTGCGCCCTGGGCAGAACAGCTTCAGGCGCAGTGGCCGCCCCACATCGGCGGCTGTCACCGTCTGATGCTGGACGGTGGACGCGTCACGCTGGACTTATGGCTCGGCGACATCAACGACCTGACCGACAGGCTCGATGATTCGATGAATCAGAAGGTCGACGCGTGGTTCCTGGACGGTTTTGCCCCTGCCAAAAACCCGGACATGTGGAGCCAGCATCTGTTTAACGCGATGGCGCGACTGGCGCGCCCTGGGGCTACCCTTGCCACCTTCACCTCGGCGGGCTTTGTCCGCCGTGGGCTGCAGGAGGCGGGCTTTACCATGCAGAAGACCAAAGGCTTTGGCCGCAAGCGCGACATGCTGGTCGGCAGGATGGAGCAGACGCTGGACATCCCCGCTCAGACGCCCTGGTTTGCGCGCCGCGCCAGCGCATCGCGCGACGTAGCGATCGTTGGCGGTGGGATCGCCAGCGCCCTGCTCTCTCTCGCGCTGCTGCACCGGGGCTGGCAGGTGACGCTCTACTGCGCTGACGAGGCGCCCGCCAGCGGCGCGTCCGGCAACCGCCAGGGCGCGCTTTACCCGCTTTTAAGCGCACACGATCCGGCCCTGTTCCAGTTTTTCCCCGCGGCCTTTACCTTCGCCCGCCGCCTGTACGATGCCCTGCCGGTAACGTTCGACCATGACTGGTGCGGCGTCACGCAGCTCGGCTGGGATGAGAAGAGCCAGCAGAAGATCGCGCAGATGCTGTCGCTGGGCCTGCCGGAAGAGATTGCCCGCGCGGTCAGTGCGCAAGAGGTGGCGGACACCGCTGGCGTAGAAACCGGGTGTGGGGGCATTCAGTACCCGCTCGGCGGCTGGCTGTGTCCGGCTGAACTGACCGCGGCGGTCATTGCCCTGGCGCAGTCGCGCGGGCTGACGACGCATTATGCCCACAAGGTGGAATCGCTCAGCCGGAAAGAACGCTGGGATCTGCGTTTTGCTGATGGCAAGGAGGCGAGCCATGCCAGCGTTGTGCTGGCCAACGGGCATCACATCAGCCAGTTTATCCAGACAGCAGCGTTGCCGGTTTATCCGGTCGGCGGCCAGGTAAGCCATATCCCCACCGCGCCTGCGCTCGGCAAACTGCGCCAGGTGCTGTGCTATGACGGCTATCTGACACCGCAAAATCCGTCTAACGGCCATCACTGCATCGGGGCCAGCTATCATCGTGGCGAAACGGATATGCGCTATAGCGAAGCGGATCAGGCGCAAAACCGCCAGCGCCTGATTGACTGTTTCCCGGATGCGGCGTGGACGAAAGAGGTTGACGTCAGCGAGGGTGACGCGCGCTGCGGCGTGCGCTGTGCCACCCGCGATCATCTGCCGATGGCGGGCAACGCGCCGGACTATGACGCGACGCTTGCGGCCTATGAAGATCTGGCTGAAAACAAGGAAACGGCGGTGGCCGCACCGGTGTATCCGGAGCTGTTTATGCTGGGCGGGCTGGGTTCCCGTGGGCTGTGCTCCGCGCCGCTGCTGGCTGAAACGTTAGCCGCGCAAATGAGCGACGAGCCAATTCCGCTGGACAGGGTTACGCTTGCGGGACTGAATCCGAATCGCTTGTGGGTAAGGAAACTGCTGAAGGGGAAAATGGTTAAGTAAGGTGCGGTCTGGTGCCCTCACCCTAACCCTCTCCCACAGGGAGAGGGAAAATTAGTAGGCCCGGTAAGCGCAGCGCCACCGGGCGAAAAACAATGACTTAGCGTTTAGCCTGCTGGAACAGGTTGTCCCACATACCCAGCACCAGTGACTGGTCGCGCGGAGAGAGCTCCCCGGCCTGAATGGCTTTCTCCAGACTGCGGGTCACTTCCTCATGAACAGCGTCGGCAGAGTGATCGTCACCTGCTTCCAGCTCGGCTACCGCGAGCGTCAGGTGACCACGCAGATAACCGCTGGCGAACAGCTCATCATCGCTGGCGTGTTCCACCATGTCATCAATTAACGCCAGAATGCGTGATTCAAATTCTGCGATCATCTTCTTTCCTCTGTTAAAGATCTTCCGGCCAAGGGAAGCTTTCCGCCGCAATCGCCGGCGTGTGGTAATAATTCTGTAAGGCCTCGATCAGGCGCGCCGGACGTGCCGGGATGCCTTTCTCAAGGTATTCCATCACCTGCGCATGCACGCGGCGCTGGAAGACAATACGGTCTGGCTCGAAGTCGCTTTCGAGGTTGTCGCAGCTGACGTTGAACGGGAAACCCGCCGCCACGCAGAACAGCCATTCCAGCGCCTGCGGCTTCACTTCCACATCCTCAAACTGCCCCTGCGTCGCGGCGTCTCGCCCGTCCGGGCAATACCAGTAACCGAAGTCCACCAGCTCGCGACGCGCTTTTCCGGCGATGCACCAGTGCGAAATTTCGTGCAAACCGCTGGCGTAAAAGCCGTGGGCAAAGACGATGCGGTTATACGGAACCTCGTCATCAGCAGGAAGATAGATCGGTTCGTCGTCGCCTTTAATCAGACGGGTATTAAAATCGTCAGCAAAACAGCCGTCAAAGATCTCAATCAGCTGTTCATATTTATGCGTACTGTTCATTAGTGCATCCCCAACCAGGTGAGGATCTCCTGTCCATGGCTGTCATAAAGAAGTTTGGCGCTCATCACCGCCGAGACGATAACGATCATCGGACGGATCAGCTTTTGCCCTTTGCTTAATACAAGACGCGAGCCCGCGCGCGCGCCCAGGAACTGCCCTGCCATCATCACAAACCCGGTTGCCCAGATAACCTTGCCGCCAATGATAAACAGCAGCAGGCCGCCGACGTTCGAGGTCGCGTTGAGCACTTTGGCATGGGCGGTCGACTTGGCGAGGTTAAACCCGGCCAGCGTCACGAACGCCAGCGCGTAAAACGAGCCTGCCCCCGGGCCGAAGAAACCGTCGTAAAAACCGACGCAGCCCCCGGCAATCAGCGCAAACGGCAGGCCGTGCAGACGACGCTGACGGTCTTCCTCGCCGAGCTTCGGCATCAGCAGGAAATAAAGCCCGATGCAGATGACCAGAACCGGCAGGATCTGGCGCAAAATATCCGACTGCACGTGCTGAACCAACAGCGCGCCCGACGTGGAACCGATAAAGGTCATCAGGATATTGAGCTTCTGGTCGGCCAGGTTCACCACCTTGCGGCGGATAAAATAGAGCGACGCCGAAAGCGAGCCGCCGCAGGCCTGTAGCTTGTTAGTGGCAAGCGCTTGCGCCGGGCTCATGCCCGCCGCCAGCAGCGCGGGTACGGTTAATAGCCCGCCGCCGCCCGCAAGGGCATCAATAAAACCGGCCAGCATAGCCACAAAGAACAACACCACCAGCAGCAGCGGTGACACCATAAACAGATCGACGAAATTATCCATTAAAGTACATGCTCATCCAGTAGCGCCTGGCAGGAAGGCGGCAACGGAGGCGGTGTCTTCTTCTCAGGCTTAGAGGTTCCAGGTTTTGCCGGTTCAAACCAGCTTTGCAGTTCCGCACCACAGCCATCGCCTGGCGGCGGTAGCGGCTGATCTTCGCATTCCAGGCTGTTCGCCGGGCAGCGCAGACGAACGTGCATGTGCGCACGATGCTGGAACCACGGGCGCACTTTGCGCAACCAGTCGCGATCGGTTCCCTCATCGAGGCAGAGCTGTTGCTTGATAGCCGGGTTGACGAAGATCCGCGTGACGTTGTTATCTTTTGCCGCCAGCTTAATCAGGCTGAAGATATCCGGCGTCCACAGTGAGGGCACAACGCGCTTACCGTCGCTCGACACCAGATCCAGCGCCTGCGGTTTCAGCAACTGGGCTGAACTCCAGCGCGCTTTAGGCAGCTGCAGGAAGATATCGACATCCAGTCCGGTCTGGTGACTGGCGTGTCCACCGTTAAAACGCCCGCCCGCAGGCATCCCCATATCGCCGATCAGCATCGTGCCCAGCCCCAGATTATGCACCTGGTTTCCTAGCCGCTGGATGAACAGCACCAGATCCGGGTGGCCGAAGTAACGACGCTGGTCGGTACGCATCACCTGATAGGTATCCGATTGCAGCGGAAGTTCCTGAGCCCCCACGATACAGCCGTTGGAAAAGGCGCCGATGGACTGCGCGCTCCCCGCCACCGGATGGGTGATTTTTTGCCACGGCGTGGCGGCCAGACTGGCTCCACTGGCAAGCAGCGCCAGCAGAGCAATTGCGGTTTTTTTCATGTTTACCAGCGTGGAATGGTGGTCGTCACATCCGCATTCTGCGCGCGCTGGCGCAGGAAGTGATCCATCAGCACGATCGCCAGCATCGCTTCTGCGATCGGTACCGCACGGATCCCCACGCACGGATCGTGACGTCCTTTAGTGATCATCTCAACTTCTTCGCCATCGCGGTTAATCGTGTGGCCCGGCACGGTAATGCTTGAAGTTGGTTTCAGCGCGATATTGGCAATAATCTGCTGCCCGCTGCTGATCCCGCCCAGAATGCCGCCCGCGTGGTTGCTCTGGAAGCCCGCTTTCGTGATTTCGTCGCGATTCTGGCTGCCGCGCAGGGATACCACGTCAAAACCGTCGCCAATCTCAACGCCCTTCACCGCGTTGATGCTCATCAGCGCGTGCGCGATGTCGGCATCGAGACGGTCAAATACCGGCTCGCCCCAGCCTGGCGGGACGCCGTCGGCCACGACGGAGACTTTCGCCCCAATGGAGTCGCCCTCTTTTTTCAGACCGCGCATCAGTTCGTCCAGCGCGTCCAGCTTGTCGGCATCCGCACAGAAGAACGGGTTTTGCTCGACCTGATCCCAGTCTTTGATCGCCAGCGGAATGTCGCCCATCTGGGTCAGACAGCCGCGGATCACGATGCCAAATTTCTGCTGCAGGTATTTCTTAGCAATGGCGCCAGCCGCCACGCGCATCGCGGTTTCACGCGCGGAGGAACGTCCGCCGCCGCGATAGTCGCGGAAGCCGTACTTTTGTTCGTAGGTGTAGTCGGCATGGCCTGGACGGAACACGTCCTTGATGGCGCCGTAGTCCTGGGAGCGCTGATCGGTGTTTTCAATCAGCAGACCAATGCTGGTGCCTGTAGTGCGTCCTTCAAAGACGCCGGAGAGAATTTTGACCTGGTCTGGCTCGCGACGCTGCGTGGTGTAGCGAGAGGTGCCCGGACGACGACGGTCGAGGTCGTGCTGCAAATCGGCTTCGGTCAGTTCGATGCCTGGCGGTACGCCATCAACGATACAGCCCAGCGCCAGCCCGTGCGACTCGCCAAAGGTGGTCACGCGGAATACCTGTCCAATACTGTTTCCTGCCATCACGGCTCCGATGTTGTTGTTTGTGTTTGAGCGTTGTGAAACGGGCCGAAGCCCGCTGGATTAATCTTTATAGATGCTGAAGTGTTCGCGCGCGTCGAGCAGCTGCGCTTTGGTCAGCATAAAGACGCCGTCACCGCCGTTGTCGAACTCAAGCCAGGTGAACGGCACATCCGGATACTGCTCTATCAGATGTACCATGCTGTTGCCCACTTCACAAATCAGAACGCCGTCGTCGGTCAGATAATCCGGCGCGCAGGCCAGAATGCGGCGGGTCAGCTTCAGGCCGTCAGAGCCCGACGCCAGACCCAGCTCCGGCTCGTGGCGGTATTCGTTCGGCAGATCGGACATGTCTTCCGCATCGACGTACGGCGGATTGGTGACGATCAGATCGTACTGCAGCGTCGGCAGATCGCGGAACAGGTCAGAGCGAATTGGCGTAACGTGATGGATCAGGCCGTGCTCTTCAATGTTGTGCTCGGTCACGGCCAGCGCGTCGGTGGAGATATCAACCGCGTCCACTTCCGCTTCCGGGAAGGCGTAAGCGCAGGCAATGGCGATACAGCCGCTCCCGGTACACATATCCAGAATGTGCTGCGGCTGATGGCCGATCAGGCCTTCAAAGTGGTTGTTGATCAGCTCACCAATCGGCGAGCGCGGCACCAGCACGCGTTCATCGACATAGAACTCGTGGCCGCAGAACCAGGCTTTGTTGGTCAGATAGGCGACCGGAATACGCTCGTTCACGCGACGGATTACGCGCTCAACGATGCGGTGTTTTTCGCTCGAGGTCAGGCGCGCGGTGCGCATGTCTTCCGGAATATCCAGCGGCAGGTAGAGGGACGGCAGCACCAGCTGCACGGCTTCATCCCACGGGTTGTCGGTACCGTGTCCGTACCAGATATTGGCGGCGCTGAAGCGGCTAACCGACCAGCGCAACATGTCCTGTATGGTATGCAGCTCGTTTACTGCTTCATCGACAAATATTTTATCCACTCTTTCCTCCAGGGCATGCTCGCATAATTTTCGGCGGCTAGTTTGCCATGAAGACGGCGATAAATCAGCAATGACGCGTACCGCTTGAGGTTAAAAAATGCGTTTAGTCGGGTACACTATCGGAAATACGAGATGAGAATGACGAATGAAAAAGAAAACATCGCTCAGCGAGGAGGATCAGGCGCTCTTCCGACAGCTGATGACCGGGACGCGGAAAATCGCGCAGGACACGATTGTTCATCGCCCGCAGCGTAAAAAAATCAGCGAAGTCCCGGTCAAACGGCTGCTGCAGGAGCAGGCCGATAACAGCCACTACTTTTCAGACGAGTTTCAGCCGCTGCTTAATACCCAGGGCGCGGTGAAATACGTGCGCGAGGACGTCAGCCATTTCGAACTGAAAAAGTTACGCCGGGGAGATTATTCGCCGGAGCTGTTTCTGGATCTGCACGGCTTAACGCAAATGCAGGCGAAACAGGAGCTGGGGGCGTTGATTGCCGCCTGTCGCCGCGAACATGTTTTTTGCGCCTGCGTGATGCATGGCCACGGGAAACATATTCTCAAGCAACAAACGCCGCTGTGGCTGGCTCAGCACCCACACGTAATGGCGTTTCATCAGGCACCGAAAGAGTATGGCGGAGATGCCGCCTTGCTGGTGTTGATTGAAGTTGAGGAGTGGCAGCCGCCAGAGTTGCCCTGACAGAAGGGCGGGAAAGATATAGCACCCCGCCCTGTCACACGTCACGTCAGATCGCTTTTGCCATCTTCAGGTTGCACGGGCTCATTTGCCAGTTGAAGACCCCTTTGCCGGTTTCGTCGAGGGTGACGTTGGCAATCGCGGAAGTGGTGAACATAGGCGGCGTTTCGCCCGGGCACAGCTCAGATACCAGATAGCCGACCAGCGGCAGGTGGGAAATGACCAGTGCGGAAGCGACACCTTCATTGCACAGCGCCTGAAGATAAGCGCTGACAAGGCCGACATCACCGCATGGTGTCAGTTCGGGGAGAACATCCACACTGGACGGCAGGTTCATACACTCCCCTACCACATCCAGCGTCTGTTCTGCACGCAGGAACGGACTCACAAGAACGCGTTCAATGTCCACTTTTTGACCTTTAAGCCAGGTTGCCATCAGACGGGATTCGTCGCAGCCACAGACGGTTAAAGGACGTACTGAGTCACTGGCGGCATCGAGTGCCGCGTCGCCGTGACGCATGATGAAAACTTGCATATTGCACCGCTTTTGTTAACCAGAATCACCGGCGTTAACTACCCGCGATAAATGCTAAGAGGTAGAAAACCCGATGGCCGGGCATTGTGCCTGATCCATTCGATGAATGAAACGCTGTTTTTTACCTCAATGGCGTAAGTATAGTCAATCTCTGTTTACAAAATCGCCAGAACAGGTTCATTCACCTCAGGATTTACCCTTCTTTGACTTCAGTTTACGAAATCAGTTTCCCGTGCAGGCCAAAATGTCTGGCCCCGTTCCGCCATCTGCAATAATTCGTCACACGGTGTAAACCGTGGGCCATATTGCGAGGCCAGACGTTGCAAAATGGCAACCACTTCACCCGCGCCGAGTGTATCCATGTAGCGGAACGGGCCGCCAAGGAACGGCGGAAAACCAATACCAAATACCGCGCCGATGTCGCCATCGCGTGCGCTCTTGATCACCTGCTCACCAAAGCAGCGCGCCGCTTCATTGAGCATCATCATCACGCAACGTTCAGCGCACTGAACGGCAGACAGTTTTCCCTGACCGGTGGTCGAAATAAGCCCATAAACCGAAGGGTCGACCTGTTTCTTGCTTTTACGCCCTTTCGCGCCGTAAAGATAGAAACCGCGTTCATTTTTTCTGCCTTTGCGATCGTCCTTCAAAATTGCAGAAACAATGTTTGCAGGCGGGCTAAAACGATCGCCATAAGCCGCCTCCAGCACAGGTATAATTTTAGTGCCGGTGTCTATTCCCACCTCATCCAAAAGTTGGATTGGGCCAACGGGGAAACCAAACTTTACCAGCGCCTCGTCGACGTGCTCGATCTTCTCGCCTTCCGTCAGCAGCCGCATGGCTTCATTAATATAGGGCGCCAGAATACGGTTGACGTAGAAGCCGGCTTTATCTGCGACCACGATCGGCGTTTTACCCTGCTTCTTCGCAAGTTTGACTACCGTGGCGATGGTTTGCGGACTGGTGGTCGCGTGTGGAATAACTTCCACCAGCGGCATTTTTTCTACCGGGCTAAAGAAGTGCAGCCCGATCACCTGCTCTGGACGCGCGGCTTTCGCCGCGATATCGCCAATCGGTAATGACGACGTGTTAGAGGCAAAAATGGTGTGCGGGGCGCAATGCTGCTCAACGTCTGCCACCATCTGCTGCTTAAGCGCCAGATCTTCAAACACGGCTTCAATCACCAGATCGCGGTGCGCAAAACCGCTGTAATCCGTCGTACCGGAGATCCTCGCCAGGGTTTTATCACGCTCGCTTGCCTTGATATGGCGGCGTTTGACCTTTTGATCAAGGTTCTGCCAGCTGTACTGCAGCGCGTGGTTGATTCCCTTAGGGTTAATGTCTTTGATGCGTACCGGCAATTTGCCTTTGCTGGCGGTAACAAAAGCGATACCGCCGCCCATGAGCCCCCCACCCAGTACGCCAATGGCACGCAGAGGCGCAGGCTCCGCCTTGCTGCCGGGATCTTTTTTGACGTCAGTGCTGGCGAAGAAGATGCTGCGCAATGCCTGTGACTGCGGCGTCATCGCCAGTTCGCCAAAGGCTTTGGCCTCCGCGGCATAGCCGCTGCTGCTGCCCTGCGACAGCCCGGTTTCGATCACGTCGAGGATCCGCTTTGCCGCCGGGTAATTGCCTTTGGTTTTTTGTTCGGTCTTTTTGCCCACCATATTGAACAGGAGCGTTCTCCCCAGCGGACCGGCCAGCACGCGCTCGCGAACCGGCAGAGGACGTTTTGCCTGACGCCCTTTCAGCGCAAGCTCAACGGCGGCCTCCAGCAAAATGGACTGCGGCACGACGTCATCGACCAGACCGGCTTTCAGCGCCTGACGGGCACGCAGCTGTTTACCGGTTAAGATCATCTCCAGCGCCGTGCTGACGCCCACCAGCCGCGGCAGACGCTGCGTTCCGCCAGAACCAGGCAGCAGGCCCAGCTGCACTTCCGGCAGGCCCAGAATGGTTTTCGCATCGTCGGTACAGATGCGGCTGTGGCAGGCCAGCGCCAGCTCCAGCCCACCGCCCAGACACGCACCGTGGATCGCTGCGATGACCGGGATTGGGAGACTGTTGATCTCCGACATCACCTGCTGGCCCTGACGCGCCAGCTCTTCGGCTTCCAGCGCGCTTTGCGCCCGGGCAATCATGTTGATATCCGCCCCGGCGATAAAGTTGTCGGGTTTGGCAGAGATAAACACCAGGCCGCGAATGGCTTTGTTCTCGCGGATCTGCTTTAGCATCGCGCGCACCTGAACGCCAAATTCGGCCTTCAGGGTATTCATCTTTTCATCAGGCACATCAATAGTGATAACGGCCACGTTATCGAGGCGAACCGTCAGATTAAATGCAGATGGCATATCCATTATTCAGCCTCCAGAACCATTGCTGCGCCAAGGCCGCCCGCCGCACAGGCGGTAACAAGGCCAAACCCACCGCCACGGCGACGGAGTTCATGTAATGTTTGCGTGATCATCCTCGCCCCTGTAGCGGCAAACGGATGACCGTAGGCGATAGAGCCGCCCAGCACGTTGAATTTACTCTGATCCACTTCGCCCGTGGCATGCGCGCGGCCCAGCACATCACGTGCGAAACGCTCGCTTGCCAGCAGCTGGACGTTTGCCAGGGTTTGCGCGGCAAACGCTTCGTGCATATCAATCAGGGTTAAATCAGCCAGCGTCAGCCCCGCGCGATCCAGCGCCAACGGCGTGGACCATGCCGGACCTAACAGCATGTCCTGCCAGACGTCAATGGCGGTGAAGGCGTAGCTGCGTAAATAGCCCAGGGGAATAATGCCCAGCTCTTTCGCACGGGATTCGGTCATCAGGATCACGGCGGCAGCCCCGTCCGTCAGCGGCGTACTGTTCGCCGCCGTCACGGTGCCGTGCTTGCGGTCAAACGCCGGGCGCAGTTTGGCGTAATCCGCCAGCGTTGACGTGCCACGAATATTGTTATCTTCCGCAAGCGGTTCGCGATAGGGCGGAATATAGGCGGTCATGACCTCATCGGTCAGCTTGCCTTCCGACCAGGCTTTTGCCGCAAGCTGATGTGAACGATGCGCCAGCGCATCCTGCTGTTCACGAGTAATGCCGTAGGTTTTGGCCATCTGCTCGGCGGTGTCGCCCATGCGCAGGCCGGTGGAGTATTCCGCGACGGCAGGAGGTACAGGCATCAGGTCGCGCAGACGTAAACGCGAGAAGAGTTTGAGTTTCTGACCCGTCGTACGGGCTTTGTTGGCATCCACCAGGATGCGCGCCAGCTTTTTACTGACCCCAATTGGCAGTACCGAAGAGGAGTCCGCTCCACCCGCTATCCCGGCGCGAATGGTGCCCGCCATCAGGCTTTCGGCGACGTTAGCCACGGCCTGGAAACTGGTTGCGCAGGCGCGGCTGACGCTGTAGGCGTCGGTATGAACATTCATCCCGGTACCGAGGACGATTTCCCGCGCAATGTTGGGGGCTTCAGGCATCTGCACGACCTGGCCGAAGACCAGCTGTTCGATGACCTCCGGCGGAATTTCGCTGCGAGCCAGCATCTCCCCCACTACCATTTTCCCCAGGTCGACGGCCGGTATGCCATGAAACGCCGTTGCCTGACGCGCAAATGGCGTGCGCAATCCACTGACTATGGCAATGCGATCGCCCTGACGGGTAATAAGCGGTAATGCCTGACTCATAACACTCCCCTGTAAAAAAATATTCGCAAACACTAAGTGGTCTGACCTGATAATAGTCTTAACCATTTTTTTACATTCAGCCAATCGGGGAAACGAAAAAGTGCGAGCTAAAACACAGAGAAGAAAAAGAAAATGCCCCTGCATGGCATGGGCATTTGTGCGGTATGTTGCCGGGTGCGCAAGGTAAAAGCAAAACGGTAACCAGTAGGTTACCGTTTTTAATGCTTGCGCCCTCTCCCGTGGGAGAGGGTCGGGGTGAGGGCATCAGGCCGCAGAAATTAACGCAGACCCAGCTGGAAAATCAGCGTTTCAGCTTCACAGGCAAAAACAAAGTCGATGTCCAGCTTCACGCCGCCTTCCACTTCGGTAAAGGTCGACTTGATTTCACACGGATCGGATTCAACATCACGCGCACGCTTGCTCAGCGCGGCCAGGGTCTCTTCCGCTTCGGCGCGGTTGGTGAACACACGGCTGTAAGACGCGGTGCAATCGGAGTTGTCCATGATGGTGCCAACATCCATACAGCAGCAAACCGGGGTTTCATCAGCACTGCATTTACTCATAGCTCAATTTCCTCTGTATTCGCGCAGCGCGCGAGATAAACACGATGCTGATATTTTACGCCCCGGCGCGGGCTCTCTCCAGCCGTTAATGGCGCAAAATCGGATAAGTGACCAATATCACACTAAAAAATGATCTAAAACAAAAACCACCCTTTTGGGTGAGTCGCGATGGTCACAATTTTGCCAACCAGATCTCGTTTCACGAAACATGTTTGAAAATATTAATAAACAAACTTGCAACATTCAGGCTGGTCGGACCTATACTCTGGCCACTGGTCTGATTTGTCTGTCATACCTCAGACCCTACACTTCGCGCTCCTGTTACGGTATGTAACAATTATTGAATAAAAATAACTCAATGAGGTTATGGTCATGAGCCAGAAAACCCTGTTCAACAAGACTGCGCTGGCAGTCGCAGTGGCACTCGTCTCCACTTCCGCATGGTCAGCGGGCTTTCAGTTAAACGAATTTTCTTCCTCTGGCCTTGGCCGCGCGTATTCAGGGGAAGGCGCTATTGCTGATGATGCGGGTAACGCAAGTCGTAACCCCGCATTGATCATGATGTTTGATCGTCCGACCTTCTCTGCCGGTGCGGTTTATATCGATCCTGATGTCAACATTTCTGGCAAGTCGCCTTACACGGGTGCGAGCCTTAAAGCGGACAATATTGCCCCAACAGCATGGGTCCCTAACCTGCACTTCGTTGCGCCTATCAATGAACAGTTTGGCTGGGGAGCATCCGTAACCTCTAACTACGGGCTTGCTACCGAGTTCAATAGCAACTACCCGGCTGGTGAATACGGCGGTAAAACAGACCTTACTACGCTGAACCTTAACCTGAGTGGTGCTTATCGCCTGAACGACAACTGGAGCTTTGGTCTGGGCTTTGATGCCGTCTACGCCGATGCCAAAATTGAACGTTACTCCGGGGAGCAAACTGCTCGCCTGCCAAAAAACAGCAACAAAATTGCCAGCCTTGAAGGTGATGAGTGGGGCTATGGCTGGAACGCCGGTATCCTGTACGAGCTGGACAAAAACAACCGTTGGGGCCTGACCTATCGCTCCGAAGTGAAAATTGACTTCGACGGCGATTACAAGAGCGGCATCCTGAAGCCTGTGAACAACGTGGTTCCTGGTGCGGGTACCACCATTCCTTGGGGAACGTCAAACCAGACCGTTCCAGGTTCGCTGTCACTGCATTTGCCAGAAATGTGGGAAGTCTCCGGTTATAACCGCGTTGCACCGCAATGGGCGATCCACTACAGCCTGGCCTATACCAGCTGGAGCCAGTTCCAGGAGCTGAAAGCGACCGGAAGCAATGGTCAAACGCTGTTCTATAAGGACGAAAGCTTCCACGACGCTTATCGTATTGCGTTGGGTACCACCTACTACTACGATAAAAACTGGACTTTCCGCTCCGGTATCGCATTTGACGACAGCCCGGTTCCGGCAGACAAGCGTTCCATTTCCATTCCGGATCAGGACCGCTTCTGGATAAGTGCAGGCGCGACTTATGCGTTCAACGAGAATGCATCCATCGATGCGGGCGTATCTTATATGCACGGTCAGAAAGTGACGTTCCAGGAAGGCCCTTACGAGTTTACCTCTGAAGGTAAAGCCTGGCTGTTCGGTACGAACTTCAACTACGCGTTCTAATCGCGCAGGAATTGAAAAAGGTGAGCATTGCTCACCTTTTTTATTTACTCCGAATCGATATCTTTTAGTTCGTTCTCGATCGCCTTCGCGTTTGGATTCTCTTCCGGCTTCAGCTTACCGCCGTTGGCAATAAAGTCATGATTCTGGAAGTACGCTTCTCGCACCATAATATACGGGTCAGAAGACTGGCGCAGTAAGCCATCAGAGTCGAGCAGTTGCGCACGGGTTTCAATCCCTTCCACCGTCCATTTACCCACCGACAGCGGCCAGGTCAGCCACGACAGAACCGGATACAGCGTATCAACCATATCGCCGCCATCATCACGAAGGGTGAAACTACCGTAGAACGGTAATTGCATGTACGGACCGTACCCGACGCCATAATGTCCCATTGTGCTGCCGAAACGGTGCGGCTGCTCACGCTGCAGTTTCGGGTTCGCCATGCCTGCCACGTCAATAAAGCCGCCCATCCCCAGAATGGAGTTCAGGAAGAAGCGGGTAAAGTGCACCATCCCCTGATACGGGTCGCCCTGCAGGAAGTAGTTCACCATTACCGCAGGCTCTTCGAGGTTGCTGGTAAAGTTACTTAACCCGTTACGCGCGGGCTGGGGAACATAATCGCGCCATGCCACTGCCACCGGGCGAACCACATACGGGTCCAGCACGTTGTAGTTGAAGTTATACATGGAGCGGTTAAATCCTTCGAGAGGATCGGAGCGTCCCGTTTGCTCCCCGGAGCTGGCGCAGCCCACAAGCATCGTCGCGCCAAGCGCAAGCGCCGACAGCCGAAGTTTCATAAATATCTCCCTGTTCAGTATGGCTATCGTTGATTGCCATCCGTAACGGAGCCGTTGATGCTCCGTCTGTAAACGTGCAAGCGATTGTAACAGCACGTTTACCGATGTCTATGAGCACAATTACGGGCAGTAATCACCGTGACTCTGATCTCAGCATAGCCTGGCTTTTGGAATTCGTTTCGCTGGCAATTTTATAATGTCTTTGAAAGAGATGTATCACCTTTGTTGTCATTGCCGCCAATTTAAGAGCATCCCCACAGGCATCCCGATAAAAGCCGCTACGCTTAACAGAAAGATCAACCTCCGGGAGCAGATATGAAAGAAGTGGGCGAAGAAAAAATTGGCGAGAGCGATGAGGAACTTGAAATTGAAAGCGAGGAGAAAGCGCGTGGCGAGAAAATAGAAATTGATGAAGATCGCCTCCCTTCCCGCGCGATGGCCATCCATGAGCATATACGCCAGGACGGTGAAAAAGAGATGGAGCGCGATGCCATGGCCCTCTTCTGGTCAGCTATCGCCGCAGGGCTCTCAATGGGCGCATCTCTGCTCGCCAAAGGGATATTTCATGTTCAGCTGGAAGGTGTGCCGGGCGGTTTTTTACTCGAGAATCTCGGCTATACCTTCGGCTTTGTGATTGTCATCATGGCCCGCCAGCAGCTGTTTACCGAAAACACGGTGACCGCCGTTCTGCCGGTGATGCAAAACCCTACCCTCGGCAACTTCGGTTTATTGATGCGTCTGTGGAGCGTCGTCCTGCTGGGTAATATCATCGGCACGGGCATAGCGGCCTGGGCGTTTGAGTACATGCCGATCTTTGATGAACCCACCCGGGATGCATTTGTAAAAATCGGCATGGATGTGATGAAAAACACCCCGATCGAGATGTTCTCGAATGCCATCATCTCCGGCTGGATCATCGCCACGATGGTCTGGATGTTTCCTTCAGCAGGGAGCGCCAAAATTGTGGTGATTATATTGATGACCTGGCTGATTGCGCTGGCTGACACCACGCATATTGTGGTCGGTACCGTAGAAATACTGTATCTGGTCTTTAACGGTACGCTTCACTGGAGCGACTTTTTCTGGCCGTTCGCCTTACCGACACTAGCAGGAAACATCTGCGGCGGAACGTTTATCTTCGCGCTGTTAAGCCATGCCCAAATCCGTAACGACATGTCGAACAAACGCAAAGCGGAGCTTAAAGCGCGGGAAAATGATGATAAATCGACAAAAAAATCGTCCTGAATGGTGACTCTTTGAGCAGTCAGGCGGCGATGCGCTTAACGCAAAGTGTAAATGACGCTATACTCGTGCCGCCTCGTCCCCTTAGTTAAATGGATATAACGAGCCCCTCCTAAGGGCTAGTTGCAGGTTCGATTCCTGCAGGGGACACCAGATATAACTCTCCTGATGTCTACCGAATTCAATAAAAACCTTTTATAATCAGCCATAACTCCTCTTCTCAGGCTATGCGACGTCAACTGAAGTCTACCCATATCTACGTGAATCAATAAACGTTTGGGGGCCTAAGTGGGGGCTTATCCTGTTCAACGGAAAATGAGGCCCCCAAATGCCACTGAATGCTCGTCAGGTCGAGACTGCAAAGCCCAGAGATAAAGCCTATAAACTCGCTGATGGCGGAGGGCTCTATCTCATGGTCAATACTAACGGTTCAAAGTACTGGCGAATGAAGTATCGATTTGCCGGTAAAGAGAAAAAACTCTCGTTCGGAACCTATCCTGACATCTCACTTGCGGAAGCCCGCACTAAGCGCGATGAAGCGAGAAAAACATTGGCAAATGATAAAGATCCCGGTGAAGTTAAAAAAGCCGAACTACTTGCCCAAAAACTATCGGTTACGAATACTTTTGAAGCGATAGCGGTTGAGTGGTACAACGCAAAAGTTTCTGGCTGGTCAAAAAACTACGCTGACTATGTTAACCGGGCCTTCAAAAACAATGTATTTCCCTTTGTTGGATCGCAGCCGGTTAATGAGATAAAGCCACTGGAGCTTCTGTCTGTATTGCAGCGTATGGAAAAGCGAGGTGCGCCGGAGCTTGCCAGTAAAGTGCGCCAACGTTGTAGCGAAGTGTTCCGTTACGCTATTGTTACTGGCCGAGCCGAGTACAACCCTGCGGCTGATCTTGGTAGTGCTTTACAGGGGTACGAGAAACAACATTATCCCTTTCTTACTGCTGCTGAGCTACCCGAGTTTTTACAAAAGCTTTCACAATACACCGGCAGTCTAGTAACGCTTCTGGCGACCCGACTACTCATGCTTACGGGCTTACGAACCGTCGAATTACGTATGGCAGAATGGAGTGAAATCGACTTCGAAAACCATATCTGGGAAATACCGAAAAGTAGAATGAAGATGAGGCGACCCCACATAGTCCCCCTTTCTGCTCAATCCTTAGCAGCACTTCGGCAACTAAAGCAATTGACCGGTACTTACCAGTTTATCTTTGCAGGTCGAAACGATGTTAATAAACCAATGAGCGAAGCCAGCATCAATATGGTTATTAAAAGGATTGGTTACGATAAGAGAGCAACCGGACATGGTTTTCGTCACACCATGAGCACAATCTTGCATGAGGAAGGATTCAACACTGCTTGGATTGAGACCCAGCTCGCGCATGTGGACAAGAACGCGATTCGCGGGACCTATAACCATGCGCAGTATCTTGAAGGGAGGAAAGAGATGATGCAGTGGTATGGGGACTATTTGGATGGATTGCGATTGGATGGAAACGTTGCCAGAGTTAGTTAATGAAGAGCCGATTCGAGTTCGGCCTTCGGGCACCATCGGAACATCAATAGACGTCAACGGACGTCTTTTTTTGTGCCTAAAATCCAGTATCCGCAAGGCTTTCCTCGCTTTTTCACTCAACCTAAGTCAACCTGATTCAATCTACATCAACTTACTGATGCGGGTACAACTGCGGGTATTTCCCGGTTCGATAATGTTTGTACCCACACAGAACCCTTGAAAGGATACTCATCATGGCTCTGAGTGATGTGAAGGTTCGTTCGGCTAAGCCTGAAGCAAAAGCCTATAAGCTGACCGACGGTGAAGGCATGGTTTTGCTGGTTCACCCTAACGGCTCCAAATACTGGCGGCTACGTTATCGCTTTGGCGGCAAAGAGAAGATGCTGGCATTGGGGAAATACCCCGAAGTGTCGTTGGCGGATGCCAGGGCACACCGGGATGAGGCTCGTAAGCTTTTAGCTAATGGTGTCGATCCCAGTGAAAACAAGAAAGCTGTTAAGGTAGAACAGGAACAAGAGGCGATAACGTTTGAAGTAGTCGCCAGAGACTGGCACGCCAGCAATCAGAAGTGGTCGGCATCGCATAGCGCTCGTGTTTTGAAAAGTCTGGAGGATAATCTCTTTACTGTTGTGGTCAACTAAAACTGGCCACCGCGTTAGAGTTTTTCCAGTATCGGTTTTCTGATTCGTTTGGTGGTAACCCACCATTATATTCGTGCGGTCTTAGTGCGCTGTAATATCCAACGATATAGTCCGTTATTGCGTGAGCTGCATCGCTGAAGCTTACATAGCCCGTCGCTGGCACCCATTCGTTCTTCAGACTCCTGAAGAAGCGCTCCATTGGGCTGTTATCCCAGCAGTTTCCACGCCGACTCATACTCTGCCTGATCCGGTATCGCCACAGTAACTGCCGGAACTGCCTGCTCGTATAATGACTGCCTTGATCGCTGTGGAACATCACCCCGACGGGCTTACCACGGGTTTCCCATGCCATTTCCAGTGCTTTCATGGTAAGCCTGCTGTCCGGCGAGAACGACATGGCCCAGCCCACTGGTTTTCTTGCGAACAGGTCGAGAACAACGGCGAGGTACGCCCAGCGCTTACCCGTCCAGATATAGGTCACATCACCGCACCACACCTGATTTGGTTCCGTTACGGCGAACTGTCGCTCAAGATGATTCGGGATAGCAACGTGCTCATGACCGCCACGCTTATACCGGTGAGTCGGCTGCTGGCAACTGACCAGCCCCAGCTCTTTCATGAGTCTGCCAGCAAGTCAGCGCCCCATCTGGTAGCCTCTCTGGGTTGCCATTGTGGCGATGCTTCTTGCTCCGGCAGAGCCGTGGCTGATGCCATGCAGTTCAAGTACCTGGCTGCGTAATACAGCCCGTCTGCCGTCTGGCTTTTCAGGACGGTTTTTCCAGTATTTGTAGCTGCTGCGATGGACCCCGAACACATGGCAGAGAGTGGCCACAGGATAACGCGCTCTGAGTTTCCTGATTATCGAGAACTGTTCAGGGAGTCTGACATCAAGAGCGCGGTTGTAGATTCAAT
>NZ_CAMFKT010000020.1:0-105362 GCF_945957325.1 Enterobacter sp. PL1
ATCAACGGCTCAGAAGTGTCTAGATTATCCGTGGCGATTCAGTGACATCACTGTCTGGAAAAGACAGGGCTGATTAATATGACTGCTACGTGGTGTTAAAAATGAAGGAAATTGACGAGTTTGTAGAATATGATTTGGACTGGTTTTTATCCAGCCAGGAAGGGTGCCTCACGCATTTTACAACCCTTCTGACCCATAATGCGGCTTTTGTTCCATGGAGCTATTGTCATGTTCAATCTCCATTGGGTTAGTAGATGTGATTATGGTTGTCCTATATGAGCCAGGAGTGGAAGTGAGCTTTATGATTAACTCGACCATTTTCGGACAATTTTCTAAAAACGAATGTTCTGTTTTGATGGGGTATTTACCCTTCGTTTGAGCGGAGTATACCTATCACCGAAGCCAGAAACTTGACTATGACTCACCATAAACGGGAGTATTAACTGCCCCCGTAAGATGCTAAGCTTCTACAGTTTGTTCTCCCCGTATTATCGCGGCTGCTGACCCGATTAATCTGAGAGAGTAAAACAATGGAAACAAAACGTACTCGAGATTGGCGCAATGCACAGAAGCGACGTAACAAGTCTCGTGATATCCGCAAGACCTTATTAAAATTCCGTGGCGAAAAAAACTGGAAGATGCTTTACACGCGGTCGGATAAATTGTTGCGTGCCGCACAACTGGGGCTTGAGTATCCACGTATTACTAACCAACAGCTTGCCTTGAGAGGTCTGGAAGAGTACCTCTATTCGGATGAACGTACTTTTTATATGCAGTCGTAATCAATGGCGAAGCCCCACGGCGGAACAGGTGTTCCGCCGTTATCCATCCCTTGCCGTACTTTCCGCTGGGACTAGCCGGAATGCAAAAAAAAGAGTCTCTGCCGAATTGCTTCAATGGGCTGATGTTGTCTGTGTGATGGAGCAGAAGCACAAAAATCGCTTAGTGGCCCAATATGGCAGGATCATCGCATTCAAGCCTCTGCATGTGCTCGATATCTCTGACGATTATCTTTTTATGGATCCTGAGTTGATAGCAATATTCAAAGATATCTTACCGGAAAAATTGGGACTAACCGATCAAGAAACAGAGAGCCAATAAGCGTTTTATCTTTCTGTTATTTATTTCTACACATCCTTCTTCGACAATGTCCGCTTCTGGCGCAAAGCGGACCGTCTAAATGACCGAGGAGCCAGCCATAAAGAAAGGTCAGTAACATTCACACCTGGCCTCCCACAACTGCTTTCCTTTTTCGATTCGGCACAGCCCCGCCCCCAAAATGTCGAGAGAAAGCAGGGCTTTTGCTATGCTATGGCAAACCAATAAGGAGAGCGGGAATGACACAAGGCGCAGTGAAAACACCAGGTAAACGTTCGCAGGCGGTGAGCGCCAAGAAGCAGGCGATCCTCAGCGCGGCGCTGGAGACCTTTTCGCAGTTTGGCATTCACGGCACGCGCCTGGAGCAGGTGGCGGAGCAGTCCGGGGTATCCAAAACCAATCTGCTCTACTATTACCCGTCGAAAGAGGCGCTGTATGTTGCGGTGATGCAGCAGATCCTCGATATCTGGCTGGCGCCGCTGAAAGCGTTCCGCGAAGAGCTGGCCCCGCTGGTGGCGATCAAAGAGTACATTCGCCTGAAGCTGGAGGTGTCGCGCGATTACCCGCAGGCATCACGGCTGTTTTGTCTTGAGATGCTGCAGGGGGCGCCGCTGTTGCAGGCGGAGCTGACCGGAGATTTAAAACAGCTGGTGGACGATAAGTCGGCCATTATCGCGGGATGGGTGGCCAGCGGAAAACTGGCCCCGGTCGATCCGCATCATCTGATCTTTATGATTTGGGCCTCCACCCAGCATTATGCTGACTTTGCGGCCCAGGTCGAGGCGGTGACCGGTAAAACGCTCCAGGACGAAGCGTTTTTCCACAGCACCCTGGAAAACGTGCAGCGGATGATTATCGAAGGGATCCGCTTGCGCTAGTTCCCCGGTGGGAGAGGGCAGCTTAAGTCGCCCTCTTCGCACTGCATCAGCGAGGCCAGAAACGCCTCGCGCTCCACGGTTTTCTCCGCCAGGCACTGATTCACGATCATCGGCTGAACGCTGCCGCCTTCCGTCCCCGAACCGATAAACGCACAGTCCGCGTCGCGCAGGGCAATCCAGGCCTGCTGCGCCTTTTTCAGCAGCTCGCGCTGAGGGGCTACCGCACGCTTGACGGCGGCCTGATAGGTCTGGTTGAGCTTTTTGTCGGCAGCCTGGTACTGCTGCGCGCTACAGGTATTCAGTTCAACCTGGGTGGTCGCTTTGTCGCACTCGTCGGCCAGCGCGCTGGCGCTCAGCAGCAGCGCTGCGCCTGCGAGAAATACTCTTTTCATCATCCCCTCCGTGTAAAAAAGCCGGATGCGCTGCGCTTATCCGGCCTACGGTTGTTTTGTAGCCCCGGTAAGCGTAGCGCCACCGGGGAGAGTTTACACGATTAACCGATGGTCATCAGGCTGGCGTTACCGCCCGCTGCCGCGGTGTTGACGCTGAGCGAGCGCTCCACGTACAGGCGTTCCAGCAGCAGGTTGGTTTCGCCGCGCGCGAAGCCCTGCACCGAAACAATCGCCCCGCTGCGGGCCGCAACCTGCTCGCACAGCTCGCGCAGCTGGTCAGAATCACCGTGGTAAATGACGGCATCAAACGGCTGCGTCAGGAGCGCATCGGCTTTCGCGAAGTGAATGCGGGCCGAGACCGCTTTCGGCAGCTGTTTGGCCAGGTCGCGATGCAGCGCATCGTCCGGCCACAGCACTTCACACCCGGTGGCCATCGCGGCGGCCAACTGTACCAGCGCGTCCTGCTCGTTATCCGCCACGCACAGAACGCGCTCGCGCGGCATCAGCGTCCAGGTATTGCGCTCGCCGGTCGGCCCCGGCAGCAGACGCTGCGTACCGGCCTGTGCCAGCTCGCCGTACTGCTGCGCAATCGCACGCAGCTCTGGACGATTATCAGCCCACTTAATCAGCGCGTCCAGCGGCTGGGTCAGCACGGTTTTCAGCTGCGCATCCACCGGATACTCCGCATCCTGACGCGCCAGGGTAACGCCCAGCGCGTTCTCAGGACGGTTCGCCAGCAGACGGTACAGGTAGAGCGGACCGCCCGCTTTCGGACCGGTGCCGGAGAGGCCTTCACCGCCGAACGGCTGCACGCCCACGACCGCGCCAACCATGTTGCGGTTAACGTACAGGTTGCCCACTTTGGCGCTGCCGGTCACCTGCGCGATGGTCTCGTCGATACGGGTATGCACGCCGAGCGTCAGGCCATAGCCGGAGGCGTTGATCTGCTCAACCAGCTCGTTGAGGTTGTTGCGGTTGTAGCGCACCACGTGCAGCACCGGACCGAAGACCTCTTTTTTCAGCTCGTCGAAGCTTGCCAGCTCGATAAGCGTAGGCGGCACAAAGGTGCCGGAACGCCACTCGCGGGCGTCTTCGCTGTTGTCTCGCACCGCCTGGAACACCGGACGGCCTTTCGCGCGCATGGCCTGAATGTGGTTTTCAATATTGGCTTTGGCTTCCGCGTCGATCACCGGCCCGATGTCGGTGGTGAGACGGCCCGGGTTGCCCATGCGGCATTCGGCCATCGCGCCGCGCAGCATCTTCAGCGTGTGGTCCGCCACGTCATCCTGCAGGCACAGCACGCGCAGGGCGGAGCAGCGCTGACCGGCGCTGTCGAAGGCGGAGGCCAGAACGTCAACTACCACCTGCTCGGTGAGGGCAGAGGAGTCGACGATCATGGCGTTCATGCCGCCGGTTTCCGCAATGAGCGGCGTAGGACGACCCTGCGCATCCAGACGGGTGGCAATATTGCGCTGCAGCAGCGAGGCCACTTCGGTCGAACCGGTAAACATCACGCCGCGCACGCGGTTATCGGAGGTCAGTTTGGCGCCCACGGTTTCACCGCGGCCCGGCAGCAGCTGGACCACGCCCGCCGGTACGCCTGCCTCCAGAAGAATGTTGATGCCCTGTGCGGCAATCAGCGGGGTCTGCTCTGCCGGTTTTGCCAGCACGCTGTTGCCTGCGGCCAGGGCAGCGGCAATCTGGCCGGTGAAGATCGCCAGCGGGAAGTTCCACGGGCTGATACAGACGACCGGGCCGAGCGGACGGTGGGTTTCGTTGTCGAAATCATCGCGCACCTGACCGGCGTAGTAGTGCAGGAAGTCGACCGCCTCGCGCACTTCGGCGATGGCGTTGCTGAAGGTTTTACCCGCTTCGCGCACCAGAATGCCGATAAGCGACTGCATCTGGTCTTCCATCAGCACCGCCGCGCGTTCCAGAATGGCGGCACGCTCCTGCGGCGGGGTGGCGAACCAGATAGGGGCGTTATTCACCGCGCTGTCCAGCGCCTGATCCACTTCCGCTTCGGTGGCTTCACGCACGTAGCCGACGATATCTTTTGGCTCCGCCGGGTTGATGACCGGCTGCATGTCGCCGTCAGCAACGGGCTGCTCCAGCATCGGTTTGGCCTGCCACTTCTGCAGCGCGCTGTTGAGCAGGGCAGAGGAGAGGGACGCCAGACGGTGTTCGTTGGCGAGATCCAGCCCCGCCGAGTTGACGCGCCCCTTGCCGTACAGCTCGCGCGGCAGGGCAATCTTCGGATGCGGCAGGCCAATCTGGCCTTCCTGCGCCGCCATCTTCTCAACGGCCTGCACCGGATCGGCGACCAGCTCGTCGAGCGGCAGGGTGGTGTCGGCGATGCGGTTAACGAAGGAGGTGTTCGCGCCGTTTTCCAGCAGGCGACGCACCAGATATGCCAGCAGGGTTTCGTGGGTACCTACCGGGGCGTAAATGCGGCACGGGCGGTTAAGCTTGCCGTCCGCCACTTTACCGGTCACCTGCTCGTACAGCGGTTCACCCATGCCGTGCAGGCACTGGAATTCGTACTGGCCCGGGTAGTAGTTCTGCCCGGCCAGGCTGTAAATGGCCGCCAGGGTGTGGGCGTTGTGGGTGGCGAACTGCGGATAGATCAGGTTCGGCACGCCGAGCAGCTTTTTCGCGCAGGCGAGGTAAGAGACGTCGGTATAGACCTTGCGGGTGTAGACCGGATAGCCTTCCAGCCCTTCCATCTGGGCGCGTTTGATTTCGCTGTCCCAGTAGGCCCCTTTCACCAGGCGGATCATCAGGCGACGGCGGCTGCGGCTGGCCAGGTCAATCAGGTAATCAATGACGAACGGGCAGCGCTTCTGGTAGGCCTGGATCACGAAGCCAATGCCGTTCCAGCCCGCCAGCTCCGGTTCGAAGCACAGTTTTTCCAGCAGATCGAGGGAGATCTCCAGACGGTCGGCCTCTTCGGCGTCGATGTTGATGCCGATATCATACTGGCGCGCCAGCAGGGTCAGGGACTTCAGGCGCGGGTAGAGCTCTTCCATTACCCGATCGTACTGCGCGCGGCTGTAGCGCGGGTGCAGGGCGGAAAGCTTAATGGAGATGCCCGGGCCTTCATAAATACCGCGACCGTTGGACGCTTTACCGATGGCGTGGATCGCCTGCTGGTAAGAAACCATGTAGGCCTGCGCGTCGGCGGCGGTCAGCGCCGCTTCGCCCAGCATGTCGTAGGAGTAGCGGAAACCTTTATCTTCCAGCTTGCGGGCGTTCGCCAGCGCTTCGGCAATGGTTTCCCCGGTGACGAACTGCTCGCCCATCAGACGCATCGCCATGTCCACGCCCTTGCGGATCAGCGGCTCGCCGCTCTTGCCGATGATGCGGTTCAGGGAGCGGGAGAGGTTGGCTTCGTTATGGGTCGAGACCAGTTTGCCGGTGAACAGCAGGCCCCAGGTCGCGGCGTTGACAAACAGCGACGGGCTGCGGCCAATGTGCGAATGCCAGTTGCCGTTACTGATCTTGTCGCGGATCAGCGCGTCGCGGGTGGCTTTATCCGGAATACGCAGCAGCGCTTCCGCCAGGCACATCAGCGCCACGCCTTCCTGTGAGGAGAGGGAAAACTCCTGCAGCAGACCCTGAACCATCCCGGCGCGGCCGGTGGCGGTTTTCTGGTTACGCAGTTTGTCAGCCAGCTGGTACGCCAGGCTGTGCGCCTGTGCGGCAATAGCTTCCGGCAGACGGGCCTGCTCCAGCAGCATCGGTACGGCGTCGGTTTCGGCGCGACGGTACGCACCGGTGATGGCGGCACGGCTGACGGACTGCGGCAGGATCTGCTCGGCGAATTCGAGGAACGGCTGATGGCTTTCATCGCCAGCGGCAGGCGCGTCCTCGCTTTCATTGGCGGCACCGGCGAGCAGGGCAGGCAGCTCCGGCAGGCCCTCGTCGCTCTCGAGTCTTTCGAGATAGTTAAAAATCGCCTGCTTAATTAACCAGTGCGGCGTGCGATCAATGCGGGTTGCTGCGGTCTTAATCCGTTCGCGGGTCGCGTCATCCAGCTTAACCCCCATGGTGGTCATACCCATGCCAAAGCTCCTGTTGTGCTTTCATCGTGTTTGGTCGTTAGCGTGAAATATCCACCATGTTGCAACTTTGTGCAACCGTGTTAAATGTGACCTGGTTTGCAACCCAGAAAATGAATGGATTGTTAACGAATGGTTAGCTGGAAAAACGTGCTGGCTTTGTCGCGGAAAGCCTGGTTTTATGCGGGAGTTAACACTTTTCAAAGGTGCAACCCGTAAAAGCGTGAGCGAGTGCAACCTATAGGAAACTCGTATCAAACCGGGGATGAAATTGATGTAAATGCAGTGTTAAATCGTTTGTCAGCGGAGGGCGCATACGGCAGGATAGCGCGCCCAACCGAAACACAAGATACCGTCACCTCGTTCCGGTGATCATATAACAAGGCAACCCGGATGGTTGTCGCTCGACACTTTTGGAGAATTTGAATGGCAATTAGCACACCGATGCTGGTGACATTTCTCGTTTATATTTTTGGCATGATCCTGATAGGGTTTTTGGCGTGGCGTTCCACGAAAAACTTTGACGACTACATTCTGGGCGGACGCAGTTTAGGCCCGATGGTGACCGCACTCTCCGCGGGCGCATCGGACATGAGCGGATGGCTGCTGATGGGTCTGCCGGGTGCGATTTTTATCTCCGGTATCTCTGAAAGCTGGATCGCCATCGGTCTGACCGTGGGCGCGTGGATCAACTGGAAGCTGGTGGCGGGCCGTCTGCGCGTGCATACCGAGGCTAACAATAATGCCCTGACGCTGCCGGACTACTTCACCGGACGCTTTGAAGATAACAGCCGCATTCTGCGCATTATCTCTGCCGTGGTTATCCTCCTGTTCTTTACCATCTACTGTGCCTCCGGCATCGTGGCGGGCGCGCGCCTGTTCGAAAGCACCTTCGGCATGAGCTACGAAACCGCCCTGTGGGCCGGTGCGGCGGCGACCATCCTCTATACCTTCGTGGGCGGGTTCCTGGCGGTAAGCTGGACCGACACCGTGCAGGCGAGCCTGATGATCTTTGCCCTGATCCTGACCCCGGTGATTGTGATTTTCACCGTTGGCGGCTTTGGCGAATCGCTGGAAGTGATCAAGCAGAAGAGCATTGAAAACGTCGACATGCTGAAAGGGCTGAACTTTGTCGCCATCGTCTCCCTGATGGGCTGGGGCCTGGGCTACTTCGGTCAGCCGCACATTCTGGCGCGCTTTATGGCGGCAGATTCTCATCACACCATCGTTCATGCGCGTCGCATCAGCATGACGTGGATGATTTTGTGTCTGGCGGGCGCGTGTGCGGTCGGTTTCTTCGGTATCGCCTACTTTAATAACAACCCGGCGCAGGCGGGCGCGGTGAACCAGAACGCCGAGCGCGTGTTCATCGAACTGGCGCAGATTCTGTTTAACCCGTGGATTGCCGGTATTCTGCTCTCTGCGATCCTGGCGGCGGTGATGTCCACCCTGAGCTGTCAGCTGCTGGTCTGCTCCAGTGCAATCACCGAAGACCTCTATAAGGCCTTCCTGCGTAAAAACGCGAGCCAGAAAGAGCTGGTGTGGGTAGGGCGCTTTATGGTGCTGCTGGTGGCGCTGGTGGCGATTGCGCTGGCGGCCAACCCGGAAAACCGCGTGCTGGGTCTCGTGAGCTACGCGTGGGCGGGCTTCGGTGCGGCGTTTGGTCCGGTCGTCCTGTTCTCCGTCATGTGGTCCCGTATGACCCGTAACGGCGCGCTGGCGGGGATGATTATCGGTGCGGTGACCGTTATCGTCTGGAAACAGTTCGCCTGGCTGGGCCTGTACGAAATCATTCCTGGCTTCATCTTCGGCAGCATCGGTATCGTGGTCTTCAGCCTGCTGGGTAAAGCACCGTCTGCCTCCATGCAGAAACGCTTTGCGGAAGCCGACGCGCATTACCACTCCGCGCCGCCGTCTAAGCTGCAGCCGGAATAATTTTCTCACGCAGTACCGTAGGCCGGGTAAGCGCAAGCGCCACCCGGCTTTTTTCTTGCCAAAATCCGTCTTTTCCTGTGATATCCATGTGCTTATAACAATGAGGATAGCGAAGCATGACAATCAAAACAGGGTTAATGGCGGCGGCATTATTGATGCTGGCGGGCTGCAACGCGCCATCGCAACACGCGGCGGTGGAGACCTGCAAAGCGGATAGCCAGATGCAGCAAACCACGCTCTATTTCGGCTTAAACCGTCCTGCCGGGGCGCAGATTACCAGCAACGAGTGGCAGCAGTTTGTTGACCAGGACGTGACGCCGCGCTTTCGCGATGGCTTAACGGTGTTTGATGCCCGCGGGCAGTGGCTGGGGAACGACGGAAAAGTGGCGCGCGAGCCGAGCAAGGCGCTGATGCTGATCCACGGTAAAGATGCGCAGAGCGAGAAGAACATCGAAGCGTTACGCGGGATTTATAAGTCCCGCTTCGCGCAGGAGTCGGTGATGCGTGTCGATCAGCCGGTGTGCGTGCAGTTTTAATGAAAACGGCGGGAATTCCCGCCGTTGTTGTTTTGTAGGCCGGGATCGCTGCGCGCCACCCGGCATTGCATCAGAGCACCAACCCCGCAAAGCTCGCCGACAGCAAACTCACCAGCGTCGCGCCGTACACCAGACGCAGCCCGAAACGCGATACCACGTTACCCTGCTGCTCGTTCAGGCCCTTAATCGCCCCGGCCACGATGCCGATGGAGGCAAAGTTCGCGAACGAGACGAGGAAGACGGATAAAATCCCCAGCCCGCGCGGGGACATCTGGTGGGCTATTTTCTGCAGCTCAATCATCGCCACAAATTCATTCGCCACCAGCTTGGTCGCCATAATGCTGCCCGCGTTTAAGGCATCGCTCAGCGGAATCCCTACCAGCCACGCCAGGGGATAAAATACATAGCCCAGGATCTGCTGGAAGCTCATGCCAAATACGCTGGAGAAGAGGGCATTAACGGCGCTAATAAGCGCGATAAAGCCAATCAGCATCGCCAGAATAATCATCGCCACCTTAAAACCGGCCAGAATATACTCGCCGAGCATCTCGAAGAAGCTCTGGGATTCATGCAGTTTTTCGAGCTTAACATCCGGTTCCGCTTCCGGGCGCGCCGGGTTGATGACTGAGAGGATAATAAAGGTGCTGAACATGTTGAGAATCAGCGCCGCGACGACATATTTGGCGTCGAGCATGGTCATATACGCCCCGACAATCGACAGGGAAACCGTCGACATGGCCGTGGCCGCCATGGTGAACAGACGACGCGAGGAGAGATCGCCCAGCACGCCTTTGTAGGCAATGAAGTTTTCCGACTGGCCGAGGATCAGCGAGCTCACCGCGTTAAAGGATTCCAGCTTGCCCATACCGTTCAGTTTTGACAGCAGCGTACCGATTACCCGAATAAAAATTGGCAGGATCCGCCAGTGCTGAAGAATACCGATCAGTGCGGAAATAAAAATAATCGGACAAAGCACGCCGAGGAAAATGAACGCCAGCCCTTTTTCACCCATACCGCCAAAGACGAAATTGGTGCCTTCGCCAGCAAATTTGAGCAGTGACTCAAAAAATCCTGAGACGTATTTAATCAGGAATAACCCGCTTTCGGCGTGCAGGAAAAAGAACGCCAGCGCAATTTCAATAACAATCAGCTGTAAAACAAAACGAACCCGAATTTTCCGGCGGTCAAAACTCGTAAGCCAGGCGAGCGCAAGAATAATCACCAGCGCCAGCAGGAAATGGACAATTTTAAACATGGTTTATTTTCAGTTAGGTTGTGAGGCGGATATTTAGCCACAGCCCTGAATCAGCGTAAATGGGCATTTTCGTTATAACTTATAAACCTGAACGTTACGTACGTCACTATTATCAGGCTTTGCGTTTACAACTCGTCATCAAAACACCGCACATTTCGCTTGTTTTTCTTTCCGTCGTAATGATAATCACTATCACAAGAATTTACCTTTCTTTGCATCAGTTGACCGCGATAAACATTTAAGGTGTCGGCATGTTTGTTCCATTTCTCATTATGTTACGTGAAGGGCTCGAAGCCGCCCTTATCGTGAGCCTCATCGCCAGTTATCTGAAGCGAACCCAGCGCGGGCGGTGGATTGGCGTCATGTGGGTCGGGGTATTCCTTGCCGCGGCGCTCTGCCTGGGCCTGGGCATTCTCATTAACGAAACCACCGGCGAGTTCCCGCAGAAAGAGCAGGAGCTGTTTGAAGGTATCGTGGCCGTGATTGCGGTGGTGATCCTCACCTGGATGGTGTTCTGGATGCGTAAAGTCTCGCGTAACGTGAAGGTGCAGCTGGAGCAGGCGGTGGATAACGCGCTGCAGAAGGGGAACAACCACGGCTGGGCGCTCATTATGATGGTCTTTTTCGCCGTCGCGCGTGAAGGGCTGGAGTCTGTTTTCTTCCTGCTGGCAGCGTTTCAGCAGGATGTGGGGATCTGGCCGCCGCTGGGGGCCGTGCTGGGCCTCGCCACGGCCGTGGTGCTCGGCTTCCTGCTGTACTGGGGCGGTATCCGCCTGAACCTGGGCGCCTTCTTCAAGTGGACCAGCCTGTTTATTCTGCTGGTGGCGGCGGGTCTGGCGGCTGGGGCGATTCGCGCCTTCCATGAAGCGGGCCTGTGGAACCATTTCCAGGACGTGGCGTTTGACCTCAGCAACGTTCTCTCCACGCACTCTCTGACCGGAACCCTGCTCGAAGGTATCTTCGGCTATCAGGAAACGCCGAGCGTCAGCGAGGTGGCGATGTACTTCATTTATCTGGTTCCGGCGCTGGTGCTGTTCGCAATGCCGCCGCGTACCGGCACGCAGGCGTCGCGCGTTGCGCCGTAATTTTTGATTTAGTGACAACATACTTTTAAAGGGAAGAGTCATGGCAATTCAGTTCCGTCGTAGTGCGTTATGCGCAGGCATTGCCGCGCTGTTCGCTTCTGCTTTCTCCGCCTGGGGCGCGGATGTTCCTCAGGTCAAAGTCACCGTCAATGATAAGCAGTGTGAGCCGATGACCCTCACGGTGAACAGCGGCAAAACCCAGTTTATTATTCAGAACCACAGCCAGAAGGCGCTGGAGTGGGAGATCCTGAAAGGCGTTCTGGTGGTGGAAGAGCGTGAAAATATCGCCCCTGGCTTTAGCCAGAAGATGACCGCCAACCTGCAGCCGGGCGAGTATGAGATGACCTGCGGCCTGCTGACCAACCCGAAAGGGAAGCTCATCGTCAAAGGTGAAGCGACGGCCGATGCGGCGAAAGGCGCTGCGGTGCTGAGCCTGGGCGATGCAATTACCGCGTATAAGGCGTACGTCACGAAAGAGACGGCGGAGCTGGCGACGGCAACTAAAGCCTTTACCGATGCGGTGAAGGCCGGGGATATCGAAAAAGCGAAATCCCTCTATGCGCCAACCCGTCAGCACTACGAGCGCATCGAGCCGATCGCCGAGCTGTTCTCTGACCTTGATGGCAGCATCGATGCCCGTGAAGATGATTTCGAGCAGAAGGCTGCCGATCCGAAATTCACCGGTTTCCACCGTCTGGAGAAAGCCCTGTTTGGCGACAACACCACCAAAGGGATGGAGAAATACGCTGAGCAGCTGAACAGCGACGTGCTGGAGCTGCAAAAGCGCATCAGCGAGCTGGCCTTCCCGCCGTCTAAAGTGGTGGGCGGCGCGGCCGGTCTGATTGAAGAAGTGGCCGCGAGCAAAATCAGCGGCGAAGAAGATCGCTACAGCCATACCGACCTGTGGGACTTCCAGGCAAACGTCGACGGCGCGCAGAAAATTGTTAACCTGCTGCGTCCTCAGCTGCAGAAAGAGAACGGCGAGCTGCTGGCCAAGGTGGACGCCAACTTCAAAAAGGTCGACACCATTCTGGCGAAGTACCGTACCAAAGACGGCTTTGAAACCTACGACAAGCTGACCGATGCCGACCGTAACGCGCTAAAAGGCCCGATTACCGCCCTGGCGGAAGATCTCTCCCTGCTGCGTGGCGTACTGGGTCTGGACTAAGCACGATGAATAAGCATAACGAGAACGACGTGGCTGAGCCTTCCCGTCGTCGGTTGTTAAAAGGGGTAGGGGCGCTCGGGGGCGCGCTTGCTCTGGCTCGCGGGTGTCCGGTGGCGCACGCGGCGAAACCGCAAAGTGCGCCCGGCACGCTGTCACCCAACGCCCGCATGGAGACGCAGCCGTTTTATGGCGAGCATCAGGCGGGCATTCTGACGCCGCAGCAGGCGTCGATGATGCTGGTGGCCTTTGATTCGCTGGCCAGCGATAAAGCCGATCTGGAACGCCTGTTCCGCCTGCTGACGACGCGCATCGCGTTTCTGACCGCCGGTGGACCGGCGCCCGATACGCCGAACCCGCGTCTGCCGCCAATGGACTCCGGCATTCTGGGGCCTTTCATCGCCCCGGATAACCTGACCATTACCGTTTCGCTGGGTGAATCGCTGTTTGACGCGCGCTACGGGCTGGCAAAACAAAAGCCGAAGGCGCTGCAAAAAATGACGCGCTTCCCGAATGATTCCCTGGACGCCGCCCTCTGCCACGGCGATCTGCTTCTGCAGATTTGCGCCAATACGCAGGACACGGTAATCCACGCCCTGCGCGACATCATTAAGCACACGCCGGATCTGCTGAGCGTGCGCTGGAAGCGGGAAGGGTTTATCTCTGACCACGCCGCCCGCAGCAAAGGGAAAGAGACCCCGGTGAACCTGCTGGGCTTCAAGGACGGCACGGCCAACCCGGACAGCCATGATAGTGCGCTCATGAAGGAGGTGGTGTGGGTCACTGCCGATCAGGGCGAACCGGCATGGGCGGTCGGCGGTAGCTATCAGGCGGTGCGCATTATTCAGTTCCACGTGGAGTTCTGGGACCGCACGCCGCTCAAAGAGCAGCAGACGATCTTCGGTCGCGATAAGCAAAGCGGGGCGCCGCTCGGCATGAAGAACGAGCATGATGTGCCTGACTACGCCCGCGATCCGAATGGCGACGTGATTGCGCTGGACAGCCATATTCGTCTGGCCAATCCGCGTACCAAAGAGACGCAGTCCAGTCTGATGATGCGTCGGGGATACAGCTACTCGCTCGGCGTGACCAATTCCGGTCAGCTCGATATGGGGCTGCTGTTCGTCTGCTATCAGCACGATCTGGAAAAGGGCTTCCTGACCGTGCAGAAGCGGCTCAACGGCGAAGCGCTGGAAGAGTACATTAAACCCATCGGCGGCGGCTATTTCTTTGCCCTGCCAGGCGTGCGCGACAGCAACGCGTATCTCGCTCAAGGTCTTATTGAAGCCTGATAATTGTCCCTGCGACGATTCGCAGGGACATTATTTTTTCATATGACTATCCTGCTGTTATATTTCTGTAATATTTCTATATGAGACTGATTTCAACTGTAGGGACAGTCCTAAAAGTTGCATTCAGGTAAAATAAATGTTGCATTTATGATAACTCCTGATGTACTTAAGATAAGACAGCGGTAGTTCCCGGCAGTGATGCTGAATCACTATGGAGATCGCGAATGGTTGCGTCCTGTACTGGACAAGGTAAACATAACAACCGCAGCACCCGGCGCGGAGGCTCAGACTCCGGCAGCGATTTCCTCACCACTAAATTTTCCCCCCTCCCTCAAGAATCTGATTCGACCGACGTGCAGAACGGTGCGCGTAGCTGTTCCGTATCGTCATCCGATAGTGCAAGCAATGGCTTACAAGGAAGCCAACCCTCTGATGTTCGTGCGCATAATCGTGCCGACGCTGGCGCGTGTGATGAATACCAACAACTCAAGGTGCTATCCATGGGAAGACAAAAAGCAGTGATCAAAGCTCGTCGCGAAGCAAAACGTGTGCTGAGACGGGATTCACGTAGCCATAAACAGCGTGAAGAAGAATCGGTCACCTCGCTTGTGCAGATGAGTGGCGTAGAAGCAATTGGCATGGCCCGTGACAGCCGTGATAATTCTCCAATTGTGGCGCGCAATGAGGCTCAGGCGCACTACCTGAATGCTATCGAGAGTAAACAGCTCATCTTTGCAACCGGTGAAGCCGGATGCGGGAAAACCTGGATCAGTGCAGCCAAAGCGGCGGAAGCGCTGATCCATAAGGACGTGGAAAGAATCATTGTTACCCGTCCGGTACTGCAGGCTGATGAAGATCTCGGCTTCTTGCCCGGTGACATTTCGGAGAAGTTTGCCCCGTACTTCAGGCCCGTCTATGACGTGCTGGTGAAGCGGCTGGGTGCATCCTTTATGCAGTACTGCCTGCGGCCAGAGATTGGCAAGGTGGAAATCGCGCCGTTCGCCTACATGCGCGGACGTACATTTGAAAATGCGGTCGTCATTCTTGACGAGGCTCAGAACGTGACCGCTGCGCAAATGAAGATGTTTTTAACGCGCCTCGGGGAGAACGTGACGGTTATCGTTAACGGCGATATTACCCAGTGTGACCTGCCGTCCGGCGTGAAATCCGGACTGAGCGACGCGATGTCACGTTTTGAGGAAGATGAGATGATTGGGGTGGTACGCTTCACCAAAGATGACTGCGTGCGCTCGGCGCTCTGCCAGCGCACGCTGCAAGCGTATTACTGAGTGTGCAGTTGCGTTCAAGGCCCGGGAAACCGGGCTTTGTTTTATGTGCAGGCATGTTGTCGGGTGGCGCTGCGCTTACCCGACCTACAATACCCGTAGGCCTGGTAAGCGCAGCGCCACCAGGCATAAAGAGCGCAGGGAGTTTCAAGGTTCGAATCCCCCCTTTCGGAGAATATAAAAGAAAAAAGCCCGTACTTTCGTACGAGCTCTCATCTTGAATATGGCGGTGAGGGGGGGATTCGAACCCCCGATACGTTGCCGTATACACACTTTCCAGGCGTGCTCCTTCAGCCACTCGGACACCTCACCATATTGTTTTGCTGCCTGACCGCGTGGGGGGCAACGGGGCGCTACTATAGGGAGTTGCGCTGACACGGTCAAGCAGATTTTCAGCTTTAGTGCCTGTTCGGTTAAGCAATAATCAGCTCCACGGTTTTTACGCCGCGGAGCAGGGGATTAACGCTGTGAATCGAGCACTTCGCTGTTTTTAACCACTTCCTGCGCTTTGCTGTAGCTTTCGATCAGCAGCTGATAAGCCGGGAAGATATGGGTGTACACTTCCGCCCATTCCGCCGCATCTTCACGGTTCCAGGTACGCTGGATCTCAGAGGCCACCGCCGCCGTATCCATCGGGACCACACCGGCCTGTACCACGCGCGCCAGCGTGATCTCCTGCGCCATTTTGCTGTAGGTGCCGGAGGCATCAATCACCGCAAACACCTTATACCCGTCCGCAACCGCGCTGATCGACGGGAAGGCCATGCAGACGCTGGTAATGGTACCCGCAATGATCAACGTCTTACGCCCGGTGGCTTTTACCGCCGCCACGAATTCCGGGTTATCCCAGGCGTTGATCTCGCCTTTGCGGGCAACATATTGCGCATGCGGCGCGTTGGCGTGGATCTCCGGGATAAGCGGTCCGTTCGGCCCTTGCGGGACGGATGCGGTGGTGATCACCGGGATCTTCGCCAGGGTAGCGATTTTTGCCAGCGCTGCCGCACGGGCACGCAGTTCCGGCATTGGCATATCACCAACGGTCTGGAACAGACCGCTCTGGTGATCGATAAGGAGCATCACAGCATCGTTCACATCGATGACCGGACGGGTTCCATTAAAGTTCGCAGGTGTAGACATGTTCTTCTCCTTTATTACGTTCAGAGCTGGCCGAAGCGGCCGGAATTGAAATCACGAATGGCTTCGTTGATTTCGGCTTTACTGTTCATCACAAACGGGCCGTAGCCCACGATCGGTTCATTCAGCGGCTCGCCGGCCATCAGCAGCACTTTTGCATCGCTGTTCGCTTCCAGGTGCAGTTTGTCGCCTTCCTGACTTAACACGACCAGCTGGGCTTCACCCGCCTGAGCGGTACCGTTTACCGTGATGCTGCCTTCAAGCACGACCAGCGCCGTGCTCCAGCCTTCCGGCTGAGCGAGCGTCAGATGGCTTCCCTGGTTCAGCGCGATGTCCCAGACGTTGAGCGGCGAGAAAGTGTGCGCCGGGCCGGTCACCGTGTCGTAGCGACCGGCAATAACCCGCAGCGTTCCACCGTCGTCAGGCAGCGTCACTACCGGGATGTCGGCTTTCGTAATGCTCTGGTAGCCCGGTGCGGCCATCTTGTCTTTCGCCGGCAGGTTGACCCAAAGCTGCATCATTTTGAGTTCTCCGCCTTTTTGCGAGAACGCGCTGGAGTGGAACTCCTCGTGCAAAATGCCTGCGCCGGCGGTCATCCACTGCACGTCCCCGGGGCCAATGACGCCGCCTTTCCCCGTGGAGTCGCGATGCTCCACTTCACCGGCATAGACGAGAGTGACCGTTTCAAAACCCCGGTGAGGGTGTTGGCCTACGCCGCGTTTCGCACCGTCTGCCGGAAAGGTGTATGGGCCCGCGTAGTCCAGCAGCAGGAACGGGCTGAGCGGCTCGCCGTGCGTCTGATAGGAGAACATTGAACGGACCGGGAAACCGTCGCCCACCCAGTGCTGACGTGGCGCGGTATAAACGCCAGTGATGTTTTTCATGATTAACTCCTGATGTTCTGTTGATGTAATTAGCTTATATTCAGGGTTAATATCCCGGTAGATAGTGAAAATGGCATTCACTGTTCTGAAAATAGAACGATGAGGATTTATGCAGGATCTCAATGACTTCGTCTGGTTTGTGAAGGTAGTGGAGTACGGGGGGTTTGCGGCGGCGGGAAGGGCGCTTGACCAACCCAAGTCCAAACTGAGCCGCAGGATCGCGCAGCTGGAGGAGCGGCTTGGCGTACGGTTGATACAGCGCACGACGCGGCAGTTTACGGTGACGGAAGTGGGGCACACTTTCTATCAGCACTGTAAGGCAATGCTGATAGAAGCAGAAGCGGCAGAGGAGGCCGTTGCTGCGCTGCAGGCTGAGCCGCGCGGCGTCGTCAGGATCACCTGTCCCGTCACGTTACTGCACGTCCACGTGGGACCGATGCTGGCGCGGTTTATGGCGCGCTACCCCGGGATTAATCTCCAGCTTGAGGCCACCAATCGTCGGGTCGATCTTGTTGGCGAAGGTATTGATGTGGCTATCCGCGTGCGTCCGCGTCCGTTTGATGACAGCGATCTGGTGTTAAGGGTGCTGGCTGACAGGGGGCATTGCCTGGTGGCAAGTCCGCAGTTGATTGAACGTATGGGTAAACCGCGAATGCCTTCCGAGCTCAGTGAATGGCCTGGATTAAGTATGGGGGCCGGTAAACAGGTGCATAAATGGGAGCTCAGTGGTCCAGAAGGGGCGAAAGCGGAGATCCACTACACACCGCGCTTTATTACCACCGACATGCTGGCACTGCGGGAAGCAGCGATGGCGGGCGTGGGCGTTGTACAGTTGCCGATATTGATGGTGAAGGATCAGCTTGCGTCAGGGGAACTGGTACGGGTGCTGGACGCGTGGGAACCCCGACGGGAAGTGATTCACGCGGTTTATCCTTCGCGGCGCGGCATGCTGCCGTCGGTCAGGACGCTGGTGGATTTTCTGACTGAAGAGTATGCGAAGATGGTGGAGGAGTAGCTTTTTGTAGGTCGGGTAAGCGCAGCGCCACCCGACATAAAGAGCGCAGGGAGTTTCAAGGTTCGAATCCCCCCTGCATGCGTGCAATATGCGAAAAAAAAGCCCGCATTTTCATGCGAGCTCTTCTTTAAATATGGCGGTGAGGGGGGGATTCGAACCCCCGATACGTTGCCGTATACACACTTTCCAGGCGTGCTCCTTCAGCCACTCGGACACCTCACCATATTGTCATCCCGTTGTTGACGGGACGGGCGCTAATGTAAGGAAAAGCCGAACTGCCGTCAACTCACTTTTTCAGTAATTTAGCGCGTTTAGACAAACTTCAGGCAACATGATTCTTAATTGTGCTGAAAGCGTCTTTTTTATCAGCAACACAGCCGCGCAATAAATTTGTTATGCTGACAACCTCGTTAAAAAGCAAAATAAATCAGCGCAATAAAAGGCAGGAATGACTATGGATATACTTTTCTATCACCCCACGTTTGATACGGCCTACTGGATCGAGGCGCTCACGGCAGCTTTACCCGGCGCACGCGTTCGCGAGTGGAAGCGTGGAGATAACGAACATGCTGACTATGCGCTGGTCTGGCATCCACCGGTAGAAATGCTCCAGGGCCGTAAGCTGAAGGCCGTTTTTGCCCTGGGGGCGGGCGTGGATTCCATTCTGAGCAAGCTGAAGGCGCATCCTGACATGCTGCCGGAAGCGATTCCCCTGTTCCGCCTGGAAGATACCGGAATGGGCCAGCAGATGCAGGAATATGCCGTCAGCCAGGTGCTGCACTGGTTCCGCCGTTTTGATGACTATCAGGCCTTTAAACAGCAGGCCCACTGGGAGCCGCTGCCGGATTACCGTCGCGAAGACTTTACCATCGGCATCCTCGGTGCGGGCGTGCTGGGCTCAAAAGTGGCTGAAGCTCTCGCTCCGTGGGGCTTCCCGCTGCGCTGCTGGAGCCGCAGCCGTAAGGACTATCCGGGCGTAGAGAGCTTTGCCGGAACGGATGAGCTTCCGGCCTTTCTGAACGGCACGCGCGTGCTGATCAACCTGCTGCCCAACACGGCGGAAACGGTAGGGATCATCAATGAAGCCTTGCTCAACCAGTTAGCCGATCAGAGCTACCTGATGAACCTGGCGCGTGGGGTGCATCTGGTCGAGCCCGATCTGCTGAAGGCGCTGGACAGCGGAAAGCTAAAAGGCGCCATGCTGGATGTCTACAGCCGTGAGCCGCTGCCGGTGGAAAGCCCGCTGTGGGCACATCCGCGCGTGGCGATGACCCCGCACGTGGCCGCCGTGACGCGTCCGGCAGAAGCGGTGGCGTACATATCCCATACCATCAGCGAAATGGAGAAGGGTAACGCGGTCACCGGCCAGGTTGACAGACAGCGCGGCTACTGAGAGAAACCCGGCGTTCGCCGGGTTTTTGCTAATATTCGCCGCTGATAACTGCTATCCTTTGGAAAAACCGCAGAGGAGAGAGAGATGTATCCCGTTGACCTGCATATGCACACCGTCGCCAGTACCCACGCGTATAGCAACCTCCATGATTATATCGCCCAGGCGAAGCTGAAAGGCATTAAGCTGTTCGCGATCACCGATCATGGTCCGGACATGGCGGATGCGCCGCACTACTGGCATTTTGTGAATATGCGGATCTGGCCACGTCTGGTGGACGGCATTGGGATACTGCGCGGCATCGAGGCGAATATCAAAAATACCGACGGTGAGATCGACTGCACCGGGCCGATGCTGACGTCTCTGGATCTTATCCTCGCCGGTTTCCACGAGCCGGTTTTTGCACCTCAGGATAAAGAGACCAACACCGCGGCGATGATTGCCACCATTGCCAGCGGCAATGTGCACATTATCAGCCACCCCGGCAACCCGAAGTACCCGATTGATATTCAGGCTGTCGCGCAGGCGGCAGCGAAGCACCGCGTGGCGCTGGAGATTAACAACTCCTCCTTTGTTCACTCGCGCAAGGGCAGTGAAGCCAACTGCCGCGAAGTGGCCGCCGCCGTACGCGATGCGGGCGGCATGGTGGCGTTGGGTTCGGATTCCCATACCGCCTTTACGCTGGGTGATTTCAGCGAGTGCCTGAAAGTGCTCAATGACGTTAACTTCCCGGAAGCGCAAATCCTGAACGTGACTCCGCGCCGCATGCTCGATTTCCTCGAATCGCGCGGCATGGAGCCGATTGCCGAATTTGCCGATCTTTAATTGTGTAATGGAATAATAAAAATGAACGAGTTTTCCATCCTTTGCCGCGTGCTGGGTACGCTCTATTATCGCCAGCCGCAAGACCCGCTGTTGGTTCCGCTCTTTACGTTAATTCGTGAAGGTAAGCTGGCGGAGAACTGGCCGCTGGAACAGGATGATTTACTGGCGCGTCTGCAAAAAAGCTGCGACATGCAGCAGATTGCGACCGATTACAATGCGCTGTTCGTCGGCGATGAGTGCCGCGTTTCGCCATACCGTTCTGCCTGGCAGGAAGGGGCGACGGAAGCGGAAGTCCGTGCTTTCCTCTCCACGCGCGGTATGCCGCTGAGCGATACGCCTGCGGACCATATCGGTACGCTGCTGCTGGCCGCTTCCTGGATTGAAGATAACGCCGGGGATGATGAGAACGAAGCTATCGAAACGCTTTTCGAAACGTACCTGCTGCCGTGGGTCGGAACATTCCTTGGGAAAGTCGAAGCCCACGCCGCCTCGCCATTCTGGAGAACGCTGGCACCGCTGACCCGCGACGCAATTGCGGCGATGTGGGATGAGCTGGAAGAAGAGAACGAAGAGTGACTTAGATCACATAAATCCTGCAACGCCGCATTTCAATTTGCACATAATGTGCTTCTGATCGCATTTCTATGGTGCGCTTCTGCTAAGATGCGCGCCATGAACATATTACTTTGTATCGCAATAACAACGGGCATTCTCTCCGGGCTCTGGGGATGGGTGGCCGTGTCTCTCGGATTGCTCAGCTGGGCTGGATTCCTTGGCTGTACGGCCTATTTCGCCTGCCCGCAGGGGGGCGTCAAAGGGCTCTTTATCTCAGGCTGCACGCTGATGAGCGGGGTTATCTGGGCGCTGGTGATCATGAAAGGCAGCGCGCTGGCGCCGCATCTGGAGATGCTGGGGTACATTATGACGGGCGTAGTTGCCTTCCTGATGTGTATTCAGGCTAAGCATCTCCTGCTTTCGTTTGTGCCGGGCACCTTTATCGGGGCGTGCGCGACCTTTGCAGGGCAGGGTGACTGGAAGCTGGTGGTGCCTTCCCTGGCGCTGGGGTTGCTGTTTGGCTATGCCATGAAAAACAGCGGTCTTTGGCTGGCGTCGCGGCGGGAAAAAGCGCAAGACATCACGGCGGTGAGCGAATAAAAAAAGGCGAGATAATCATCTCGCCTTTTTTATGCGCTTCCTGTCAGGATTCCGGAGGGACTGACATATCGCGGTATTTCACCAGTATCGGGTTCTGCACGTCTGCTTTGTTTTGCAGATCCCACAGCCCGCGGTCAATACCGTCGTTGATTAAGAAGATCACGCCGGTTTCAATGGCCGACATCAGACACATCATGACCGGCTCGTTAGAGGTGTAGCCAATTTCACCCTCCAGCAAACGCTGGTAATCGATGAAGCGGAATACCCCTGCCTGAACTTCATAAGACAGGATGGTTTTGCTGGTGTTCACCGAATAGAGCACTTCGCCTGTACTGACGTTGACCACACGCAGGTTAACGGCGATTTGGTCGAGCTGGTACTGGGTATCCGCACCGATACCGAAGTACCGCGCGCCCGCACCACCCGATTTAACGTTACTTTCGTAACCAATAATCGACCCTTCAATCATCACGTTCGCTGCCGCCAGAGATTCCAGAGGCGTGCGGTTATTGGCCGCGACGGTACCATTCTCCTGTGCGGCACGAATGATTTTCCGTTCATTCAACAGGTTCTGAAGACCCTGACGTTCCAGCGGAATAAACCAGTGGGAATCCTTGAGCGCGGTAACCAGCATCGCGGTGGCACTTTGCGGCACGGCCGTGGAGAAGTTACTTGCCGGGTAAGGTTTGAATTGCCCGGTTTCATCCTGAATGTTGTATACGGAGACAAATATTTTCCCCGTTGGAGCAGGTAAATGCGTTAAATCACGATAACTCTGGGCCCGAGGCATTAATGTTGGTTTTGCAGCTTCTTTAGGTGGAGCAGTTAAACAACCGCTCAATAAGCACACTGCAACAAATATCAGGAAGCGCTGCATGATCGTTGTCCTTATTTAGCTATTGTTTAAAAGTCAGTTGAATTACTTTGTAGACCGGAAACCTGAATAGTGGAGATCCTTCCGGTTTTACGATCGGTCACGTTCAGCTGAAGCTGTCCATCGGTGTTGGCGATATCAACGATAAAATCGTTGGTCACCATCCGGCCGGGTTTGCCGGTATTAATGTTGGTCAGTAACCCGCCTAAAATCTGCGACTGGATAGCCTGAGTGAAGTTGTCCAGTGCGGATGGGGTATCAACGCTAAAATCCTTTAAGCTTGGGTCCTTATAGGAGTTTTGCGCCTGCGCTTCATTCAGCAGAAAGGCACCGTTGTTAGGGTTACCGCCAAAGTTAGGGTTACGGAACTGAAACGTCATATTTCCGGCCCAGCTTATAGGTGTTATTAGCATTATCGAAACAACTGCATATGCAATACGCATGACAGCCTCCGCATATCGGTTCGCTAGAACTCGTCTTTAGCTAAATCGCTGGTGCTTAATAGGGCTTTATCTATTTGCAGGCGATTAATAGCGTCTTCTGATTGGGCCAGTGCCAGGGCTACGTTTTTATCGAAGTCCATTTTAGTGGGGAATAAAAACGTTTGATAAATAACGTACTGATTGGCCGTTATTGTTATCCAACTTCCCCATCGTGCACTGGGCCGCTCGTTGATTGTTATATTTCCGGTATAAGTACTGTCCCATTTGTCACTGAAGGCTCGGTAAAAACTGTGCCCGACCGATGAGACAGTGTGGTCTGTTAACAATCCGGGAACTTCGACCTCGACGGCCTTTAGATTCCCGGCAGCGAGCAGGAAACTCGCTGCGGCGATCCAACTCAACGTGCGCTTCATGTGATTAACGCCTGAGGTTATCGTTTGCCCACGAAACCGCCTGAGTTCGGTTTTTTACAGCTATCTTCTTGAAAAGATTATAAAGGTGCGTCTTTACCGTATTTTCGCTGATAAATAACGAACGGGCGATTTCAATATTTGAAGCACCAATGCGTAACTTATTCAGGATCTCTTTCTCACGGTGCGTGAGCAGTGCTGACTCTGAGCTGTTATAGCGATAATTTCCGGAGTGCGTGATGAGGTAGCTGGCCAGCTTTTGCGAAAAATAACACTCTCCGCGCAATATGCCTTGCAGACCCTCAACTACCCGGTCTTCTTCTTCCGTGACGTAGAACACGCCATTGATATGCGGCCAGCTTTCAATATCCCTGAAAGGATATTCATCAGGCGTATTCAATAATAGCACGCGGATATTATTGTTTTTCCTGCTTAAAATATCTTGCCAGTAATGGATGAGCTTTTTATCAGCTTCCATCATATCGAACAGAATGATGCTGCCAGGTGCAATATCATCAAAAGAACGTTGAATATTATGCAATTTCCCGTTCAGTGATAAAGATTGCTTTAAATGTTGTAATAACGCTGTCGCTTGCAAAGAAGGTTTTGTGATCAACAGTAATGTATGACCATGTAAACTATGGACTTCATTATACATGATGAAACCCCACTTTTTTTTGGCACCTGGCAGCTGTCCTCCTGTTTAATAGAGGACACCAGAAGTACTGACAGATGTTGCACTGCTGTGTGTAGAATCAGACCATAACCTCCACGGGGAGGTAAATATAAAACCAATTTCGTACATCTAATTTCAATCTAGCTTTTACGAAGTTTAAAGCAAGTGTTAAACATGTAACCGAATGTAAAAATCAATATTAATTTGTGAAAATCACTTGTGATGAATGGCGAGAAATGATGAGAAAGTTGTACACCTAAATAGAGATGCACAGTTTTTAAAAATCATACAAATATTTATATCTCATTGATTATTAGATATATTTATTATTTTATGCGAACGATAAAACAGTATGAGGTACAGATTATTTCTAAGCCCATAAATGCGCGGTTGTCTGGCTTAAGAAAACGGGCTTCGTGTCACGACTGTGAAAAAGTGTCCTTCTGCCGTTACGTTTAAACAACGCGAGAAGACGCGTGGACAGCCTTCGCCTCGTTGTACAACCTGATTGTTGGACAGGGGAAATAAAAAATATAAGCTGGCCTGAGTAAAGTGATTTTTGTCGTAAATTACGACTTTGTGGTGATCCGAAAAATAAAAATAAGCCGCGCGGGTGAGATATTTAAAATGTTTCAGCGGACATACTCTTCACCGTAACGACGCGTTAACACAATATGCATCGTTTTTACAAGTAACACGGTTATAGGTTATGGCGTGATTAAATAACCAGGTCCAGGGTGACAACATGAAATACACATCGTTATTTATGGTGTTTACATTACTGGGTGCGCCTGGATTTGTAACCGCAGCGAATTCAGATTTAGCCAATGCTGAATATAACTTTGCGGTTAACGAATTAAGTCTTTCATCACTCAATCAGGCAGCCATTATTGGTCAACAGGGTGTTTTTAATGACGCTCAGGTTCGCCAGGAAGGTTCAAAACTCTTGTCCATTGTTTCACAGGATGGGGCGGGCAACAGAGCAAGAGTTGATCAATCAGGGAGTTACAATATAGCCTGGATCGATCAGAGCGGTACCGCGAATGATGCAGGTATTACGCAAGAGGGATACGGTAATAGCGCGAAAATTATCCAGAAAGGGTCGGGTAATAGAGCAAATATTACGCAGTACGGTACGCAGAAAACCGCAGTTGTAGTGCAGAAACAGTCGCAAATGGCGATTAACGTTATTCAACATTAGCGCATTCGCGACGATTTTAATCAATCCGATGGGGGTTTACCATGAAATTTCTCAAAGTGGCAGCGCTTGCAGCAATCGTAGTTTCTGGTAGTGCTATGGCGGGTTCTATTAATCAGGGCGGCTGGGGCCATGGGCATGGTCATGGCGGATACAGTGGCCCAAATTCAACCCTGAATATTTATCAGGACGGTGGCGGTAACTCCGCGGTTGCTCTGCAGACAGACGCCAGAAATTCCGTGCTGAATATTACCCAGAAAGGTGGCGGTAACGGCGCTGACGTTGGTCAGGGTTCTGATGACAGTAAAATCAACCTGACCCAGAAAGGATTTGGCAACAGTGCAACACTGGATCAGTGGAACAGCAAAAAATCTGTTATGAACGTTAACCAGTCCGGCGGCTTTAACGGCGCCCTCGTCGACCAGACTGCCTCTAACTCTACTGTTAACGTTACCCAGATTGGCTTTGGTAACCACGCGACAGCTCATCAGTACTGATACTGAAATCTGTGCTACAAAAAAACAGGGCTGATGCCCTGTTTTTTTCGGGAGTACATCATGAATACCTTAATTCTTCTTGCCGCGCTTTCCAGCCAGATAACTTTCAAAACGTCGCAGCAGGAAAATATGACCACCATTATTCCTCAGGTCACCCTGGCGCAGCCGTGTGATTGTCTGGTTCAGATTGTTTCCTTTCGGGAAGGGCAGGGGGGACAAAGTTCGTCCCGACAGCAAAATACCCTTTTTATACCCGCTAATCAGACGATTGATTTAATGCGCCTGAGTTTAAATATTAATGCGGGAGACACGGTAAAAATCGTTGTCACCGTTTCAGACGGTAAATCGCTTCATTTATCACAGCAGTGGTCGCCTGCGGAACGTTCGCTTTAATCATTCATGAAATCAATGTGTTGCGAATGTGGCGGGTCTGTGCCGTTGAGCTATGCTGATATCAGGGATCAGGTCATTATGTTCCTTAACGTGAGACTTCGTTTGTCATAATGAAGTGCGTTTACCCCTCAAGGACGATTTTCATTGAGGAGTACCGATAATGAACCACTCTTTCGCTCGACTCGTGACGGGTCTGGGCCTGATTGTTTCTGTTTTTAGCCTCCCGGTTTATTCGGCTACCATTGTGAACGGTGGCGTTATTCATTTTCGCGGTGCCATTGTTGCAGACCCCTGTGAAGTTACGCCGCAGCAGAGACAGTTTGCTATGTCCTGTCCGGATAATAATCGTATGCAAACGCGCATGGTCAGTTATGAAGAGGCGCTTAATGGCAAAGTGTCCGATTCAGATCTGGTGTCGCTCCGCATGAAATACCTTAACCCTGAAAAAACGCTCGCGGTTGTCGAAATCCAGTATCGATAGCGTTCTCTCTTCCGCTTTGTGCGGAAGAGGATTTTTTCTGATAGTTTTTTCTCCCGGGCAGCCCTGCGATACACTTAATAAAAAGGCGGGTTGCAGAGGGGCTTTATGAAACCGCAAATTGAAGTTATTCATGGTGATATTACGACCATGCACGTCGACGTCATCGTCAATGCGGCCAATCCCTCCCTGATGGGGGGAGGCGGTGTGGACGGGGCTATCCACCGGGCTGCAGGACCGCAGCTGCTGGAAGCCTGCAAAACCGTACGGCAACAGCAGGGCGAATGTCCTCCCGGCCATGCGGTCATTACGCTTGCGGGCGATCTGCCTGCCAAAGCGGTGATCCACGCCGTAGGGCCTGTCTGGCACGGTGGCGATCGGCACGAGGCGAGTATTCTGGAAGAGGCTTACCGAAACTGTCTGCGGCTGGCTGCCGACAACGGCTATAAAACAATGGCGTTCCCGGCCATCAGTACGGGGGTGTATGGCTATCCTAAGGCGGCTGCCGCTACGATCGCCGTCGACACCGTTTACCGCTATCTGTCGCTAAAACCGATGCCTGAGAAAGTAATCTTTGTCTGTTTCGATGAAGAAACCACCCACCTTTATCAACGGTTGCTGACCCAGCGCGGGCAGGAACTGGACACCTGAAGCAAACGCGGCGCACTGAGTGCGCCGCGGTTGTTTATGAGGCTTTTACCTGAGGTTTTCCTGAGAAGAGGAAACGCAGAAGCGGGATCCGCAGGTGGATTTCATAGAGCACGATCGCAATCCCCACGACAAACACCAGACCGGTAAAGAAGCCCAGCGTGTTAGAGGCGATATGCGGGGTGATGTAAGCCCCGAAGAAGAGCGTGAGCGGGTGATGCACCAGATAAATAAACAGCGACGCATTCACAAAGTAGGTCACGCGGCTGGACTTAAAGTTCAGCAGGCGGTGGCCGAGCGCGAATACTACGTTCACCATCCATAAACCCAGCAGCATGGTGATCACGCTTTCCGTTTCGTACATCCAGGCGTCACCGCTCCCGTAGCGCTGGTTCAGCAGATAGGCCGCGAACGCGATGGCCGCACCAACAGCACACCACGGTGACGGGGTAGTAAACAGCGCTTTCAGCTTCGGGTAAATAAACGCCAGCGCGCCAATTAAAAAGAACGGAATGTAGAAAAGGGACTGCATCACCACAAAATTAAACAGGCCGTCGCTCAGTATCGGTGGATAGACGATAAACAGGATGCGTCTCACCGCGGCGTAAGCGATACCCAACAGCAAGAAGAGCACCGACAGTTTGCCCAGCGTAACGGTGGCGAAAAAGGCGTCAGCTCTCGAACTCAGGTGGTGACGCAGGCGGCTGAAAATGAACAGGCTCACCGTAGTGAGCACCACCAGGACCAGCAGGAACCACAGGTGAGACACCAGCTCCCAGACCAGCGTATTGTACTTTTCATACAGTGACAGATTCGGCCAGTTTTCCGCTTTGCCTTTGACGTACTGCAGCATAATGAACTGAGGCAGCGTCAGTAGCGGAATCGCGGTCAGCATGGGGATCCCCACGCGCTCGACGCGCACCTTCCACCAGCGTTTAAGCGGGTATCGCAGAAACAGCATGTAAGAGAAATAGCCGGAGATGACAAAAAACACCTGCATACGGAAGGCGTGAATAAAGTCATTAAACAGCGTCAGCCACCAGGAGGGCATCTGGCTATTCACATGCCAGGTATGGCTGGAGTAAATCAGTGATATGTGAAAAGGGATCCCCAATAGCATCAGCCATGCCCGGATCGAGTCGAGGAAATATTCACGTTCTGTTGGTGTTGTGCTCATATAACGTTGTGCATTCTCAGACTTTTCGTCTTATCCCTAAGACTCATAATGGTTACATTCGAAAGCAACCCTACACCAAGACCGACACCCTGTCTCCAGGATAAGCACGCAAAGTGAATAATGGGTTCTTTCATTTGCTTAATCCATGAGCCAGCAGCTGAACAAAGCAGTGATAATGTTGTCGGATTGCCTGAGTTTCCATTAAAATGGATCGGATCGATATAAGCACACAAAGGGGGAAGTGCTTACTTATTATGAAACATAAACCACAAATGATGAAAATGCGTTGGTTAGGTGCTGCAGTGGTGTTATCACTGTATACCTCATCGGCACTGGCCTTTAACATCGACGATGTCGCAAAACAGGCAAAATCGATGGCTGGCAAGAGCTACGAAGCGCCGAAAAGTAACTTGCCCTCCGTTTTCCGCGATATGAAATATGCGGACTATCAGCAGATCCAGTTCAATCATGACAAAGCCTACTGGAGCAACATCAAGACCCCGTTCAAGCTTGAGTTTTATCATCAGGGTATGTATTTCGACACGCCTGTTGCCATCAACGAAGTGACGGCCACAGCGGTACGTAAGATCAAATACAGCCCGGATTACTTCAATTTTGGCAATGTGCAACACGACAAAGATACGGTGAAAGACCTGGGCTTCGCAGGCTTTAAGGTGCTTTACCCGATCAACAGCAAAGATAAAAACGACGAAATCGTCAGCATGCTGGGTGCCAGCTATTTCCGCGTGATTGGCGCGGGGCAGGTATACGGGCTTTCTGCGCGCGGACTGGCGATTGATACCGCGCTGCCATCAGGTGAAGAATTCCCACGTTTCCGTGAGTTCTGGATTGAACGTCCAAAACCAACGGATAAACGTCTGACCATTTACGCGCTGCTGGATTCACCGCGTGCGACCGGCGCCTATCGCTTTGTGATTATGCCGGGTCGTGACACCGTGGTTGACGTGCAGTCCAAGGTTTACCTGCGTGATAAAGTGGGCAAACTGGGCGTTGCACCACTGACCAGCATGTTCCTGTTTGGGCCGAACCAGCCGTCTCCGGCCACTAACTTCCGCCCGGAACTGCACGACTCCAACGGTCTGTCTATTCATGCCGGTAACGGAGAGTGGATCTGGCGTCCGCTGAACAACCCGAAACATCTGGCGGTGAGCAGCTTCGCGATGGAAAACCCGCAAGGTTTTGGCCTGCTGCAGCGTGGCCGTCAGTTCTCCCGCTTTGAAGATCTGGACGACCGCTATGACCAGCGTCCAAGCGCCTGGGTCACGCCAAACGGTGACTGGGGTAAAGGTAAGGTTGAGCTGGTTGAGATTCCAACCAACGACGAAACCAACGATAACATCGTGGCTTACTGGACGCCGGATCAGCTGCCGGAAGCCGGTAAAGAGATGAACTTCAAGTACACCATCACCTTCAGCCGCGACGAAGATAAGCTGCATGCGCCGGATAACGCGTATGTGATGCAGACTCGTCGTTCAACGGGTGATGTGAAGCAGTCTAATCTTATCCGTCAGCCTGACGGTACCGTGGCCTTTGTCGTGGACTTTGCAGGCCAGGATATGAAGAAACTGTCACCGGACACCGCCGTTGCCGCTCAGGCCAGCATCGGTGATAACGGTGAAATCGTTGAGAATACCGTGCGTTACAACCCGGTAACCAAAGGCTGGCGTCTGACCCTGCGCGTGAAAGTGAAAGATCCGAAACAGACCACTGAAATGCGTGCTGCGCTGGTCAGTAACGATCAGCCGCTGAGTGAAACCTGGAGCTATCAGCTACCTGCCAATGAATAATACATCTGAATATATTGATGCCATGCCGCTGACGGATATCGAAAAAGCGGCACTGCCTAAGAGCGACATCCGCGCGGTTCACACCGCGCTGGATGGTGAACATCGTCAGTTTTCCCGTGATGATGATACGCCGCTGGGGTCAGTAAAGGCACGTCTGGAGCAGGCCTGGCCGGACTCGCTGGCAGAAGGGCAGTTGATTAAAGACGACGAAGGGCGCGATCAGCTTCAGGCGATGCCGAAGGCCACGCGTTCCTCAATGTTCCCCGATCCGTGGCGCACCAACCCGGTGGGCCGCTTCTGGGATCGCCTGCGCGGGCGTGATGTGACGCCGCGCTATCTGTCACGCCTGACGAAAGAAGAGCAGGCTTCCGAACAGAAATGGCGTACCGTGGGGACCCTCCGTCGCTACATCCTGCTGCTGTTGACGCTGGCGCAGACGGTCGTCGCGACCTGGTATATGAAAACCATCCTGCCGTATCAGGGCTGGGCGTTCATCAATCCGATGGACATGATGGGCCAGGATCTCTGGGTCTCCTTCATGCAGCTGCTGCCGTATATCCTGCAGAGCGGCATCCTTCTGCTGTTCGCGGTTCTCTTCTGCTGGGTCTCGGCCGGTTTCTGGACCGCGCTGATGGGCTTCCTGCAGCTGCTGATGGGGCGTGACAAATACAGTATTTCGGCGTCAACGGTCGGGGATGAACCCCTCAATCCTGAGCACCGTACCGCGCTGATTATGCCTATCTGTAACGAAGACGTTGACCGCGTGTTTGCGGGCCTGCGTGCCACCTGGGAGTCCGTGAAGGCCACCGGCAACGCGGAGCATTTCGACGTTTACATCCTGAGCGACAGCTACAACCCCGATATCTGCGTGGCAGAACAAAAAGCGTGGATGGAGCTGATTGCAGAAGTGCAGGGCGAAGGACAGATCTTCTACCGTCGCCGCCGTCGTCGTGTGAAGCGTAAAAGCGGTAACATCGATGACTTCTGCCGCCGCTGGGGTAACCAGTACAGCTACATGGTGGTGCTGGATGCTGACTCCGTCATGAGCGGTGACTGCCTGAGCGGTCTGGTGCGTCTGATGGAAGCCAACCCGAACGCGGGTATCATTCAGTCTTCGCCAAAAGCGTCCGGTATGGACACGCTCTATGCGCGCTGTCAGCAGTTCGCCACCCGTGTTTACGGGCCGCTGTTCACGGCGGGCCTGCACTTCTGGCAGCTGGGTGAATCCCACTACTGGGGTCACAACGCCATCATCCGCGTGAAGCCGTTCATTGAGCACTGTGCGCTGGCGCCGCTGCCGGGCGAGGGTTCGTTTGCCGGCTCTATTCTGTCGCATGACTTCGTAGAAGCGGCGCTGATGCGTCGTGCTGGCTGGGGCGTCTGGATTGCCTACGACCTGCCGGGATCGTACGAAGAGCTGCCGCCGAACCTGCTGGACGAGCTCAAGCGTGACCGCCGCTGGTGTCACGGTAACCTGATGAACTTCCGTCTGTTCCTGGTGAAAGGGATGCACCCGGTTCACCGCGCGGTGTTCCTGACGGGCGTGATGTCTTATCTCTCCGCACCGCTGTGGTTTATGTTCCTTGCGCTCTCCACAGCGCTGCAGGTCGTGCATGCCCTGACGGAGCCGCAATACTTCCTGCAGCCGCGCCAGCTGTTCCCGGTGTGGCCGCAGTGGCGTCCGGAACTGGCGATTGCGCTGTTTGCCTCCACCATGGTGCTGCTGTTCCTGCCTAAGCTGCTCAGCATCATCCTGATCTGGTGCAAAGGCTCAAAAGAGTACGGCGGTTTCTTCCGCGTGACCCTTTCACTGCTGCTGGAAGTGCTGTTCTCCGTGCTGCTGGCACCGGTGCGTATGCTGTTCCACACCGTGTTCGTGGTCAGTGCGTTCCTGGGCTGGGAAGTGGTCTGGAACTCACCGCAGCGTGATGACGACTCCACGCCGTGGAGCGAAGCCTTTATGCGCCATGGTTCTCAGCTGCTGCTGGGTCTGGTGTGGGCGGCCGGGATGGCGTGGCTGGATCTGCGCTTCCTGTTCTGGCTGGCGCCGATTGTCTTCTCGCTGATCCTGTCGCCGTTTGTCTCCGTGATCTCCAGCCGTTCGACGGTGGGGCTGCGGACCAAACGCTGGAAGCTGTTCCTGATCCCGGAAGAGTATTCCCCGCCGCAGGTGCTGGTAGACACCGATCGTTATCTCGAGCAGAACCGCAATCGCACGCTGGATGACGGCTTTATGCACGCCGTGTTTAACCCGTCATTCAACGCCCTGGCGACGGCAATGGCGACGGCGCGTCACCGTGCCAGCCAGGTGCTGGAGATTGCCCGCGATCGTCACGTTGAGCAGGCGCTGAACGAGACCCCGGAAAAACTCAACCGTGACCGTCGTCTGGTCCTGTTGAGCGACCCGGTTACGATGGCGCGTCTTCACTACCGCGTATGGTCCGCTCCGGAGAGATACTCTTCGTGGGTAAACTACTATAAAGAACTGAAGCTGAACCCGCTGGCGTTGAAGGCGAAGTAAGTGGTTAAGTAGAGCGGGTAAGCGAAGCGCCTCCCGCCAACTAAAATACCGGCATAATCGCCGGTATTTTTTTAGAGGTTACTCATGAGAATCATCATCGTCGTTCTGATGGCATGCCTGCTCAGCGGCTGCGGCAGCATCATCAGCCGCACCATTCCAGGGCAGGGCCACGGGAATCAGTATTACCCGGGTGTGAAATGGGATCTCCGAGACTCCGCATGGCGCTACCTCACCGTGCTGGATCTGCCATTCTCGCTAATTTTCGACACGCTGCTGCTGCCGATCGATGCCAGCCACGGCCCTTACGAGTAGCGTAAATTAACGCTCGTCCCACTCATCGGCTGCGGTTTGACCTTCTTCCGTATCCAGCGGTGGCTCGAGCTGAAATTCGCCCTCATCCCACTCGTGCAATGTGTTCTCTTCCAGCCATTCCTGCCGCAGTTCGATTTCATCATAGTCGCCATCAAAGACGGCCTGCGCACCTTCACCGCTCAGGACCGGCAGGCATTCCCCTTCTTCACCTTCATCGGCAAAGAATTCGGCCTGCCACATAATATCCCCATCCTGCAGAACGTATTTCTGGATATTAAGTTGTTGCACGTCAGCATCTTCTTCTTCAACGCCGGGGTTGTCGGCGAGGAACTCTTCACGAGCGGCATCAATAGCTTCTTCCAGCGTGGCGTACATGGTCATTGGTGTCTCCCTGTTTTCCAGATGGTTTCAGGGAAAGAATAGCTGAATATCCGATTCTGCAAGTATGAATGCGAAAATAAGCGTCAGGCGTTCGTCTTATTCCGCCACTGGCCGTAGCGCGCGGGATAAACTGAACCACGAATAAATTGCATTAAACAGTACCACGCCCGCCGTCACGATAAAGACGGCGCGAAAACCGAAGCTGGCGGAGATGCTCGCCCCGAGAAGCGGTCCGGTGACGTTACCGATGTCGCGAAATGACTGGTTATAGCTGAAGATCCGCCCGGCAATCTGGTTCGTGGAGTTGTAAACCAGCAGGGTCTGTACGGCGGGTAGCAAGGCCCCGTCTGCGGCACCAAGCAAAAAGCGAAGTAAGCCTAGCTGCCACGGAGAGTGCACCATCGACATGGGGATCAGCAGCAGGACGGAGATCACCAGCGCACAGATCAGAATTTTTTCCGGACCGACGCGGTCCCCCAGTTTTCCCAACCTCGGCGCGCTAAGCAGCGCCGCCACCCCGGGCACGGAGGCGATCAGCCCGCTGATAAACGCGATATTGCTGACGTTGCCCGCCAGATCGCGAACGTACAGCGTGAGGATAGGGGCAATCGATCCGGTTGCGACCTGAATAATCAGGGTCGTCACGAACAGGCTCAGCACCAGTCTGGGATTTTTAAGCGAGGTCAGCACCTCCCTGGCGTGGAGCATCTCTTTCTTCGCAACGGGCGTGAAGTTTTCCCGTATACAGAGCAGGGTGACAACAAAGCACAGGAACAGCACGCAGGCGGTGATAAAGAACACCGGACGCAGGCCATAGCTATCGGCCATGAGTCCGCCGGCCAGTGGCCCCAACAGGGCACCGCTTACGCCGCCGGTTGAGAGTGTGCCCAGCGCCCAGCCGCTCTTATGGCGAGGAATTTGCGTGGCAATCAGGGCATTGGCATTGGGAATAAATCCTCCCAGCAAACCCAGCAACGCGCGCAAAATCAGGAACTGCCAGACGTTCTGCGCCACGCCCATCAGCGCCATGATAATGGCCATCCCCAGCGCCGAGCGCAGCAGCATGATTTTACGGCCCTTGCGGTCGGCAAGGCCGCCCCAGAAGGGCGAGGCTATCGCGGAGAACAGGAACGTGATGCTGAATACCAGGCCGGACCACATATTGAGCGCGCTATGGCCCGTCACGCCCAGCTGTTCGACGTAAAGCGGCAGAAAAGGCATGACCAGGCTAAACGCCGCGCCGGTGAGAAAACAGCCAAGCCACGCAATCGTGAGGTTACGCTTCCAGTTTATGGGGGCATCTGAAGGTGACATAACAATCCGCATAATGAGGTGCTGAGCACCTGAGGCAAGAAGTAATAAGCCTGCTAATTATGCGCCTGGGTTATGATTGCCGCAATGAGGGGGAGCTTTTAAAGCTAAAACAGGATGCGACCCTGGGGATCGCATCCTGAAAATCAATAGCGGGACGGCGTGCCTTTTGGCCGTGTTTTAAAGCGGCGGTGCAACCACATGTACTGCTCGGGTGCGAGCATGATGCATTTCTCTACGATACCGTTCATCCAGCGCGCGGTGGTTTCTGCATCGTCAAGCGGCGGCGCGAGTTCCGGTTCTAGCATCATCAACTCGTAGCCCGAACCGTCAGGCTTGCGGCGGGGAACAAAGGGTACGATGGCGGCTTTGGACATGCGCGCCAGCATCCAGGTGCCGGTGGTTGTGGCGGCCTCTTCAACGGCGAAGAAGGGGACAAAAACGCTGGCCTGTGGGCCATAGTCGTGGTCGGGGGCATACCAGACCACTTCGCCGGATTTCAGCGCACGGATCATTCCCTTCAGATCTTTACGGTCGATCATGCTTTTGTTGGAGCGCATGCGGCCATTGGTCTGGATTAAATCGATGACCGGGTTATCGTTAGGGCGATAAACGCCAATGCCGGGCGCCTGCATGCCGAACATACGCGCCCCGATTTCCAGCGTCAGAAAATGGACGCCGATCAGCAGAACGCCCGTCTGGTTGGCCTGAAGCGTATGTACAGGATCCATGCCGGTTCCCGTTACCTCGCTCCAGCGGGCCATGCGTTTGTCCGGCCAGAACCACGCCATGCCGGTTTCCATAAGGCCCATCCCAACGGATTCGAAGTTCTTCGCGACCATATTGTGACGCTCTGAGTCGCTCATCTGCGGAAAACACAGCTCAAGGTTGCGGTACGCGATTCTGGCGCGACGCTTCATGAATAGTTGTGCGAAACGGCCCAGAAATTTACCCAACCGAAAAATAACAGGGTAGGGAAGCTGTACCAGAAGCCATAAAAAGCCGATGCCAAGCCAGGTCAACCAATAGCGGGGATGCAAAAGGGCGGCAGTAAATTTTGGTAACTGGGTCATGTCTTTCCTGTGTTCAAACGTCCTGTTTCGCTAGTGTCTCATTTTTTGAGGCGTAGCCAAAATATCTGCTTTCGAAGCGTGCACGAATACAGCAATTGTTAATCCTGATTAATCAGGGTGTGTGAAATGTAGCGTAAATTGTGTGGATGTAAATTGGTTTTGTTTGCTATATGATGCCGACCGATTTTTCATTCTCTCTAACGACTCCAGGACTGTACACCATGCCAGTGTTACACAACCGCGTTTCGAACGAGATGTTAAAAGCGCGTATGTTGGCTGAAACCGAACCGCGCACAACCATCTCATTCTATAAATACTTCACGATCGACGATCCGCAGGCGACCCGAGATGCGCTTTATCAGGCGTTCACGGCGCTGAACGTCTTCGGCCGCGTCTACCTTGCCCGTGAAGGCATCAACGCGCAGATTAGCGTACCGGAAAGCAAAGTCAGCGCCTTCCGCGACGTACTTTATCAATTTGACCCGGCCCTTAACGGCTTACGCCTGAACATTGCCCTGGATGATGACGGGAAATCCTTCTGGGTGCTGCGCATGAAGGTGCGTGAACGCATCGTGGCGGACGGTATCGACGATCCGGAGTTTAACCCGGCGGACGTCGGTGAATACCTGAAGGCGGCGGAAGTGAATGCGATGCTGGACGATCCGGATGCCGTGTTCATCGATATGCGTAACCACTATGAGTATGAAGTGGGGCATTTCGAGAATGCGATGGAGATTCCGGCGGATACCTTCCGCGAGCAGTTGCCGAAAGCGGTTGAGATGATGCAGGAGCATAAAGATAAAAAGATCGTTATGTACTGCACCGGCGGTATCCGCTGTGAGAAAGCCAGCGCGTGGATGAAGCACAACGGCTTCAATAAAGTCTGGCACATTGAAGGCGGCATTATTGAGTACGCTCGCCGCGCCCGTGAACAGGGGCTGCCGGTACGCTTTATCGGGAAAAACTTTGTCTTTGACGAGCGTATGGGTGAACGTATTTCGGATGACGTCATCGCCCAGTGCCACCAGTGCGGCGCGCCGTGCGATACCCACACCAACTGCAAAAACGACGGTTGTCATCTGCTGTTCATTCAGTGCCCGGCCTGTGCCGAGAGGTTTAACGGTTGTTGTAGCGAGCTGTGCAGTGAAGAGAGCATCCTGCCGGAAGAAGAGCAGCGTCGCCGTCGCGCAGGACGTGAAAACGGCAACAAGATTTTCAATAAATCTCGCGGTCGTCTGAATACCAAACTGGGTATCCCTGATCCGGAATGATAATAACGCCCGGCACGGCAAAAGCCTGCCGGGCGACGTTATTATGATTTCTGCTGTACACCTTCAACGGAAATAATCAGCTCCACGTCCTGAGACGCCGGGCCTAAATCCGTTGTGATATTAAAATCTTTCAGGTGAATTTTCCCTGCCGCTTCGAAGCCTGCGCGTTTACCGCCCCACGGATCGTCACCCTGGCCCAGTAATTTCGCATCAAGCGTGACCGGTTTGGTTACGCCGTTAAGCGTCAGGTTGCCGGTAATATTCAGCTTATCACCCTCTTTCTTCACCTCAGTAGAAGTGAAGGTCGCCTGCGGGAATTTCGCGACGTTGAGGAATTCCCCACTGCGCAGGTGTTTATCGCGCTCTGCGTGGTTCGTGTCGACGCTGTTCGTATTAATGGTCACATTGACTTTATCGGCTGCGGGATTTTTTTCGTCAAAGGTGAATGTGCCGTCAAAATCCTTAAAGGTGCCGTACAGCCAGCTATATCCCAGGTGCTGAATACGGAAATTGACGAAAGCGTGCTGGCCCTCTTTATCAATTTTATAATCCGCCGCCACGGCGGAGCCAGCGGTGAATAACAGAGAACCCAGTGCGATACCCAGCAGGTGTTTTTTCATTTTATGCTCCAGAGTCAACTGACGAGCGGCCAAGCATGCGCTTTAGCGTATCGTCTTTATCAATAAAATGGTGTTTAAGGGCGGCAAGCCCGTGCAGCACGGACAGAATCACCACGCTCCAGGCGAGCCAGAGGTGAACAACCCCCGCCGTGTCGGCCTGTGCCCCGGCATCGCTAAGGGTTGCCGGAACCTCGAACAGGCCAAAAACGTTAATCGGCTTACCGTCAGCCGTCGAAATGAGATAGCCGCTAATCAGGATGGCAAACAGCAGCGCATAAAGGGCAATATGCGCGGCGACTGCACTGACGCGGGTAAATTTGCTGTGAGTCTTTTGCGCGCCGGGCGGTGGGGAAATGTGCCGCCAGATCACGCGGAAAACCAGCCCCAGCATCAGCAGGACACCAATACTTTTATGCAATTCCGGCGCCTGGTGATACCAGCCATCGTAATAGCTGAGCGTGACCATCCAGAGCCCAAGTCCAAACATACCGTAGACGGCAAGAGCAAATATCCAGTGCAAACCTATGGATATTATTCCGTAGCGCCGGGAGGAGTTACGCCATTGCATCAGAATGTCCATTTTCAAATTAACCGAAGGGTAAAAATGAACGGGAAGGCGGGATATTGCAACTGAAATAATTGTCTATTGATTTTTATTTTATTTATTTCAGCAATTTTGAAAAGGATCGCTAGCGCTAATTCAATCTCTTCGTGCAAGATGAAAATATAAGCTTCAATAAAGATAAAGTAATGTCAATTATTGTCAGTCTGGGTTTTCAGTAAAATACAATGTAAACAAAATCAATAATGGCCAGCAGCGCCCACAATAAGAGATAGAGCATAAAATGCTCGCGAATATTATTCATCAGAAAGCTAACGATCTTGCGCATAACGCCCCAACATGCGGTGTGAATGAAGCGGGCCCCTTGACCTCCGGAGCCCGTGCGGATTATCCGTTAAAACGCGAGAGGGAGAAGGGCGTCAGATCAAACTGCGGCGCAATGCCCTGGGCAAACTGCGCGGCGATTTCACCCAGAACGGAAGCAAACTTAAAGCCGTGGCCGCTCAGTCCGGTGATGAGCAGGGTGTTGTCATGCCCCGGCAGCGTATCAATGATAAAGTCTTCATCCGGCGTATTGTCGTAGGTACAGGCCGCACCATACAGCAAGCCACCGACGCCCGGAAGAATAGTGCGCAGGAACGAGAAGGCTTCTGAGCCATCCTGTGGGAAGGCGCCGAAAGGTTTACGCTCTTCAGGGGAGGAGATCGCCTGGCCGCCGTTGTGTTTACCGATTTTCAGCGCGTCTTTTTCTGACGGGAAGCCGTAGAACTGGTCCCCGTTGGGTAATTCGCCGGTGAAGGCCGGGAATTTATTCTGGGCGCTGTAACGGCCATCCGACTGGAACCAGGAGAAGACCTTGCGCACCGGCTGGATCGGCAGATCGGGCAGCAGGCGGGTAACCCAGGTACCTGCGCTGACCAGCAGGCGGGACGCTGAATAATCGCCGTCAATAGTGGTGACCGTGACGCCATTATCATCATGGGTGATGGCCTCTACCGGACAGTTGAACAGCTGCGCGCAGCCTGCCTTCGCAGCAAGCTCGATCCAGGTTTTGATCGCCGTTTCGCAATGGAGCACCCCAGAGTGGGCTTCAAAGAGGCCAATATAATCGTCCGGGACGGTAATTTCGGGCCAGCGTGCGGTAATGCCCGTCGCGTCCAGCTTCTCAACGTCCAGATTAAACGCTTTCGCGCTGCGTTCGACGCCAGCGAGAAACGCAGAATGTGCCGGACCCAGGTTGATGACGCCAGTACGCTCGAAAATACGATCTTCGGTCTGTTTCGCCAGTTCATCCCACAGCGTCTGGGCGCGAAGCACCAGCGGAACGTAGCGTTCACCTTCACCGTACGCATGGCGGATGAGGCGGGTATCGCCATGATGGCTGCCTTCCGCATGAGGAGGCAGATGGCTATCGATCATCAGAACCTTCAGACCTGCCTGTGTTGCGTAATAGCCTGCGGCAGATCCTACGGAGCCGCTGCCAATAATGATTAAGTCGTATCTCATATGCATCTCATAAACTGATGTTTTGTTAGCAGAGTAATTAACAACGCGGGGTTAGACAAGGGAGAAATAAATAAGGCACCGCGAGGGTGCCTGTAGAGAGAAAAGTGGGCATAAGCTTAGTGCCGTTTATACTCATTTTCCTGATAGTCGCCAGATTCTATTTTTGCAATACCTGCTTCTAAAATAGAAATAAACTGACGGGCGACGTCTGTTGTTAGCCACAGCGTCTGTCCAACTTCCGCTTCTTCACGGTTGAGTTGATTTGGGGTCTGGTAGTGCAAACGCAGCATCAGCGCATCGTAGCTATCTACGGTACTGATATCCCAGCCAACAAGTGGGTGGGTCTGGATGACTTCACTATTCTTTTCCATTATAACCCCCTTAATGCGTGTTAGAAGACAACGGCTTTGAGGTTCAATGCATGTTTTTCTGAAAGCAACTTCAGTATACCAAGTAATAAGGGTTCCGAAGGGAAAAATAAACAGGTGGCAACACATTTTTCTGCTTTTTAGGATTGTTCGAACAATAAAACACCATCTCGTTCACGATTTTTAAAGAAGATGCCGAATTAATTTGAACTTACGGGATTTTAGGCAAAAAAAAGCCGGGGCGACCCGGCAAAAAACACAATGAGGGAGCAGTGTTAATCCGTGATGAACCAGTCGTCAGCGCTTTCCCACGTTTCCTGCAGGATTTCGCTGATGCGATCTTTGTCTTCTTTTGCGGCACCAATAACGGAAAGGTTGTTTGCCGCGGCGTAACGCACCGTGACGGCACCTGCGTTGTCAGGAAAGGTATTGTTAATACGACGGGATAATTCGCCTGCCAGTGCATCAAGCGCGCCGGCAGGCAGAACGGTAGTTTTGGCTATGGTGACTTCAATACGCATAAATGCCCCCTGTGTAATATACTGTTTATTTATACAGGTATATTATCAGTTTGACAACAAGGGGCATTGATTTTTTAACGTTTTACCGTCCAGCTTACGGTTTCACCCGCCAGGAATGGGATCAGCGTGTCATCCGTCAGGGCAATGGACTCCTCAACGTGGCTCGCTTTACGCTCCAGTTCGATGAAGGTGTCATTGACCGGCAGGCCGTAGAAGCGCGGGCCGTTAAGAGAGCAGAATGCTTCGAAATGTTCCAGCGCGTTCATCTCTTCAAATACAGTTGCGTAGCTGGCAAGCGCCGTTGGGGCGTTGAAGCAGCCTGCACAGCCGCAGCTTGCCTCTTTACGATGGCGGGCGTGAGGCGCGGAATCGGTACCGAGGAACGCGCGGGAGAACCCGCTGGCGACCAGCTCACGCAGCGCCTGCTGGTGGATGTTGCGCTTGAGGATAGGCAGACAGTAGAGGTGAGGGCGCACCCCGCCCACCAGCATGTGGTTACGGTTAAACATCAGGTGTTGTGGCGTAATGGTGGCGGCGATGAGATCGTTGCCGTCACGTACGTACTCTGCCGCGTCTTTGGTGGTGATATGCTCAAAGACCACCTTCAGCGCGGGCAGGCGCTGGCGCAGAGGCTCCATCACGGTCTCGATAAAACGGGCTTCACGGTCGAAGATGTCAATGTCAGCATTCGTCACTTCACCGTGAACCAGCAGCGGCATACCCAGTTTCTGCATGCGTTCCAGAACCGGCATGATGGCATCAATGCTGGTGACGCCGTGGCTGGAGTTGGTGGTGGCATTTGCCGGGTAGAGTTTCGCTGCCGTAAACACGCCTTCGTTAAAGCCGCGCTCCACTTCGTTCGGATCCAGTGAATCGGTCAGGTAGCAGGTCATCAACGGGGTAAAATCGTGTCCCGCAGGAACGGCGTCGAGGATGCGCTGGCGATAGGCTATCGCGGCATCGACGGTGGTGACTGGTGGCACCAGGTTAGGCATGACAATCGCGCGGCCATAAATTTCGCTGGTATAAGGCACGACGGTTTTCAGCATATCACCATCACGCAGATGAATATGCCAGTCGTCAGGGCGGCGGATTTTAAGAACCTGGGGTTGTGCAGTCATGGAAGCTCCGGCTTGTCAGGAATCAGTCATAAGGATGGCTGTTTTTGCCGGACACAAATCATAAGCGGAAACGTTTTCGTTTGCACACTTTTCCGTGAAAAAAAAGGGCGCCGCAGCGCCCTTCAGATTAATCGGTGAAAGGAATGATAATTTCGCCCGGTTTCACCTCTATGCCTTTTGCATATTTTTTCGCCAGAGCTTCACCCTTGCTTTTGTCTTCGCTTAAGACGTACGCGGGCTGCTGGTTAAAGTAATTCCGCAGCGACTGATTCAGATAGGGCATCAGGGTTTGCAGAACCGGCGCCATCTTGTCCGGAGACACCTTCGCGTCGACCACTTCCATCTCCTGCAGGAAAATCGCCCCTTTCTCTTTGTTGAAAACAGGCAGTGCCTTCAGCTTGAGCTTGATGTTGGCTTTCTGATTGCCAAAGAGGGAGGACATATCGAGGTCCGCATCACCGGCCAGGGTGACTTTGTTTGGCTCTTCACGTCCGATTTGACTGGTGAGGTTTGTGAGCACGATATGCGCATCGGCAAGACCCGGTACGCCAATGTCTTTCGAGAAATTGTTATGTTTTTCCAGCGCCTGATTAATTTCCTGTTCACTGACGGTGTATTGCGTGAGCTGGTTACAGCCAACCAGCAGGCCGCTGACAATCAATGCCGCGGCTAAGACAATTTTCTTCATAGTGTTCCTCAACGAAAAATCGGCGCTTCTGTCCTGTTACGCCAGTATGTCAGCGTGAATGGGCAGAAACCAGCAGAAAAAACTGAGAAGTGGGGCGGGAAGGGCTCCCGCCCGAGGGAAAGGCTACGCGCCAGGCTCGAGCATGCCGCTCGCGCTGCGTTTCTGGCTGAACTGCCACCACAGGGCGAGTAGCGTCATAAAGCCCACCACGCCCAGCATCATCCACGGAAGTTCAGGTTGATTTAACGCTTTGCCAGCATCAAACAACCAGCCGCCGCCGGCGTAACCTAATGCCCCGCCAAGCGCCAGCCCCAGTCGGCTGAACCCCATATAGCTGCCGCGTGCACGCGCATCCGCAAGCGAGGCGCTTAGCGTTTCGCGGGCAGGCTCGGCGATGATCGAGCCAATATAGAACGTGCAAATCAACGTAAACAGCTGCTGGAGCGTGTTCACCAGGCCGATCGGCATCATGCTCAGCGTCATCAGGAACAGTCCGGCCATCAGGCGATGCTCCAGGCGAAAACGCCGCTCGCTCCAGCGGGCAATCGGATAGAGGAGCGTTAACGACAGGCAGGCTTCGATGGCGTACATCCATTTCACCGCCGCAGGGGTACCGGCAATGTCGTTAACCATGATCGGCAGCATCAGCATGACCTGCACGGCCAGCATGTAATATCCCGTCAGGGTCAACACATAGGTGACAAAACGTCTGTCGCGCAGGACGCGGCCCAGCCCTTCGCGAACCGGCGCTTTCACCGTTGACAGTTTCCACGCCGGCAGGAACAGGCCATTAAACAGCGCGCACAGCATAAAGAGCACCGCCCCAGCCGCGCAGACCAGACGGAAATCATACTGCAGCAGCCAGCTTCCCAGCAGGGCGCCGATAACCGCCCCGGCACTGTCCTGCATCATCAGAATCGAGAAGAAACGGCCGCGGTGCTGCGGGCGAATCAGCTTTACCACCAGCGCGGTGCGTGGCGGATCGAACAGCGTGCCCCCGATACCGGAGAGGAAACAGGAGAACCAGAGCAGCCAGGGCTCCTGGGCGACCGCCATCGTGGCAAACCCTGCCGCGCGCAGCAGCATACCGGTGACGATCATCGGTTTCGCGCCAAAGCGGTCGGCGATAGCCCCGCCAAAGACGCCCAGGCCCTGCTGGACAAACTGGCGTAGCCCCAGGGCAATGCCGACCATTAATGCCGCCCAGCCCATCTGATCGACAAAGCGGATCGAAATAAGCGGAAAAACGACAAAAAAGCCGAGCACGACCAGCATGTTATCGACGAGCAGGAAATATTTACCCAGGCTCCTGGCCTGTGATACGCGGGACATTTTCCCTCCAGGGAAAATAAGATGGTGAGCACGCTAACATTCTGCGGTGTCGCCGCGTTTTTTCCCACCCCTGCACGTGACAATATTTTTTTATCAAAAGGGTGCTTTGATAGAGAGTTCTCATCGAAAAATGTGAAAAGAGGTGAAAATGGTATGTCACTGTTTTCACAGACGGCGCAGGCGCAGGTATAGTAAAGCTAATGGGCAAGCTGAAGTGACGGGAAGGAGTGGTATCGATGTTTGGCTATCGCAGTAATGTGCCAAAAGTGCGTCTGACAACGGACAGGCTGGTCGTTCGTCTGGTGCATGAGCGTGATGCCTGGCGTCTGGCGGATTATTACGCCGAGAATCGCCAGTTTTTAAAACCCTGGGAACCCGTTCGGGATGAGAGCCATTGTTACCCTTCCGGCTGGCAGGCGCGCCTCAGCATGATTACGGAATTTCACAAGCAGGGCAGCGCGTTTTATTTCGCGCTGCTGGATCCTGAAGAGAAAGAGATTATCGGGATCGCCAATTTTTCAAACGTGGTGCGGGGATCGTTTCACGCCTGCTACCTGGGCTACTCCATCGGCCAGAAGTGGCAGGGGCAGGGGCTGATGTACGAGGCGCTGACGGTAGCGATCCGCTATATGCAACGCACCCAGCACATTCATCGCATTATGGCGAACTATATGCCGCATAACCAGCGCAGCGGAAATCTGCTGGCGCGTTTAGGGTTCGAGAAAGAGGGTTACGCCAAAGACTATCTGCTGATAGACGGAGAGTGGCGCGACCACGTTCTGACGGCATTAACCACCCGGGACTGGACTGCAGGTCGTTAAGGAGAAAAGATGAAGTATCAGCTAAACGGTACAGAAGCGCGCGTGATTGGGTGCTTACTCGAAAAACAGGTCACCACGCCGGAGCAGTATCCGCTGTCCGTCAACGCCGTGACCATGGCCTGCAACCAGAAAACCAACCGCGAGCCGGTGATGAACCTCAGCGAGCATGAGGTTCAGGACGTGCTGGATGCGCTGGTCAAACGCCACTATCTGCGCACCGTCAGCGGCTTCGGCAACCGCGTGACCAAATACGAACAGCGCTTCTGTAACTCCGAATTTGGTGACCTGAAGCTGAGCAGTGCGGAAGTGGCGGTCATCACCACGCTGTTGTTGCGCGGGGCGCAAACGCCGGGAGAACTGCGCACGCGCGCTTCCCGCATGCATGAGTTCAGCGATATGCAGGAGGTCGAGCAGACCCTCGAAGGGCTGGCCGCGCGTGAAGACGGTCCTTACGTGGTGCGTCTGGCGCGCGAGCCGGGCAAGCGTGAAAGCCGCTATATGCACCTGTTCAGCGGTGACGTTGATAGTTCAGTTAAATCCAGCGCAACCGACATAACGGCCGTAGATGATGATTTGGTTGCCCGCGTAGCGGCGCTGGAAGACGAGGTCGCCGGGCTGAAACAGCGTCTGGATGCCCTGCTGGCACATTTGGGAGACTGACGGTGAAAAAATTACGCATTGGCGTAGTAGGGCTGGGCGGTATTGCACAAAAAGCCTGGCTGCCGGTTCTGGGGGCAGCGACGGACTGGACGCTGCAAGGGGCATGGTCACCCACGCGCGAGAAGGCCGAGCGGATCTGCGAAACCTGGCGTATGCCGTATGCGGCGTCGCTTCAGGATCTGGCCCGCGAGTGCGATGCGGTCTTTGTGCATACCTCAACGTCTACCCACTATCAGGTCGTGAGCGAGCTGCTCAATGCGGGCGTTCACGTTTGCGTGGATAAACCGCTGGCGGAAAATGTTCCGGACGCGGAACGCCTGATTGAGCTGGCGGCGCGTAAAAAACTGACGCTGATGGTCGGCTTCAACCGCCGCTTCGCGCCCCTTTACCAGCAGCTTAAGGCACAGTCGGGCACGCTTGCCTCGCTGCGGATGGATAAGCACCGCACGGACAGCATCGGGCCAAACGATCTGCGCTTCACGCTGCTGGATGATTATCTCCACGTTGTGGATACGGCGCTGTGGCTCGCCGGTAGTAACGCGCAGCTGCAAAGTGGCACGCTGCTCACGAACGAGCAGGGTGAAATGGTCTACGCAGAACACCATTTCGCGATTGACCATCTGCAGATCACGACCAGCATGCATCGTCGTGCCGGCAGCCAGCGAGAATGCGTCCAGGCCGTCACCGACGGGGCGTTGTACGACATTACCGACATGCGTGAATGGCGGGAAGAGAAGGGCAGCGGCGTGATGACGCTCCCCGCGCCTGGCTGGCAGAGCACGCTTGAACAGCGCGGTTTTGCCGGTTGCGCCCGCCATTTCATCACCTGCGTGCAAAATCAGACGGTTCCTGAAACGTCCGGCGAGCAGGCCATCATGGCGCAGCGCATTGTGGAAAGGCTCTGGCGCGAGGCCATGAGTGAATAACTCGCTGTAACATCTGCGGATAGTAATTCGTTGAAATCCGGGTAGACTAAGCGCCGCTTGTAGGCTTTGCCGGGTGGCGCTTACGCTTGCCCGTCCTGGAAATCCGTATGGTTCTGGAAATTCACGTTAATGAACTTATTAAAATCGCTGGCGGCCGTCAGCTCGATGACCATGTTTTCCCGCGTGCTGGGTTTTGCGCGCGACGCCATTGTGGCAAGGGTATTTGGTGCAGGGATGGCCACGGACGCCTTTTTCGTCGCGTTCAAATTACCGAACCTGCTGCGTCGTATTTTTGCGGAAGGGGCGTTTTCCCAGGCATTCGTCCCGATCCTGGCAGAATATAAAAGCAAGCAGGGCGAGGACGCCACGCGCGTCTTTGTGTCTTATGTCTCCGGCCTCCTGACGCTGGCGCTGGCGGTGGTGACCGTCCTCGGGATGCTGGCCGCGCCCTGGGTGATTATGGTGACCGCGCCCGGCTTTGCCGATACGGCCGACAAGTTTGCCCTGACCTCGCAGCTGTTGCGCATTACTTTCCCCTATATTCTGCTGATCTCGCTGGCCTCGCTGGTAGGGGCGATCCTCAATACCTGGAACCGCTTCTCTGTACCGGCGTTTGCGCCGACGTTTCTTAACGTCAGCATGATCGGCTTTGCCCTGTTCGCCGCCCCGCACTTCAACCCGCCGGTGCTGGCGCTGGCCTGGGCGGTCACCGTCGGCGGCGTGCTGCAGCTGGCGTATCAGCTGCCGCACCTGAAAAAAATCGGCATGCTGGTGCTGCCGCGCATCAACCTCAAAGATGCCGGGGCGATGCGCGTCATCAAGCAAATGGGGCCCGCCATTCTCGGCGTCTCCGTCAGCCAGATCTCGCTGATTATCAATACCATCTTTGCCTCGTTCCTGGTGTCCGGCTCGGTTTCCTGGATGTACTACGCCGACCGCCTGATGGAGTTTCCGTCCGGGGTGCTGGGCGTGGCGCTGGGGACCATCCTGCTGCCGTCGCTGTCGAAAAGTTTTGCCAGCGGCAATCATGATGAGTATTGCCGCCTGATGGACTGGGGCCTGCGTCTCTGCTTCCTGCTGGCCCTGCCAAGCGCGGTGGCGCTGGGTATTCTGGCCAAACCGCTGACGGTGTCGCTCTTCCAGTACGGGAAATTCACTGCCTTCGATGCCGCCATGACCCAGCGCGCGCTGATTGCCTACTCGGTGGGACTGATGGGGCTGATCGTGGTGAAAGTGCTGGCGCCGGGCTTTTACTCGCGTCAGGACATCAAAACGCCGGTAAAAATTGCCATCGTGACGCTGATTATGACGCAGCTGATGAACCTGGCGTTTATTGGTCCGCTGAAACATGCCGGCCTGTCATTATCGATTGGTCTGGCGGCCTGTCTGAATGCCGGGCTGCTGTACTGGCAGCTGCGCAAGCAGGATATTTTCACGCCGCAGCCGGGGTGGGGCAGTTTCCTGGTGCGTCTGATCGTTGCGGTATTGGTGATGTCTGCCGCGCTGCTTGGCATGATGCACGTGATGCCGGAGTGGTCCCTGGGCACGATGCCTTATCGTCTGATGCGCCTGATGGCCGTGGTGTGCGTTGGTGTGGTGGCGTACTTTGCCACGCTCGCGGTGCTGGGTTTCAAAGTCAAAGAGTTTGCCCGCCGGACGGCATAAACGCCAAAAGGGGAGTTCACCTCATGGTGCTCCCCACTGCATGATTAGTCGCTTATGCGTCAAATCGAAATCTTTTTCACACCTGCAATACGCGCCGTCGCCGTCTGACCATCCGCACCGTACAGACCGGTTTCTTTATGCGGTTTCAACACCTCAAGCGCCTGCTGATTACGCTCAATCTGCCCTTCCAGTAGCCAGCCGTTATGCTGGTTAAGATCGCGCAGGTGCTGAGTTTTTTCGGTAATGGTCTGCCAGCGCTCAATAATATCGTCATTGGCGCTGCGCTTAGGATCTTGCTCAGCGCGTCGCTGTTGTTCCAGATAATCCAGCGTTGCCAGAAGCGAACTTTTGTCTTCAGTAATACGCTGCAGCGCGCTGCCGTTGATGTGACCGGAAGAGAGATGCTGCTGTTCAGCGTCCATTACCGTTTTCAGGTCGTTCAGGACAACCGTCATTTGATCCAGTATTTCTGACAGTCGACTCATACGGTTAGTTACTCTGTAAGAAACTCTGTGCTTCCTGAATCAGGGCGTCAGCGATTTTGCTGGTGTCCATTTTCAGCTCACCGTTACGAATAGCCGTTTTCAGCGCTTCAACACGTTCCATATTGATATCGTTGCTGCCCGGCTGCATCAGTTTTGCCTGCGCGTCGCTCAGGGTCACGCTGGTGCTGTTGGACGTTGACGGTTTCTCCAGACGCGTTTTCTGCGCCGTTGCGTCATTCGTTTCGCGAGGTTGTACAGCGCTTACCGGCTTCAGGGCTGATGTACGATCAATGCTCATAGTGTTGTCCTCATCGAGGGTTCGCGGCGTTTGCGCCTGACATCATCATTAGTGGAATATTTATCGGCACGCGCCGCGAAATCTTTAAAAAGATTATAGGTTAATCAGAATATTCCCATCAGCATCGACGGTTCCGCTCACCACCTGGCCTGAGGACATTCTGACGCGGGCGTTTTGCGCCACCGCGGCATTGTTCAACGCTTTCCCTTCACTGTTGATGCTAAAGCCATCTCCGTTGGCCACCACCATCACCTGTTGGCCTGCTTTTACCCGCCATGCCTGACGCAGCATGGAGATCTGTATCGGCTGGCCTGGCGCGACGTCGCGCAGGCTGACGGCGTCCTGAGCCTGGTTAATATCCAGCATGGTGCGTGGCGGCAGCTGATCCAGACGGCCGCGCTTCAAGGTCACGCTGTTTGTCTGCAGTACGCTGCCGCGCGCAATGGGCACGGCGGCGACAACATAATTGCCCGTCGCCTGAACGGCAACCTGTAAATAGCGTTTTTCGTTGGCGCAGCGTGCCAGCACGTTCACATTCCCCCAGAGCTTTGTGAACCCTACCACGCTGAAGGACGGCTGGTCGCACGTCGGGTACAGATTCGGTGGCGTGCGCACGGTAACGGTCACGTCATCGCTAAAGCCTGCCAGTTTTTCGGCAAAAAAAGCCGTTAGCCGATCCTGTAACCCTTCAGCCTGCGCCAGAGGGCTTAACAGCAAGAGAGTCGCCACCAGACCACGTTTTAACGTTTGCATCGCAAGTTCCACCGTTTCCAGAGTTGAACGAATTCTACCTGCAGTGGTTTTGCATCAACGGAATAAATAGCGACGCATTTTGCGCTTATTCCGTCGATAGGGGAGACCGGGTGAGATTTAAGCTGTGAACTGAAATTTTGCCATCAGCGGAGGAGACATGCTCGATAAACTCGACGCCGCGTTACGTTTTCAGCAGGAAGCGCTCAACTTACGCGCCCAGCGGCAGGAGATTTTAGCCGCCAATATCGCTAACGCCGATACCCCGGGGTATCAGGCGCGCGATATTGATTTTTCCAGTGAACTCAAAAAGGTGATGGAGCGTGGACGTGCCGAAGGAACGGGTGTTGCACTTGCCATGACATCCTCTCGCCATATTCCTGCTCAGGCGATGACCGCGCCAGCGACCGATTTACTTTATCGCATTCCCGATCAGCCCTCACTCGACGGTAACACCGTGGATATGGACCGGGAGCGTACCCAGTTTGCCGACAACAGCCTGAAATACCAGACGGGCCTGACCGTACTCGGCGGACAAATCAAAGGCATGATGAACGTCCTGCAGGGGGGGAACTGATAGATGGCCTTGCTGAATATTTTTGATATCGCCGGTTCGGCGTTAACCGCACAGTCCAAGCGCCTGAACGTGGCCGCCAGTAACCTCGCGAACGCCGACAGCGTCACCGGACCCGACGGCCAGCCTTATCGTGCCAAACAGGTTGTCTTTCAGGTCGATGCTGCGCCAGGCGCGGCGACGGGCGGCGTGAAGGTCTCGGATGTGGTGGAGAGCCAGGCCCCGGACAGACTGGTGTATGAGCCGGGTAACCCACTGGCGGATGCCAGCGGATACGTGAAGATGCCAAACGTGGATGTGGTGGGTGAGATGGTGAACTCCATGTCGGCTTCCCGTAGCTACCAGGCCAACGTCGAAGTGCTTAATACCGTGAAGAGCATGATGCTCAAAACACTCACTCTCGGCCAGTAAAGGAGACATGCATGTCCATCGCCGTAAATGTGAATGATCCGACGAACTCGGGTGTTAACAACACAAAGAGTACGACGGGTTCTAACTCCCTGACGGGGAGTAACGCCGCCGATCTTCAGGGCAGCTTTCTGACGCTGCTGGTGGCGCAGCTTAAGAACCAGGACCCCACTAACCCGATGCAGAACAACGAACTGACCACGCAGCTTGCGCAGATCAGCACCGTTAGCGGCATTGAGAAACTCAACACCACCCTTGGTTCCGTCTCTGGACAGATTAATAGCGCCCAGTCTCTGCAGGCGGCAAGCCTGATTGGCCACGGGGTGATGATCCCGGGAACCACGATTCTGGCAGGCACCAGCACTACCGAAGGCAACACTACAACGACCACAACGCCGTTTGGCGTTGAGCTGCAGCAGGCGGCGGAGAAAGTTACCGCAACCATTACCGACAGCAACGGCACGGTCGTGCGCACCATTGATATCGGTGAGCTGAAGGCGGGCGTTCACACCTTTACGTGGGATGGCAGCCTGACCGACGGCACGAAAGCACCAAACGGTGCTTACAAAGTCGCGATCAGCGCCAGCAACGGGACGACCCAGCTGGTGGCGCAGCCGCTGCAGTTCGCGCTGGTCCAGGGCGTGATTAAAGGAAGCGACGGCAACAAACTGGATTTGGGAACCTCTGGTTCCACCACACTCGACGAAGTTCGGCAGATTATCTAAGCCTTAACACTTATCAGGAGTAAGTCATGGCCTTTTCTCAAGCGGTCAGCGGCCTGAATGCTGCGGCCACCAACCTGGACGTCATTGGCAACAACATCGCCAACTCCGCGACCTATGGTTTTAAATCCGGTTCTGCTTCCTTTGCAGACATGTTTGCCGGTTCCAAAGTCGGCCTGGGCGTGAAAGTTGCGGGCATCACGCAGGACTTTAGCGACGGCACCACCACCAACACCGGTCGCGGCCTGGACGTTGCCATCAGCCAGAACGGTTTCTTCCGTATGGTCGACTCCAACGGTTCTGTGTTCTACAGCCGTAACGGCCAGTTCAAGCTCGATGAAAACCGTAACCTGGTGAACATGCAGGGGATGCAGTTAACCGGTTATCCGGTTGCCGGGACGCCATCAACGGTTCAGACCGGGGCGAACCCACAGGTCATTAATATCCCAACCACGTTGATGGCCGCGAAGTCCACCACCACGGCTTCCCAGCAGATTAACCTGAATTCCACCGATACCGCGCCGACCACCGCCTTTGATCCGGCTAACCCGGACACGTACAACAAAAAAGGTACGGTGACCGTCTTTGATAGCCAGGGTAATGCGCACAACATGAACCTGTTTTATGTCAAAGATGCGACCCCGGCTAACTCCTGGAAAGTGTATGCCCAGGACGGTAGCGTCGCAGGCAGCACGGCGGCACTCGCCACCACGCTGACCTTCGATAATAACGGTACGCTGACCGGTGGTGGAAATATCAACATCACTACCGCGACCATCCCAGGTGCGACGCCAGCAACCTTCGCCATGAGTTTTGCTAACTCCATGCAGCAGAACACCGGCGCGAACAATATCGTCGCGACCAGCCAGAATGGTTTTAAACCAGGCGACCTGGTGAGCTACCAAATCAATGACGACGGCACTGTGGTCGGTAACTATTCCAATGAGCAGACCCAGGTTCTGGGCCAGATCGTGCTGGCAAACTTCGCCAACAACGAAGGTCTGAAATCGGAAGGCGACAACGTCTGGTCTGCCACCCAGTCCTCCGGCGTGGCGCTGCTGGGTACTGCCGGAAGCGGTAACTTCGGCACGCTGACCAACGGTGCGCTGGAAGCCTCTAACGTCGATCTGAGTAAAGAGCTGGTGAACATGATCGTCGCGCAGCGTAACTATCAGTCGAACGCGCAGACCATCAAAACCCAGGATCAAATCCTCAACACGCTGGTTAACCTGCGTTAAGCGGCTAACAGGAAAGCGCAATGGATCACGCAATATATACCGCGATGGGCGCGGCAAGTCAGACGCTCAATCAGCAGGCCGTTACCGCCAGCAACCTGGCAAACGCCTCAACGCCGGGCTTTCGCGCGCAGCTTAATGCGCTGCGCGCGGTGCCGGTAGAAGGACTTTCCCTGCCGACCCGTACGCTGGTGACCGCATCAACCCCTGGCGCCGATATGACGCCAGGGCAGATGGATTACACCTCACGCCCGCTGGACGTGGCTCTGCAGCAGGACGGCTGGCTGGCGGTGCAAACGGCGGACGGTAGCGAAGGCTATACCCGTAACGGGAACATCCAGGTGAGCGCGACGGGCCAGCTGACGATTCAGGGGCATCCGGTGATGGGGGAAGCGGGTCCGCTGACCGTACCGGAAGGTTCTGAGCTGACTATCGCTGCGGACGGCACCATTTCGGCGCTCAACCCGGGCGACCCGGCAAATACCGTTGCGCCCGTCGGTCGTCTGAAGCTGGTCAAGGCGGAAGGCAAAGAGGTGCAGCGTGGCGACGACGGCATGTTCCGTCTGACCCAGGCGGCGCAGGCGACGCGGGGGGCCACCTTACAGGCCGATCCGAGCATCCGCGTGATGTCCGGTGTTCTGGAAGGCAGTAACGTCAAGCCGGTCGAAGCCATGACCGACATGATCGCCAGCGCCCGTCGTTTTGAAATGCAGATGAAGATCATCAGCAGCGTCGATGAAAACGCGGGCAAGGCTAACCAACTTCTGGCTATGAGCTAACAGGATTCCTTATGATCAGTTCTTTATGGATCGCGAAAACTGGCCTGGACGCCCAGCAAACCAATATGGACGTGATTGCCAACAACCTGGCAAACGTGAGCACCAATGGTTTCAAGCGTCAACGCGCCGTTTTCGAAGATTTGCTTTATCAAACCATCCGCCAGCCGGGCGCGCAGTCTTCTGAACAGACGACGCTGCCATCGGGCCTGCAGATCGGTACCGGTGTTCGTCCGGTGGCGACCGAGCGTCTGCACAGCCAGGGCAACCTGTCTCAGACCAACAACAGCAAAGACGTGGCGATCAAAGGCCAGGGCTTCTTCCAGGTGCAGCTGCCTGACGGGACTTCTGCCTACACCCGCGACGGCTCGTTCCAGGTCGATCAGAACGGCCAGCTGGTGACGGCGGGCGGTTTCCAGGTTCAGCCTGCGATTACCATCCCGGCGAACGCCCTGAGCATTACCATCGGACGTGACGGTGTGGTCAGCGTAACCCAGCAGGGGCAGGCTGCGCCGGTTCAGGTTGGGCAGCTCAACCTGACCACCTTCATGAACGATACCGGTCTGGAAAGCATTGGTGAGAACCTCTACACCGAGACGCAATCCTCCGGGACGCCAAATGAGAGCACTCCGGGCCTGAACGGCGCGGGCCTGCTGTATCAGGGCTATGTTGAAACCTCCAACGTGAACGTGGCGGAAGAGCTGGTGAATATGATCCAGGTTCAGCGCGCGTATGAAATTAACAGTAAAGCAGTGTCGACAACCGACCAGATGCTGCAGAAACTGACGCAACTCTAAGGTGTAGCCCGGTGCGGTAAACGCCGCGCCGGCTCCCTGTTTTCGAAGATGAAGGCAATGCAAAAAAACGCGGCGTTTCGTTATCCGATACTGACTGTTCTGGCCGTCACCCTCAGCGGGTGTGCCTGGATCCCGTCTAAACCTTTGGTCCAGGGTGCGACGACTGCCCAACCCGTTCCTGGCCCTGCGCCAGTAGTCAACGGCTCCATTTTCCAGACCGCGCAGCCGATTAATTACGGCTATCAGCCGCTGTTTGAAGATCGCCGCCCGCGTAACGTCGGCGATACATTGACCATTGTGCTGCAGGAAAACGTCAGCGCGAGCAAGAGCTCGTCGGCGAACGCCAGCCGTGATGGCAAAACGAATTTTGGCTTCGATACCGTTCCGCGCTACCTGCAGGGACTGTTCGGCAACGCGCGTGCTGATGTCGATGCCTCTGGCGGCAACACCTTTAACGGTAAAGGTGGCGCGAACGCCAGCAACACCTTCAGCGGCACGCTGACGGTCACGGTTGACCAGGTACTGGTTAACGGCAACTTACACGTTGTGGGTGAAAAACAGATCGCCATCAACCAGGGCACTGAATTCATTCGCTTCTCGGGCGTGGTTAACCCTCGCACCATCAGCGGCACCAACACCGTTCCGTCCACCCAGGTGGCGGATGCGCGCATTGAGTACGTCGGTAACGGCTACATTAATGAAGCGCAGAATATGGGTTGGCTGCAGCGCTTCTTCCTTAACTTATCGCCGATGTAAGCGAGGTGACCCATGTTTAAATCGATCTTCGCCGTGGCGCTCGCGCTGGTGGCTACCTTTGCCCAGGCTGACCGTATTCGCGATCTCACCAGCGTTCAGGGCGTGCGTGAAAACTCGCTGATTGGCTATGGCCTGGTGGTGGGGCTGGACGGTACCGGTGACCAGACGACCCAGACCCCCTTTACCACCCAAAGTCTGAACAACATGCTTTCCCAGCTCGGCATTACCGTGCCGGCGGGAACTAACATGCAGCTGAAAAACGTGGCGGCAGTAATGGTCACCGCATCCTACCCGGCGTTTGCGCGTCAGGGACAGACCATTGACGTGGTAGTCTCCTCAATGGGTAACGCCAAAAGCCTGCGCGGCGGTACGCTGCTGATGACCCCGCTTAAAGGCGTCGACAGCCAGGTTTATGCGCTGGCGCAGGGGAACATTCTGGTCGGCGGTGCCGGTGCATCCGCAGGCGGAAGCAGCGTGCAGGTGAACCAGCTCAACGGCGGACGGATTACCAACGGGGCGATCATTGAGCGTGAACTGCCGACCCAGTTTGGCGCGGGCAACACCATTAACCTGCAGCTCAATAATGAAGACTTCACGATGGCGCAGCAGATTGCCGATACCATCAACCGCAGCCGCGGCTACGGTAATGCCACGGCACTCGATGCGCGCACCGTGCAGATCCGTACCTCTACCGGCAGCAGCAATCAGGTGCGCATGCTGGCCGATATCCAGAATATGGAAGTGAACGTTCCGGTCCAGGATGCGAAGGTGATCATCAACTCCCGTACGGGCTCGGTGGTGATGAACCGGGAAGTGTCGCTCGACAGCTGTGCCGTGGCGCAGGGGAACCTGTCGGTGACGGTAAACCGCTCCGCGAACGTGAGCCAGCCGGATACGCCGTTTGGCGGTGGTCAGACGGTGGTAACCCCGCAAACGCAGATTGATTTACGTCAGAGCGGTGGGTCTTTACAGAGCGTGCGATCAAGCGCCAACCTGAACAGCGTGGTGCGCGCCCTGAACGCCCTGGGGGCAACGCCGATGGATCTGATGTCCATCCTGCAATCGATGCAAAGCGCGGGCTGCCTGCGCGCCAAACTGGAAATCATTTAATGCTGACCGATAGCAAATTGTTGACCAGTGCAGCCTGGGACGCCCAGTCGCTCAACGAACTGAAAACCAAAGCAGGTAAAGACCCGGCGGCGAATATCCGCCCGGTCGCCCGCCAGGTGGAAGGGATGTTTGTACAGATGATGCTGAAAAGCATGCGCGAAACCCTGCCGAAAGACGGGATGTTCAGCAGCGATTCAACGCGTCTCTACACCAGCATGTATGACCAGCAGATTGCGCAGCAGATGACCGCCGGGAAAGGCCTCGGTCTGGCTGACATGATTGTCAAGCAGACCGAAGCGGCGCAGGGCATTCAGCCTCAGGAGCAGCCGCAGCAGGTACCGATGAAATTCGACCTGGAAACGGTGACCAGCTATCAGAACCAGGCTCTGACGCAAATGGTGCGTAAAGCCATGCCGAAAGCCACGGGCAGCGGCGATGAGCCGCTCTCCGGTGACAGCAAAGACTTCCTGGCGCAGCTTTCTCTGCCTGCGCGCCTTGCCAGCGAACAGAGCGGCGTGCCGCATCACCTGATTCTGGCGCAGGCCGCGCTGGAGTCGGGCTGGGGTCAGCGCCAGATCCGCAAGGAAAACGGCGAACCGAGCTTCAACATCTTCGGTGTGAAAGCCACCTCCAGCTGGAAGGGGCCAACTACGGAGATCACAACCACCGAATACGAGAACGGTGCGGCGGTGAAGGTCAAAGCCAAATTCCGCGTCTACAGCTCGTATCTGGAAGCCTTGTCCGATTATGTTGGCCTGCTGAGCCGAAATCCGCGCTATACCGCCGTGACGCAGGCGGCGACGGCGGAGCAGGGCGCTCAGGCGCTGCAAAACGCGGGCTACGCGACCGACCCGAACTACGCGCGCAAGCTCACCAGCATGATCCAGCAGCTGAAATCCATGGGCGAGAAGGTCAGCAAAGCCTATAGCACAGATATTGAAAATCTGTTCTGAAAGTTCTCAAGTCCCGGTGGAGGTTGCCGATAACCTTCATCAGGACTCGTGTCTGAACGTATAAAAGGAACCCCCATGTCCAGTTTGATTAACAGCGCCATGAGTGGCCTCAGTGCTGCGCAGTCGGCACTCAATACCGTCAGTAATAATATTTCAAGCTATAACGTGGCAGGCTATACCCGCCAGACCACGGTGCTGGGCGCATCTAACAGCACGCTGACCGGCGGTGGCTGGGTGGGTAACGGGGTGTATGTCTCCGGTGTCCAGCGTGAGTATGACGCCTTCATCACCAATCAGCTGCGCGCCGCGCAGACGCAGAGCAGCGGCCTGACGACGCGCTATCAACAGATGTCAAAAATCGACGATGTGCTCTCCGATACCACCAACTCGCTCTCCACCACGCTGCAGGACTTCTTCAAAAGCCTGCAAACGCTGGTGAGCAACGCGGAAGATCCGGCAGCGCGTCAGACGGTGCTGGGTAAAGCGGGCGGTCTGGTCAATCAGTTCAAAACCAACGATCAGTATCTTCGTGACCAGGATACGCAGGTGAACACCGCGATTTCAACCAGCGTGTCGCAGATCAACAACTATGCCAAACAGATTGCCAACCTGAACGATCAGATTTCCCGTCTGACCGGCGTCGGTGCGGGCGCATCGCCTAACGATCTGCTTGACCAGCGCGATCAGCTCGTCACTGAGCTGAACAAAATCGTCGGCGTGGAAGTGTCTGTTCAGGATAGCGGCACGTATAACATCTCTTTCGGCAACGGTTACAGCCTGGTGCAGGGCAGCAAAGCTAACCAGCTGGCGGCCGTGAAGTCCAGCGCCGATCCGTCCCGTACCACCGTGGCCTATGTCGATGACGTGGCCGGGAACGTAGAGATCCCGGAAAAGATGATCACCACCGGTTCTTTGGGCGGTTTACTGACCTTCCGCACGGAAGATCTGGATAAAGCTCGTAACACCCTGAACCAGATGGCGCTGGCCTTTGCCGATTCGATGAACACGCAGCATGAAGCCGGCTTTGACGCTAACGGTGATGCGGGCGGTAAGCTGTTCAACTTTGGTTCTCCGGCGGTGCTGTCCAACAGCAAGAACGGCGGGTCGGCGGTTGTTACGGCCTCTGTGACCGACAGCAAACAGGTCCAGGCGACAGACTATAAGCTGCAGTTCAACGGCACTGACTGGACGATCACCCGTACATCAGACAAAACCAGCTTTACGATGAGCCCGGATGCTAGCGGCAACCTGTCGTTTGATGGTCTTAACGTCAACGTGAGCGGCACGGCAAATACCAAAGACAGCTTTACCGTGAAGCCAGTTTCCGACGTCATCATGAACATGGATCTGGCGATCAGCGACGAGTCCAAACTGGCGATGGCGTCAGTGCAGAACGGCGGCGAAAGTGATAACCGTAATGGCCAGAAACTGCTTGATCTTCAAAACGCGAAAGTTGTGGGTGGGAATAAAACCTTTAACGATGCGTATGCCTCTCTCGTCAGTACAGTCGGTAGCTCAACGGCGTCACTGAAGGTGAGCAGCCAGACGAAAGCGAATGTGGAAACACAGTTAACCAAACAACAGCAGTCCATCTCAGGGGTAAACCTCGACGAAGAGTATGGCAATTTGCAGCGTTATCAGCAGTATTACCTTGCCAACGCGCAGGTGTTACAAACTGCTAGTACGCTCTTCGACGCAATTATCAATATTCGCTAAGGTTGAGGTGAACAATGCGTATTAGCACCCAAATGATGTACGACCAGAACATGCGGGGGATCACCGATTCCCAAAGCAAATGGCTAAATTTCGGGGAACAAATGTCCACCGGTAAGCGCGTTAATCGTCCGTCGGACGATCCTATCGCGGCGTCGCAGGCGATTGTTCTATCACAGGCTCAGGCGCAGAATAGCCAATTCGATCTTGCGCGTACCTTTGCAACGCAGAAAGTATCGCTTGAGGAGAGTGTCCTTTCACAGGTTACAACGGCCATTCAGAGCGCTCAGGAAAAAGTCGTTTATGCGAGGAATGGGACATTAAGTGACAGCGATCGGGCATCTCTGGCGACAGACCTGCAAGGCATACGCGATCAGCTTATGAACCTCGCCAACAGCACTGACGGTAATGGACGATATATCTTCGCAGGGTACAAGACGGAGAATGTCGCTTTTGACCAAACCAGCGGCAATTATATCGGTGGTACTACCCCAGTTAACCAACAGGTGGATTCTGCACGAAATATGCAAATCAGCCACACTGGCACAGAGGTTTTCGCCACGTTTACCAGCAATGCAACACCGGAGCCGGGTGGTGGAACACCTGAAAAGAATTTATTCAAGATACTGGATAATGCTATCACCTCGTTGAACACACCGGTCGGTGACGATCAAGCGAAGGTCGATCAGGAAAATGCAGCCATTGATGCTGCGAACCGGGGGTTGCGTAACTCGCTTGATAATGTATTAACTGTACGGGCCGATTTGGGTACCAAACTTAACGAACTGGATAAACTGAACACACTGAGTAACGACCGGTCACTCGCACAGACTTCGCAAATGAGTGACCTTGTGGACGTTGACTGGAATGCGGCAATTTCCTCTTACACCATGCAGCAGGCGGCCTTGCAGGCGTCTTATAAAGCGTTTAGCGATATGCAGGGCATGTCTCTGTTTCAGCTGAACAAATAACATCTTGACCTCTTAGAACATGTCTTGAAACTGTGCATGTTTTGCTGCCCAATCCGTCTGGATTGGGCATTTTTTTTATGCGACTTCTACCGTTACTGAGGCGACACGCGCGCTTTCTATCAGACGGATGACCAGCGCAATGACGCCACAGACGGTGGCCAGTGCGACCACACCCGTCCAGCCAGCCAGCGAGTAGATATTGCTGCCTAACGCGGACCCCAGCGCCATCCCGATAAAGACGACCGTAAAGAGCAGGGCGTTGAGACGACCACGCGCCTGCGGTTCAAGGCTGTACACCAGGTTCTGATGGGCGACCAGGCTGGACTGCAGGCCCAGGTCGAACCCGACGGCAGAGATGGCGATCAGCATCAGCTGCCCATGAACGCCCAGCGCGGGCATCAGGAACATCAGGGCGAAAGAGACGGTCACAAGAACGGCACCAAGCTGCGTGACTTTTCCTGCCCCCAGTTTGTCCGCCAGCCCCCCCGCCAGTGGGGCAGCTAACGCACCCGCGGCACCGGCAATACCAAAACCACCTGCGACGGCACTACCCAGGTGATAGCGTTCCAGCAGCATGACCGCAAGCGTTGACCAGAAGGCGCTAAAGGCAATCGACAGGAAACCCTGAGCCAGCGCCGCGCGGCGCAGCGCCGGGTAGCGACGCCACAGGTGTTCCATCGAGCGCATCAGCGCGGGGTAGCTCAGCGTGGAGTGAATGGCAAAACGGGGAAGTACAAACCACATCATTACCCCGATGAACGCAATGCTCGCCGCTGCCAGCTGGTACATGACGCGCCAGCCAAACGCTTCGCCCACCACGCCGCTCACGGTTCTTGATAATAAGATACCCATCAGCAGCCCGGTCATTACCGTGCCCACGGTTTTCCCCTGTTTACCTTCCGGCGCAAGGATGGCCGCGGCAGGGACGATATCCTGTGCCATGGTGGCGGCCATGCCGATAAGCAGGCTTGCCAGCAGCAGGGAATGGATCTGCCCGGTCAGGCTACAGCCGAGAAGAAACAGCGCCAGCGCCGCGCTTTTGATCAAAATTAACGTCCTGCGGTCGTGGCGATCGCCCAGAGGAAGCAGGAACAGGATGCCAAGCGCGTAGCCTGCCTGCGTTAATGTTGGCACCAGGCCCATACCTTCAATACTCAAATGCAGGTCGGCACCCATCAGCGGCAGCAGGGGCTGCGCGTAATAGATTGATGCCACGCTGAAGCCAGCCCCCAGAGCCAGCATAAAGATCACCCAGCGGCTTACAGCATGGGAAGTCGTTGTTGTGTTCATAATTTGTTCCTCATTCATCGTGTGAGGCTATTTTTTATCAGTACGCCTTGCGACGGTAGCGGGCCCGGTGGTAAAACGCTTATACGTTGAACGTATAAATGAAAATGCGATGAAAAGAGTTGAGCGTATAGACAGGGTAGAGCTAATGCGGACGTTTGTCCGCATTGTCGAGGCGGGTTCGCTCTCAGCGGCGGCGCGACAGCTGGCAACAACCCAGGCCACGGTAAGCCGACGGTTGCAGTCGCTTGAAACCATGCTGGGCGTGCGCCTGTTGTTGCGCACCACCCACACGACGCGGCTAACGGATGACGGCGAGCGCTGCTATCAGCACGCCCGTCGGGTGATTGACAGCTGGCTGGCGCTGGAGGATGAGGTAGGGCAGACGGAAGATGAGCCGGTAGGCGTGCTGCGGGTGCGGGCGCCGCACGCGTTTGGTCAGGATCAGCTTCTGAAACCCGTAACCGAATTTTTGCAACGCTATCCGCAGCTTTCGATTGAGTGGATGCTCAACGATCGGTCGGCGGATTTCCTCGGCGACAACCTTGACTGTGCTATTCGGGTGGGCGTGGAGGTCGATCCGGCAACCGTATCCGTACTGCTGGCGGAGGTGCCGCGCTCGGTGGTGGCTTCTCCGGCACTGCTGGCCCGCTTCCCGGCGGTGAATACGCCGGAGGATTTGCAGCAGTTTCCCTGGATAGCCATCAGCTCTTTCTACCAGCGCCACGTGGAGCTTTTTCACGATGCCACGTCCGCCACCGCGCGGATTGCTATTACGCCACGGCTCAGCACCGACAGCCTGTATGTCGCACGCAATACGGCACTTACCGGCCTTGGCGTGGCCGTGGTATCCAGCTGGACGGTACAGGACGATATTCGGGAAGGGCGGCTGGTGCATTTGCTGCCCGAGTGGCAGCCCGCGGCGCTACCGGTACATCTGGTCTATCCCTGGTCCCGTTATTATCCGGCACGCTTGCGGCGATTTCTGGAGTTGATGCGGCAGGTCATGCCGGAGGTGACCGGGATGAGAAAGCCTGTTCAGCAACCATAAAAAAGCCGACCCAAGGGTCGGCTTTTTACTTCAGTGTCGTTTGTCGTTATTCGACAGACTGTGGACGCGTTGCCGGTGCAGTCGCCTGATGCGTTGCACTGTGACCACCGGCTGCGCCTTTACCTTCGAAGCTGAAGGCCGGGCGAACCCAGTCGCTGTGACGCGGCGCTTCAGGCACGTAATCCGGCGCCGGGGCGCGGGTCATCGGTGCAGTCGCCACGTGGGCAGCGGCTGGCGCAGAAACAACCGGCTCAGGCTTCACTTCTGGCGCTTTCGGCTCTTCAACAACCGGTTCAACCTGAATCTCAACATCCTGAACGACCTCTTCAGCGGTGGTTTCGACGAGGGTTTCAGCGGCTTCTTCTACCGCGGCTACAGGTTCAGCCTCTTCAGCAATTTCCTCAGCCACCACGACATCTTCTTCAGCAATAAGCTGCGGTGCGGCATCAACCGGCGCGGCAATCACTTCCGGATGCGTGGTTTCGACGTCCGCGGCCTGAGGTGCTTCAGTTTCAACAACCTGAGGTTCAACCACGGTTGCCGTTTCAGTCACGACCTCTTCTACCGCTGCTACAGGTGCAATGACCTCTTCCGTTACCGGCTGTTCTTCAACAACCTGCTCCGGGCGAGCAACAGGGTAGCGGATCCAGACTTTGCCGGAAGCCATTTCTGGTGAAGCACAGGCAACGGTCAGCGGCATTGGAGACTGAGTCGGGTACCGCTCGTCACGATAGCGACGACGGCGCTGACCGCTGACGCGCAGATGACGTGGGGAACGACGTGAACGGCGCGGCATACCGGCGTTATCACGGTTTTCACCGTTTTCATCCTGCTCAATGTTGTTATCAACGACCGCTGGCAGGTCAACTTTTGCCAGCTGCGTACCGGTTGCGCTCTCGCGAGTTTCAACCGCAACGTTTGCTGTCTCTTCGGTTGCTTCAGAGGCGAAGCGGACTTTCTGAGCAAGCTGGCGCTGCTTACGGCGCGGCATGACCTGAGTACGTTCTTCCTGCTCGCCGTCCTGCTGCTCAACAGGCTCTTCGCGGTTCAGGTTTTTGACTTCCTGCTGTGCCTGACGCTTCTCGTCGTTACGACGACGGTTGCGTTCACGGCGCGGCTGCTGGTCGTCACGCTGTTTGCTCTTCTCAGACTCATCGCCCGCCTGCTGGCGAATTTCACGATCTTCAACATTCTGCTGCTGTTTCTCGCGACGGTTGCGACGGTTGTCTTCGCGTTGCTCACGGCCTTCGTTATTGTCAGAGCGGTTGTCACGGTTGTCACGACGCTCGTTGCGCTCATTACGATCGCTACGGTCATTACGGTCGCGGCGGTTGTTCTGACGCTTACGGCGGTCCTGCTGACGTTCAGGCTTGGCCGCTTTTGGCTCTTCTTTCGGCTGCTCTGGCTGAACTTCCTCACCGGCAAACATCTTCTTCAGCGCGCCGAAGAAGCGGCTCAGCAGACCCGGCTGCGCTGGCTGTGCTTTCGCTGCCGTCGCTTCTGGTTTCTGCGCCGCAGGTTTGGCCGCTGGTTTTTCCAGGGCGGCTTCCGGTGGGGCTTCTGGCATGATGAAGGTCGCTAACGCAGGCTGCTCTGGCAGCTTACGCTCTGCTGGCTCGTCATCAGATGGCAGGGCCATCTCTTCTTCGTGCAGCTTCGGCAGCAGGTAGCTGAGCGTTGACGTCTCTTCGCCTTTACGGACACGCAGCACGTGGTAGTGCGGGGTTTCCATCTGATCGTTTGGCACGATGATGCAGCGAACACCACCCTGACGTGCTTCAATGGCACTGACCGCAGCACGTTTTTCGTTCAACAGGTAGGACGCAATTGGCACAGGCACAATCGCGTGAACCTCTTTGGTATTCTCTTTCAGCGCTTCTTCTTCAATCAGACGCAGGATAGAGAGGGACAGCGACTCGTTATCACGCACGGTGCCGGTGCCGGAGCAGCGTGGGCAGACGTGATGGCTGGACTCACCCAGCGATGGGCTCAGACGCTGACGGGACATCTCCAGCAGGCCAAAGCGTGAGATATGGCTAATCTGAATACGCGCACGATCCTGACGCACCGCTTCGCGCAGACGGTTTTCTACCGCACGCTGGTGACGAACAGGGGTCATGTCGATGAAGTCGATAACAATCAGACCACCCAGGTCGCGCAGGCGGAGCTGGCGGGCGATTTCATCAGCGGCTTCAAGGTTGGTGTTGAAAGCGGTCTCTTCGATGTCGCCGCCGCGGGTTGCACGCGCGGAGTTGATGTCGATAGCGGTCAGCGCTTCAGTGGTATCGATAACGATAGAACCGCCGGATGGCAGACGCACTTCACGCTGGAAGGCGGACTCAATCTGGGATTCGATCTGATAGTGGCTGAACAGCGGGATTTCACCGGTATACAGCTTAATTTTGCTGGTGAAATCCGGACGGCCCAGCGCGGCGATGTGCTGGCGTGCCAGCTCAAGCACTTTCGGGTTATCGATCAGAATCTCACCGATGTCCTGACGCAGGTAGTCACGGAAGGCACGCACGATCACGTTGCTTTCCTGGTGGATCAGGAACGGAGCAGGGCGGCTTTCCGCTGCTTTCTGGATGGCTTCCCAGTGCTTCAGACGGAAGCTGAGGTCCCACTGCAGCGCTTCGGCGGATTTCCCGACGCCTGCGGTACGCACGATAAGCCCCATGCCGTCAGGCAGTTCAAGGCTTGCCAGTGCTTCTTTCAGCTCGGTACGGTCATCACCTTCGATACGGCGAGAGATACCACCCGCACGCGGGTTGTTTGGCATCAGCACCAGATAGCTCCCCGCCAGGCTGATAAAGGTTGTCAGTGCGGCACCTTTGTTGCCACGCTCTTCTTTATCAATCTGAACGATAACTTCCTGACCTTCACGCAGAACATCTTTGATGTTTGGGCGGCCATGGGCGTTGTAGTTTGCAGGGAAATATTCGCGGGCGATTTCTTTCAGAGGGAGGAAACCATGACGCTCAGCACCGTAATCGACAAATGCAGCTTCAAGGCTTGGTTCAATGCGGGTGATTTTGCCTTTGTAAATGTTCGCTTTTTTCTGTTCGTGTCCAGGACTTTCGATATCCAGATCGTACAGGCGCTGCCCATCCACAAGGGCGACACGCAACTCTTCTTGCTGAGTTGCGTTGATTAACATTCTTTTCATCGTAACTTACTCGTTATTCTTACATTGACGACAAAGCTGCGGGCAAGGTGACGCTTTCCGGGGTATGAACCGATGGCCTCGTGTCTGTTCACGTCGCCAACCTCACGGTTGTCGCTCGCTTAAGAGGCGCAGAGTGTCGGTTGCCTGTGTTTCATACGGAAACACAGCGCAATTATCAGGGGAATTGCCTGGGTAGAACTCTCCAGAGAACAATCCTTATACCGGGAAGTACTGCAACCCGCAGCCCGCTAACTGCCTGAAAGATCAATACGTCTTACGCCATTGCTGCGTGGATGATCGGTCAGACAAAATTGGTCATTCCGTCGACATCCTTACAAAACCCGGATTTAACGCGGAAAACGACCTCATTATTCCACTGCTCGCCGGGTTATAGCAAGATGACTTTTACCAATTATCACCCGGTTACTCACAGTTTCTTCACCTCAAGGTGGTGATTGGTTTAATAACCACCAAATCGATTGCGTGAAACGGGGCGCAGGCCGGATAAAAGTAAATATAAGCATAGAAAAATGAGTGGCGCTAATGGCTGACGATATTTAGAATCGCCAACCATGAAAACAGAGACTCCAGCCGTAAAAATGGTTGCCATCGCCGAAGATGAAGCGGGGCAACGTATCGATAACTTCTTGCGCACCCAGTTGAAAGGGGTGCCAAAGAGCATGATTTACCGCATCCTGCGTAAGGGCGAAGTGCGGGTGAACAAAAAACGCGTGAAGCCCGAGTACAAACTCGAGGCGGGCGATGAAGTGCGTATTCCGCCGGTGCGCGTGGCAGAGCGTGAAGAAGAGACCGTTTCACCGAAGCTACAGAAAGTGGCGGCCCTGAGCGATGTCATCCTTTACGAAGATGACCACATTCTGGTGCTGAATAAACCGTCAGGAACGGCAGTCCATGGCGGTAGCGGCCTGAGCTTCGGTGTGATTGAAGGGCTCCGCGCCCTGCGCCCGGAAGCGCGTTTCCTTGAACTGGTGCACCGTCTTGACCGTGACACCTCTGGCGTGCTGCTGGTAGCGAAAAAACGTTCTGCGCTGCGTTCCCTGCATGAACAGCTGCGTGAAAAAGGGATGCAGAAAGACTACCTGGCGCTGGTGCGCGGCCAATGGCAGTCCCATGTAAAAGTGGTGCAGGCGCCGCTGCTGAAGAACATTCTGCAAAGCGGCGAGCGTATTGTCCGCGTCAGCCAGGAAGGGAAACCGTCTGAGACGCGGTTTAAGGTTGAAGAGCGCTATGAGTTTGCCACGCTGGTGCGCTGCAGTCCGGTGACCGGTCGTACCCACCAGATCCGCGTACATACGCAGTTTGCAGGGCACCCCATCGCGTTTGATGACCGCTATGGCGACCGCGAGTTTGATAAGCAGCTGACGGGGACTGGGCTATCGCGTCTGTTCCTGCATGCGGCAGCGCTGAAATTTACCCACCCAAATACCGGTGAAGTCATCCGTATTGAAGCGCCGCTGGATGAGCAGTTGAAACGCTGCCTGAAGGTTCTGCGCGGCTGATTTTGCCCGGCGGCGCTGCGCTTGCACGGGCCTACGGTTTTGTAGGCCGTGTAAGCGCAGCGCCACCCGGCGAAGGTCACATCGTCAGCGGATTACACTCTTCTCGCCGTAACATCTGACACAAGGCAATCAGCGGTAACCCCACCAGGGTGTTCGGATCCCGACCGTCCAGCTTGTCGAACAGCGCAATCCCCAGCCCCTCACTTTTAAAGCTCCCCGCGCAGTTCAGCGGACGCTCACGACGCACATAATCCATAATCTCTTGCTCGCTGAGATGACGGAAGTGTACGTCGAACGGCTCGCACTCGGTTTGCAGATGGCCTGACGCGGCGTTATAGAGGGCGAGGCCCGTATAGAAGGTCACGATAGTACCGCGCGCGCGCAGAAGCTGCTGGCAGGCATTTTCCTCTGTATGCGGCTTGCCGGTGATTTCGCCGTCCAGTACGCAAACCTGATCCGAGCCTATAATCAAATGCGAAGGATAGCGTGCGGCCAGCGACTGCGCCTTCTCCTTAGCAAGACGCGTCACCAGATGGCGCGGTGACTCGCCCGGCAGTGGCGTCTCATCCACGTCTGGTGCAGCGCATTCAAACGGGATCCCGAGCTTTTCCAGCAGCATTCGGCGGTAGGGAGACGTGGAAGCAAGGACGAGATTTGGCATATTTTTATCACCAGATATAGCGTATCGATGCCAGCCATTTTAAACTACAGGCCGCAATGTGTGCGAATAATTGGCAAAAGGCAGCTCTGGTTGCCTTTTTCTTTGACTCTATGACGTTACAAAGTTAATATGCGCGCCCTATGCAAAAGGTAAAATTACCCCTGACTCTTGATCCGGTACGTACGGCTCAAAAACGCCTCGATTACGAAGGTATCTATACTTCCGATCAGGCTGAGCGTATTGCCGAATCCGTAGTCAGTGTGGACAGTGATGTAGAATGCTCCATGTCGTTCGCTATCGACAACCAGCGCCTCGCCGTGTTAACCGGTGATGCAAAGGTGACGGTAACGCTCGAGTGTCAGCGTTGCGGGAAACCGTTTGTACAGCATGTTCACACAACGTATTGTTTCAGTCCGGTTCGTTCTGACGAACAGGCTGAAGCACTCCCGGAAGCGTATGAGCCGATTGAGGTTAACGAATTCGGTGAAATCGATCTTCTGGCTCTGGTTGAAGATGAAATCATCCTCTCCTTGCCAGTCGTTCCGGTGCATGATTCTGAACACTGTGAAGTGTCCGAGGCGGACATGGTCTTTGGGGAACTGCCTGATGAAGCGCAAAAACCAAACCCATTTGCCGTATTAGCCAGCTTAAAGCGTAAGTAATTGAGGAGTAAGGTCCATGGCCGTACAACAGAATAAACCAACCCGTTCCAAACGTGGCATGCGTCGTTCCCATGACGCGCTGACTGCAGTTACCAGCCTGTCTGTAGACAAGACTTCTGGTGAGAAACACCTGCGTCACCACATCACCGCTGACGGTTTCTACCGCGGCCGCAAGGTTATCACTAAGTAATCACGCGTCAGCGTGATTAGGCTTAGTGAGGAGCTCCCCGTGCAAACGGGGAACTTACCGAACCAGGCTGCGACGATACCTTGACACGTCTAACCCTGGCGTTAGATGTCATGGGGGGAGATTTTGGCCCTTCCGTGACAGTGCCTGCAGCATTGCAGGCACTGAATTCTAATTCGCAACTCACTCTTCTTTTAGTCGGCAATCCCGACGCAATCACGCCATTACTTGCAAAAGCTGACTTTGAACAACGTTCACGTCTGCAGATTATTCCTGCGCAGTCAGTTATTGCCAGTGATGCCCGACCCTCGCAGGCGATTCGCAACAGCCGCGGCAGCTCGATGCGGATAGCGCTGGAGCTGGTGAAAGAAGGACGAGCCCAGGCTTGCGTCAGCGCGGGTAATACCGGCGCGCTGATGGGACTGGCGAAATTGTTGCTCAAACCGATTGACGGTATTGAGCGCCCGGCGCTGGTGACGGTGTTGCCGCATCAGCAGAAGGGCAAGACGGTGGTGCTTGATTTGGGCGCGAACGTCGATTGTGATAGTACAATGCTGGCTCAGTTTGCCGTAATGGGATCGGTGCTGGCAGAAGAAGTGGTCGGGATCAATACTCCCCGTGTTGCGTTACTGAACATTGGTGAAGAAGAGACCAAAGGCCTGGACAGCATTCGCGAAGCAGCTGAATTGCTCAAACAGGTTCCCTCCATCAACTATATTGGTTATCTCGAAGCCAATGAGTTGTTGACGGGTAAAACGGATGTTCTGGTCTGCGATGGCTTCACCGGAAACGTAACGTTGAAGACCATGGAAGGGGTCGTGCGGATGTTTCTTTCTCTGCTGAAATCACAGGGAGAGGGCAAAAAAAGCGCCTGGTGGCTGATTTTATTGAAGCGTTGGTTACAAAAGAGCCTGACGCGGCGATTCAGTCACCTCAACCCCGACCAGTATAATGGCGCCTGTCTGTTAGGATTGCGTGGCATCGTGATTAAGAGTCATGGCGCCGCCAATCAGCGAGCATTTTCTGTCGCCATTGAACAGGCAGTGCAGGCGGTGCAGCGACAAGTCCCTCAGCGGATTGCCGCTCGCCTGGAATCTGTATTAGCTAAAAGTGACTGAGCGTACATGTATACGAAGATTTTAGGTACCGGCAGCTACCTGCCAAAACAAGTGCGTACCAACGCCGATCTGGAAAAAATGGTAGATACGTCTGACGAGTGGATTGTCACGCGCACAGGTATCCGTGAACGTCGTATCGCCGCGCCAGACGAAACCGTGTCCACCATGGGTTACGAAGCCGCACAGCGTGCTATCGAGATGGCGGGCATTGATAAAGAACAGATCGGTTTGATCGTGGTGGCCACGACGTCTGCTACACATGCTTTCCCAAGCGCGGCATGCCAGGTGCAGAATATGCTCGGCATTAAAGGTTGCCCGGCGTTTGACGTTGCCGCTGCGTGCGCAGGTTTTACCTATGCGCTGAGCGTTGCCGATCAGTACGTGAAGTCCGGAGTCGTCAAATATGCGCTGGTGATCGGTGCTGACGTGCTGGCGCGTACCTGCGATCCAACCGATCGCGGAACGATCATTATTTTTGGTGATGGTGCGGGCGCGGTGCTGCTGGGGCAGTCCGAAGAGCCGGGTATCATCTCTACGCATCTGCATGCTGATGGCAGCTACGGTGAGCTTTTGACCCTGCCTAACGCCGATCGCGTTAATCCGGACAACTCGATTTACCTGACCATGGCAGGGAACGAGGTGTTCAAGGTGGCGGTGACTGAGCTTGCGCACATTGTTGATGAAACGCTGGAAGCGAATAACCTTGAGCGCTCCGCGCTCGACTGGCTGGTGCCGCATCAGGCGAACCTGCGTATCATCAGCGCGACCGCGAAAAAGCTGGGCATGTCGATGGATAACGTTGTGGTGACGCTGGATCGCCACGGCAACACCTCTGCGGCGTCAGTACCGTGCGCATTTGATGAAGCGGTACGCGACGGGCGAATCAAACGGGGCCAGCTGGTCTTGCTTGAAGCCTTCGGTGGCGGGTTCACCTGGGGTTCCGCGCTGGTTCGTTTCTAGAATAAGGGTTAAAAAATGACGCAATTTGCTTTTGTGTTCCCGGGTCAGGGCTCTCAAACCGTTGGGATGTTGTCTGAAATGGCAGCACACTATCCGGTCATTGAAGAGACTTTCCGTGAAGCTTCTGATGCACTGGGTTATGATTTATGGGCGCTGACCCAGCAGGGTCCGGCCGAAGAACTGAACAAAACCTGGCAGACACAGCCAGCGCTGCTGACAGCGTCCGTTGCGCTGTGGCGTGTCTGGCAGCAGCAGGGCGGTAAAGCGCCAGCGCTGCTCGCGGGCCATAGTCTGGGTGAATACTCAGCGCTGGTCTGTGCCGGTGTGATCGCGTTTGCTGACGCCGTACGTCTGGTGGAACTGCGCGGTAAATTCATGCAGGAAGCGGTGCCGGAAGGCACAGGTGGCATGTCTGCTATCATCGGTCTGGATGATGCTGCGATTGCAAAAGCGTGTGAAGAATCTGCTGAAGGGCAGGTGGTTTCACCGGTTAACTTCAATTCGCCGGGCCAGGTGGTTATCGCTGGTCATAAAGAAGCGGTTGAGCGTGCCGGTGCTGCCTGTAAAGCTGCTGGCGCGAAACGCGCGCTGCCGCTGCCGGTCAGCGTGCCGTCCCACTGTGCGTTAATGAAGCCAGCCGCCGAGAAACTGGCGGTTGAGCTGGAAAAAATTACGTTTAACGCACCGACGATTGCCGTTGTGAACAACGTCGATGTGAAATGCGAAACCGCGCCGGAAGCTATCCGCGACGCACTGGTTCGCCAGCTCTACAGCCCGGTACAGTGGACCAAAACCGTTGAGTTTATGGCCGCTCAGGGCGTTGAGCATCTGTATGAAGTCGGCCCAGGGAAAGTCCTCACCGGTCTGACGAAACGTATTGTTGACACCCTGACAGCCTCGGCGATTAACGAGCCGGAAGCGATGTCAGCGGCACTCTCGCAATAAAAGAGGAATACCATGAGTTTTGAAGGAAAAATCGCCCTGGTGACTGGCGCAAGCCGCGGTATCGGGCGTGCAATTGCTGAAACACTGGTTGCGCGCGGCGCGAAGGTGATTGGTACAGCAACCAGCGAGAATGGCGCGCAGGCCATCAGCGAGTATCTGGGTGCGAACGGTAAAGGTCTGGTACTGAATGTGACCGAACCAGCATCTATCGAATCTGTTCTGGAAAATATTCGCGCAGAGTTTGGTGAAGTGGATATTCTGGTCAATAATGCCGGGATCACTCGCGACAACCTTCTGATGCGAATGAAAGATGACGAGTGGAACGATATTATCGAAACCAACCTGTCATCTGTATTCCGTCTGTCAAAAGCGGTAATGCGCGCTATGATGAAAAAGCGTCATGGTCGTATTATCACTGTTGGTTCTGTGGTTGGTACCATGGGAAATGCTGGTCAGGCTAACTACGCTGCGGCGAAAGCAGGTCTGATCGGTTTCAGTAAATCGCTGGCGCGTGAAGTCGCGTCCCGCGGGATTACTGTAAACGTTGTTGCTCCGGGCTTTATTGAAACGGACATGACGCGTGCGCTGACCGATGAGCAGCGTGCGGGTACACTGGCGGCAGTTCCGGCGGGTCGTCTTGGCGACCCTAAAGAAATCGCCAGTGCGGTTGCATTTTTAGCCTCTGACGAAGCGGGTTACATCACTGGTGAGACCCTCCACGTCAACGGCGGGATGTACATGGTTTAATCACGATCGAAAATATTTGCGTTATTAGGGCAAATGGCCTCAAAATAACGTAAAATCGTGGTAAGACCTGCCGGGATTTAGTTGCAAATTTTTCAACATTTTATACACTACGAAAACCATCGCGAAAGCGAGTTTTGATAGGAAATTTAAGAGTATGAGCACTATCGAAGAACGCGTTAAGAAAATTATCGGCGAACAGCTGGGCGTTAAGCAGGAAGAAGTTGTGAACTCCGCTTCCTTCGTTGAAGACCTGGGCGCAGATTCTCTTGACACCGTTGAGCTGGTAATGGCTCTGGAAGAAGAGTTTGATACTGAGATTCCGGACGAAGAAGCTGAGAAAATCACCACCGTTCAGGCTGCCATTGATTACATCAACGGCCACCAGGCGTAAGTGAACATCTCCAGGCGGTCATTCGACCGCCTGAGTTTTATCTTTTTTAGTCCCACGAATCTCTTTTTTTATCCCTCCCTGGAGGACAAACGTGTCTAAGCGTCGTGTAGTTGTGACCGGACTTGGCATGTTGTCTCCTGTCGGCAATACCGTAGAGTCCACCTGGAAAGCTCTCCTTGCCGGTCAGAGCGGCATCAGCCTAATCGACCATTTCGATACTAGCGCCTATGCAACGAAATTTGCTGGCTTAGTAAAGGATTTTAACTGTGAAGAGATCATCTCGCGCAAAGAACAGCGCAAGATGGATGCCTTCATTCAATATGGAATTGTCGCTGGCGTTCAGGCCATGCAGGATTCTGGCCTTGAGATTACGGAAGAGAACGCAACCCGTATCGGCGCTGCTATCGGCTCCGGGATTGGCGGTCTTGGCCTGATCGAGGAAAACCATACATCGCTGATGAATGGCGGACCGCGTAAGATCAGCCCGTTCTTCGTTCCGTCCACGATTGTTAACATGGTGGCAGGTCACCTGACCATTATGTTCGGCCTGCGTGGGCCAAGCATTTCTATCGCTACCGCGTGTACGTCTGGCGTGCATAACATCGGCCAGGCCGCGCGTATCATTGCGTACGGCGATGCAGATGCTATGGTTGCGGGCGGTGCTGAAAAAGCCAGTACCCCATTGGGTGTTGGTGGCTTTGGTGCAGCGCGTGCGCTTTCTACCCGTAACGATAATCCTCAGGCGGCGAGCCGTCCGTGGGATAAAGACCGCGATGGTTTCGTGTTGGGTGACGGCGCAGGTATGCTCGTGCTGGAAGAGTACGAACATGCGAAAAAACGCGGTGCGAAAATTTATGCTGAAGTCGTTGGTTTTGGTATGAGCAGCGATGCTTATCACATGACCTCTCCTCCGGAGAACGGTGCGGGTGCTGCGCTGGCGATGGAAAACGCGATCCGTGATGCGGGTATTACCCCAGCGCAGATTGGCTACGTTAACGCTCACGGTACCTCTACGCCAGCAGGCGACAAAGCTGAAGCGCAGGCTGTGAAGTCTATCTTCGGCGAGTCTGCCAGCCGCGTACTGGTTAGCTCCACGAAATCTATGACCGGTCACCTGCTGGGTGCTGCGGGTGCAGTAGAGTCCATCTACTCTATCCTTGCGCTGCGCGATCAGGCTGTTCCGCCAACCATCAACCTGGATAACCCGGATGAAGGTTGCGATCTGGACTTCGTTCCTCATGAAGCGCGCCAGGTTAGCGGTATGGAGTACACCCTGTGTAACTCCTTCGGCTTTGGCGGCACGAATGGTTCTCTGATCTTCAAAAAGGTCTGAGCCTGACGGCCCGAAAGCTATAAAAAAAGGTCCGCTTGCCGGGCCTTTTTTATTAAGCCTAATCTTCTTGTCGGTTGCATGGCATCCTGCCAGACGAAACGCCCACGCATAAGGAGCCACCATGTTTTTAATTAATGGCCTTGAGCAAGACACGCTGCCGGCAAGCGACAGGGCGACGCAGTTTGGCGATGGCTGCTTTACGACTGCGCGTATTCTGGAAGGCGACGTGTGCTTGCTTGATGCACACCTCCGCCGTTTACAAGACGCCTGCCAGACGTTACTGATCCCTTTTACGCAGTGGGAAATTCTTGAACATGAGATGCGTCAGCTGGCGTCAGGTAAAACCAGCGGTGTCTTAAAAGTTATCATTAGCCGAGGCAGCGGTGGGCGGGGGTACAGCGGTGCCGCCTGTCAGCATCCAACACGTATTCTCTCTGTTTCAGCTTATCCTGCTCACTATGCGCGCTGGCGTGAAGAGGGCGTGACGTTGACGCTGAGCCCGGTGCGGCTGGGGCGAAACCCGATGCTTGCCGGACTAAAACATCTTAATCGCCTGGAACAAGTGCTTATTCGTACTCATCTTGAACAGACGGACGCCGATGAGGCGCTAGTCCTTGACAGTGAAGGGTTCATTACGGAATGCTGTGCGGCTAATTTATTCTGGCGTAAGGGGCGCGACGTCTTTACGCCTTCGCTGGCGCAGGCTGGCGTTAACGGCATCATGCGCCAGTTTTGTTTGCAACAGCTGGCACATGCAGGCTTTCGCGTTGTCGAAGTAAACGCGAAGGAAGAGGCGCTGCTGTCCGCCGATGAAGTTGTGATCTGCAATGCCTTGATGCCTGTTATCGCCGTCCGTGCGTATGACCAACAGCGCTGGTCTTCGCGCGAGCTGTTCCAGTTTTTAGCCCCGATATGTGAGCAAACCAGATAGTCATGAAGAAAATGTTGCGTTTTGTCCTTCTCCTTATTATTGCGCTGGGCATTGCTGGCGGAGCGGGAGTATGGAAAGTCCGCCAGCTGGCGAACAGTAAAATCTTGATTAAAGACGAGACGATTTTTACCCTGAAAGCCGGTACCGGGCGGATGGCGCTGGGCGAGCAGCTTTACGGGGATAAAATCATTAACCGTCCTCGTGTGTTCCAGTGGTTATTGCGTATTGAGCCTGACCTATCTCACTTCAAGGCTGGTACCTACCGCTTTACGCCCGGCATGACAGTCAGAGAGATGCTGCAACTGCTGGAAAGCGGTAAAGAAGCCCAGTTCCCGCTGCGTTTTGTCGAAGGGATGCGCCTGAGCGATTACCTCAAACAGCTGCGCGATGCGCCGTATATCAAACATACCCTGAAGGACGACAGCTACCAGACGGTGGCCGACGTGCTCAAGTTTGAGCATCCTGAATGGGTGGAAGGCTGGTTCTGGCCAGATACCTGGATGTATACCGCAGGCACGACCGATGTGGCGATTCTGAAGCGGGCGCACAAAAAAATGGTCGCCGCCGTGGATGCCGCCTGGGAAGGGCGAATGGATGGTTTACCTTATAAAGATCAAAATCAGTTTGTTACCATGGCCTCGATTATCGAGAAAGAGACCGCCGTTGCCGCCGAGCGCGATCGGGTGGCGTCAGTATTTATCAATCGTCTGCGCATTGGTATGCGCCTGCAAACCGACCCTACCGTTATCTACGGCATGGGTGAGAGCTATACCGGCAAGATTTCCAGAAAAGATCTGGAAACGCCAACGGCGTATAATACCTACGTGATTAGCGGTTTACCGCCTGGCCCGATTGCCACGCCGAGCGAGGCTTCTCTCAAAGCCGCCGCGCACCCGGCGAAAACACCGTATCTCTATTTTGTGGCTGATGGAAAAGGGGGGCATACCTTTAACACCAACCTTGCCAGCCACAATCGCTCTGTTCAGGACTATCTGAAGGCACTTAAGGAAAAAAATGCGCAGTAAATACATTGTCATTGAGGGACTCGAAGGGGCGGGTAAAACCACTGCCCGCAACGTAGTGGTGGACACGCTGAAATCGCTTGGCGTCGCCGACATGGTCTTCACCCGCGAGCCGGGCGGTACGCAACTTGCGGAGAAACTGCGCAGCCTGGTGCTGGATATTAAATCCGTTGGCGACGAAGTTATCACTGACAAAGCCGAAGTGTTGATGTTCTACGCGGCGCGCGTACAGCTGGTTGAGACGGTGATCAAACCCGCGTTGGCCGAGGGTAAATGGGTGATCGGCGATCGCCACGATCTGTCGACTCAGGCCTACCAGGGCGGGGGACGCGGTATTGACCAGACGATGCTGGCAACGCTGCGCGATGCCGTACTGGGTGATTTTCGCCCCGACCTGACCCTCTATCTGGATGTTACGCCGGAAGTGGGCCTCAAGCGCGCCCGCGCGCGCGGCGAGCTGGACCGCATTGAACAAGAGTCCTTTGATTTCTTTAACCGCACCCGTGCGCGCTATCTTGAGCTGGCGGCACAGGATAGCGCTATTCGTACCATCGATGCGACGCAGTCGCTGGATGACGTCACGCACAACATCCAGCAGACCGTTACGCAGTGGGTACAGGAGCAGCAGGCATGAAATGGTATCCATGGTTGCGTCCGCACTTTGAGCAGCTGATCGGCAGCTATCAGGCGGGGCGGGGGCATCATGCGTTACTGATTCAGGCATTGCCAGGGATGGGGGATGAGGCGTTAATTTATGCCCTCACCCGTTTTCTGATGTGCCAGCAGCCGGAAGGGCACAAAAGCTGTGGTAAGTGCCGCGGCTGCCAGCTGATGCAGGCGGGCACACATCCTGACTACTACACCCTTGAGCCTGAGAAGGGCAAGAGCGCGCTGGGTATTGATGCCGTGCGTGAGGTCAGTGAAAAATTGTACGAACATGCGCGTCTGGGTGGCGCTAAGGTCGTCTTGCTCAAAGACGCCACCCTGCTGACCGAGGCGGCGGCTAACGCCCTGCTTAAGACTCTTGAAGAGCCGCCGGAAAAAACGTGGTTTTTCCTCTCGTGCCGCGATCCGGGACGATTGCTGGCGACGTTGCGCAGCCGCTGCCGTCTTCATCACCTTGCGGTGCCTCAGGAATCATGGGCGCTGAGCTGGCTGGAGCGAGAGGTGACAACGTCACCTGAAAGTGCGCTGTCCGCCTTGCGCCTGAGTAGCGGCGCGCCCGCGGCGGCGCTGGCCTTGCTGCAACCTGACGTCTGGTCACAGCGAGAAGCGCTCTGCCGGGCCGTTGAAGCGGCGCTGAATAACAACGACTGGCTAAGCTTACTCCCGACACTTAACAGCGATAGTGCCGTTGAGCGTCTGCACTGGCTGGCCGCGTTGCTGCTGGATGCCCTTAAAATTCAGCAAGGGGCAACGCTGCTGACTAACCCTGACGCGTGGCCACTGGTGAGTACGCTGGCGAACCGCCTCTCCGGCGCGATTCTTCACGCGATGCTTCATGAAGTTTGCCAGAGCCGCGAACAGCTTTTAACCGTGACGGGTCTTAATCGCGAGCTTTTACTGACCGACCAGTTACTGCGTATTGAACATTACCTGCAACCCGGCGTCACACCGCCAGTTTCCCATCTCTGAGAGAGACATTATGTTTTTAGTCGACTCACACTGCCATCTTGATGGCCTGGATTATCAATCCCTGCATAAAAACGTGGATGACGTGCTGGAAAAAGCCGCTGCCCGCGATGTGAAATTCTGCCTTGCGGTGGCGACGACGCTGCCGGGTTATCGCACCATGCGTGAGCTGGTGGGCGTTCGCGACAACGTGGTGTTCTCCTGCGGCGTGCATCCGCTGAATCAGGACGAGGCGTATGACGTTGATGAACTGCGCCGACTGGCAGCAGAAGAGGGCGTGGTGGCGATGGGGGAGACCGGCCTGGACTATTTTTACACGCCGGAAACGAAACCGCGACAGCAGGAGTCCTTCCGCCATCATATCCGTATTGGCCGCGAACTGAACAAGCCGGTCATTGTGCATACCCGCGATGCGCGTGCCGATACCCTGGCGATCCTTCGGGAAGAAAACGTGACGGATTGCGGTGGCGTACTACACTGTTTCACAGAAGACAGAGAAACGGCGGGTAAACTGCTTGATTTAGGGTTTTATATTTCGTTTTCCGGGATTGTGACGTTCCGTAACGCTGAGCAGCTCCGGGATGCCGCGCGTTATGTTCCGCTCGATCGCATTCTGGTGGAGACAGACTCTCCGTATCTGGCCCCGGTACCGCATCGCGGTAAAGAGAACCAACCGGCGATGACGCGAGACGTGGCTGAGTACATGGCCGTACTGAAGGGCGTCAGCATCGAAGAGCTGGCCCGCGTGACCACGGAAAACTTCTCAACGCTGTTCCATATTGACCCCGCCCGCCTGCAATCTGTCTGATACACCTGTTTTTTTTAGGCTCGTAATTAATAAATAAAACGAGTAAAGTTCACCGCCTCATTTGGGGCGGTGAGGGTGTTTTTAGACACATCCGGACATGCTTTTTGTAAATAACTGAAAGTTTTTCGACCGCCTTAAGCTGAAACGTGATAGCCGTCAAACAAACTCAGAGGGAATTATTTTACTCTGTGTAATAAATAAAGGGCGCTTAGATGTCCTGTCCACGGCACGGTACTCCCCCCGGGCCAATGCGTGAAAGCGTAAAAAAAGCACAAATACTCAGGAGCACTCTCAATTATGTTTAAGAATGCATTTGCTAACCTGCAAAAGGTCGGTAAATCGCTGATGCTGCCAGTATCCGTACTGCCTATCGCAGGTATCCTGCTGGGTGTCGGTTCTGCTAACTTCAGCTGGCTGCCAGCCGTAGTGTCCCATGTGATGGCCGAAGCAGGCGGTTCTGTCTTTGCTAACATGCCACTGATCTTCGCGATCGGTGTGGCTCTGGGCTTCACCAATAACGACGGCGTATCTGCGCTGGCTGCAGTGGTTGCTTACGGCATCATGGTGAAAACCATGGCTGTGGTTGCGCCGCTGGTTCTGCATTTACCGGCAGAAGAGATCGCCGCGAAACACCTGGCGGACACCGGTGTTCTGGGCGGTATCATTTCCGGTGCGATTGCAGCGTACATGTTCAACCGCTTCTATCGCATCAAGCTGCCTGAGTACCTGGGCTTCTTCGCGGGCAAGCGTTTCGTTCCGATCATCTCTGGTCTGGCAGCGATTTTCACTGGCGTGATCCTGTCCTTCATCTGGCCACCAATCGGCTCCGCTATCCAGACCTTCTCTCAGTGGGCTGCTTACCAGAACCCGGTTGTGGCGTTTGGTATCTACGGCTTCATCGAGCGTTGCCTGGTGCCATTCGGTCTGCACCACATCTGGAACGTTCCATTCCAGATGCAGATTGGTGAATTCACCAACGCAGCAGGCCAGGTATTCCACGGCGATATCCCACGTTACATGGCGGGTGACCCAACTGCAGGTAAACTGTCTGGTGGCTTCCTGTTCAAAATGTACGGTCTGCCAGCAGCGGCGATTGCTATCTGGCACTCTGCTAAGCCAGAGAACCGTGCAAAAGTGGGCGGTATCATGATCTCCGCAGCACTGACCTCGTTCCTGACCGGTATCACCGAGCCGATCGAGTTCTCCTTCATGTTCGTTGCGCCGATCCTGTACGTTATCCACGCGATTCTGGCGGGCCTGGCGTTCCCAATCTGTATTCTGCTGGGTATGCGTGACGGTACGTCCTTCTCTCACGGTCTGATCGACTTCATCGTTCTGTCCGGTAACAGCAGCAAACTGTGGCTGTTCCCAATCGTGGGTGCGTGCTATGCCGTTGTTTACTACACCATCTTCCGCGTGCTGATTAAAGCACTGGACCTGAAAACCCCAGGCCGTGAAGATGCGACAGAAGACAGCAAAGCTGGCGCGACCAGCGAAATGGCCCCGGCACTGGTTGCCGCGTTCGGCGGTAAAGAGAACATCACTAACCTGGACGCGTGCATCACTCGTCTACGTGTGAGCGTTGCCGACGTCGCGAAAGTAGACCAGCCGGGTCTGAAAAAACTGGGCGCAGCGGGCGTGGTTGTTGCAGGTTCTGGTGTACAGGCAATTTTCGGTACGAAATCCGATAACCTGAAAACCGAAATGGATGAATACATCCGCAACAACTAAGCTGTGACCTGGGGAGACTAAGGCAGCCGAATGGCTGCCTTTTTTATTTCTGTCTTAAAAAAATGCAGCAGCACGCTTTAACGGTCACTCTTCGTTCAGCTGATGAACATTCAGGAAAGAAATCGAGGGAGGAGGTTGAAAGGACAGGAGAAACTCGCTCATACTCTTGAATTGTGTCACGCACTCAACCAGAGCGTGTGTTAACAGCAATTGCTCGCGCCAGATTAAACAAAAAAGGAAAAGGTCATGGCTGAAGAAACGATTTTCAGTAAAATTATCCGTCGCGAAATCCCGTCGGATATCGTCTATCAGGATGAACTGGTAACGGCTTTCCGGGATATTTCCCCTCAGGCCCCGACGCACGTCCTTATCATTCCCAATATTCTGATTCCGACCGTAAACGACGTAAAAACCGAGCATGAAGTGGCGTTAGGTCGTATGCTGACGGTGGCCGCGAAAATCGCTGAACAGGAAGGCATTGCAGAAGACGGTTACCGTCTGATCATGAACTGCAACCGTCATGGTGGCCAGGAAGTTTATCATATTCACATGCATCTGCTGGGTGGACGTCCTCTGGGGCCGATGCTGGCACATAAAGGTCTTTGATATGCGTAAAGGGCGTATTGCAGCGCTGGTATTGACGATGATGATTGTGGGGTGCAGCTCGCGCCCGGCGATCCCCGTGAACGATGAACAGACGCTGGTGATGGAATCCTCCGTGCTTGCCGCGGGCATCACGGCGCAACAACCCGTGCTGACCATCAGTGAAATCAATTCCTCTGCCTCCTCTACGCTCTTTAATGAAAGACATGAACCCGTGACGGTCCACTACCGTTTTTTCTGGTATGACGTAAGAGGTCTTGAAATGCATCCGCTGGAGGCGCCGCGCAGCGTCACCATTCCGGCCAGATCGTCGGTAACGCTCTATGGCAGCGCCAACTATCTGGGTGCGCATAAGGTGAGACTTTATCTTTATCTCTAAGGGGTGAACCTTGATTAAAAACTTGAGCCGCTATGCGCTCGTGACAGCTTTCGCGCTGTTCCTGGCGGGGTGTGTGACCCGAACTGAACAGCCAGCGCCTGTGGAAGAGGCGAAACCGGGCACTGAACAGCCGACACAGCCAACGCAGCCGCAGCCAACCGTGCCGTCTGTGCCGTCTATTCCGTCACAACCTGGCCCGATTGAGCATCCAGACCAGACGTCACAGCCCACGCCTCGCGTGCGCCATTACGACTGGAACGGCGCAATGCAGCCCATGGTCGGCAAAATGCTGCAGGCACAGGGCGTGACGGCAGGTAGCGTGTTGCTGGTTGATAGCGTGAACAACCGTACCAACGGTTCGCTGAACGCGGGTGAAGCGACGGAAACGCTGCGCAATGCGCTGGCAAACAACGGTAAGTTTACGCTGGTCTCGGCTCAGCAGCTCGCGGTAGCCAAACAGCAGCTGGGCCTGTCGCCACAGGACAGCCTCGGCACACGCAGCAAGGCGATCGGCATTGCCCGTAACGTTGGCGCACAGTATGTGCTGTACTCTAACGCCACCGGTAACGTGAATACGCCGGCCCTGCAGATGCAGCTGATGCTGGTTCAGACAGGCGAAATTATCTGGTCAGGTAAAGGTGCGGTTACGCAACAATGACAGCACGCGTGAAGAGATTCTGACGCGCTATTTTCCTCAGTACCGCCTTATCGCGCCGCAGGCCCACTCCGGGCTTGGCGGCGCGAGTTGCATTATAGCGCAGGGGGAACGACGCCTGGTCTTGCGGCAACATCACGACCCCTATGCGCCTGCCTCCCATTTCCGTCGTCAGTTTCGCGCCCTGAGGCGTCTTCCGTCAGATCTCGTGCCTGCCCCCCGTTTTTTCAGAGAGAGCTGGATGGCCGTCGACTATCTGGACGGTGACGTGAAAAGCGCGCTGCCGGACACGCCGGCGCTCGTGGCATTGCTGTATCATCTGCACCGGCAGCCACGTCTGGGATGGCGAATCACGCTATACCCGCTGCTTGAACGCTACTGGCAGCAGGCCGCGCCTGACAGACGCACTCCAGTGTGGCTGGCACATCTCAAGCGGTTGCGTAAAGCAGGCGAGCCGCAGCCGATTCGGCTATCGCCGCTGCACATGGATGTTCATGCCGGAAATATTGTGCATACGGCAGAGGGCATCAGGCTCATCGACTGGGAATACGCCGGAGATGGCGATGTGGCGCTGGAGCTGGCGGCAGTCTGGACGGAGAGTGACGACGCGCGGCAGAGGCTTATCAGGGACTACGCCGAGGTGGCGCACATTGACGCCGACGCGCTGAGGCGTCAGGTCAAACGCTGGCGGCCATGGGTCGTCATGTTAATGGCTGGCTGGTTTGAAATGCGCTATCAGCAGTCAAGAGACAAACATTTTATTGCGCTGGCAGACGATGCCTGGCGTCAGTTATAAACGAAAGGATAAGAGAGGTGGATGTGGGTCCAGTCATGTTGGATGTAGAAGGGTTTGAACTGGATGCGGAGGAGCGTGAAATTCTGGCGCATCCGCTGGTGGGGGGCCTGATCCTGTTTACCCGCAACTATCACGATCCGGCGCAGCTGCGCGAGCTGGTGCGTCAGATCCGCGCCGCGTCGCGCAATCATCTGGTGGTCGCCGTCGATCAGGAAGGCGGACGCGTGCAGCGCTTTCGCGAAGGGTTTACCCGCCTGCCGGCGGCCCAGTCTTTTGCCGCGCTGCTCGGCACGGAAGAGGGCGGGAAACTGGCGCAGGAGGCCGGCTGGCTGATGGCCAGTGAAATGATTGCCATGGATATCGACATCAGTTTTGCCCCGGTTCTGGACGTGGGGCATATCAGCGCCGCCATTGGCGAGCGCTCGTACCATGACGATCCGCGCATTGCGCTGGCCATGGCGACCCGCTTCATTGACGGCATGCACGATGCCGGGATGAAAACCACCGGGAAACACTTCCCTGGCCACGGGGCGGTAACGGCGGACTCGCATAAAGAGACCCCGCGCGATCCGCGCCCGGAAGCGGAAATTCGCGCCAAAGATATGTTGGTGTTCAGGTCGCTTATCACCGACAACAAGCTGGATGCCATCATGCCTGCGCACGTGATTTACAGCGACGTTGATCCGCGTCCTGCCAGCGGCTCTCCGCACTGGCTGAAAACCGTTCTGCGTCAGGAGCTGGGCTTCAATGGCGTGATTTTCTCTGACGATCTATCGATGGAAGGGGCGGCGATTATGGGCAGCTACGCTGAACGCGGTCAGGCGTCGCTGGATGCAGGTTGCGATATGATCCTGGTCTGCAATAATCGTAAAGGTGCCGTTAGCGTGCTGGATAACCTGTCGCCGATCAATGCAGAGCGTGTTACACAATTGTATCATAAAGGTTCATTTAGCCGTCAGGAGCTGATGGATTCGGCGCGCTGGAAGACGGTCAACGCCCGGCTTGAAGACCTGAATGAGCGCTGGCAGGCACATAAAGCCAGCCTGTAAACCCTCCCGGAAGGCGTAGCGTGGTGAAAAGACGATGATCATCTATTTACACGGTTTTGACTCAAACAGTCCTGGTAATCATGAGAAGGTGCTGCAGCTGCAGTTTATCGATCCGGATGTCCGGTTGATCAGCTACAGCACGCGCCATCCGAAGCATGATATGCAGCACCTGCTCAAAGAGGTGGACAAGATGTTGCAGCTCAACGTCGACGATCGGCCGTTGATTTGCGGCGTGGGGCTGGGCGGCTACTGGGCGGAGCGGATTGGCTTCCTGTGCGACATCCGCCAGGTCGTATTCAATCCCAACCTTTTCCCGAACGAGAACATGGAAGGCAAGATTGACCGCCCGGAAGAGTATGTCGATATTGCGACCAAGTGCGTCAGCAATTTTCGGGAGAAAAATCGTGACCGCTGCCTGGTGATCCTGTCGCGTAACGATGAGGCGCTCAACAGCCACCGGGCTGCAGAACTGCTGCATCATTACTATGAAATTGTCTGGGACGAAGAACAGACCCACAAGTTTAAGAATATCTCCCCGCACCTCCAGCGCATCAAAGCCTTTAAAACGCTGGGCTAAACCACAGCCTGCCGCTTCAGAAACCCGGTCGCGAACGCGCACCGGGTTTCTTTTTGTCCAGAATTGTCTACTTTTAAGCCATCAAAACTTGATGCATATCAATTTTGGTATGACCAATGCGCCTGACGTGGTATTCTCAATACACCTGAATGGTTTCAGTGCTGTAACCTGTTGTTAATTAAGGGTTATTTTTATAACTTTTAATTAACAATTGGTTAATAATTTGAGGGGGTCACGTTGACTACGCCATTGAAAAAGATAGTGATTGTAGGCGGTGGTGCTGGCGGGCTGGAGCTGGCGACACAGTTGGGTAAGAAGCTGGGGCGCGGTAAAAAAGCCAAAATCACGCTGGTGGATCGTAACCACAGCCACCTGTGGAAACCGCTGCTGCACGAAGTAGCGACCGGCTCTCTGGACGAGGGCGTGGACGCGCTCAGCTATCTGGCACACGCGCGCAACCACCATTTCCAGTTCCAGCTGGGCTCGGTGGTGGACATCAACCGTGAAAGCAAAACCATCACTCTGGCAGAACTGCGTGATGAAAAAGGGGAGCTGTTGGTTCCTGAGCGCAAGCTGCCGTACGACACCCTGGTCATGGCGCTGGGCAGTACCTCCAACGACTTCAACACGCCGGGCGTGAAAGAGCACTGTATCTTCCTCGATAACCCGCACCAGGCGCGTCGTTTCCATCAGGAAATGCTGAACCTGTTCCTGAAGTACACCAGCAATATGGGTGCGAACGGTAAGGTCAATATCGCCATTGTCGGCGGCGGTGCGACGGGCGTTGAGCTGTCCGCTGAGCTGCACAATGCGGTGAAGCAGCTGCACAGCTACGGTTACAAAGGGTTAACGAACGAAGCGCTGAACGTCACGCTGGTCGAAGCCGGTGAACGCATTCTGCCTGCGCTGCCTCCGCGTATTTCCGGTGCGGCGCACAATGAACTCACCAAGCTGGGCGTGCGGGTGCTGACGCAGACCATGGTGACCAGCGCCGACGAAGGCGGCCTGCACACCAAAGACGGCGAGTATATCAAAGCGGATCTGATGGTCTGGGCGGCAGGTATCAAAGCGCCTGACTTTATGAAAGATATCGGCGGCCTGGAAACCAACCGCATTAATCAGCTGGTCACGGAGCCAACGCTGCAAACCACGCGTGACCCTGAAATCTTTGCTATCGGTGACTGCGCCTCCTGCGCCCGTCCTGAAGGTGGATTCGTGCCGCCGCGCGCCCAGGCTGCACACCAGATGGCAAGCCTGGTCCTGCACAACATTCTGGCGCAGTACAAAGGCAAGCCAATGAAGGCCTATGTTTACAAAGACCACGGTTCTCTGGTGTCTCTGTCAAACTTCTCAACCGTCGGCAGCCTGATGGGCAACCTGATGCGCGGCTCGATGATGGTAGAAGGGCGCATTGCCCGCTTCGTGTACATCTCCCTGTACCGTATGCACCAGATTGCACTGCACGGCTACTTCAAAACCGGGCTGATGATGCTGGTGGGCAGAATCAACCGCGTGATCCGTCCGCGTCTGAAGCTGCACTAATCTTTCACTCCCTCCGGGCTCTCCGGAGGGAGTTTTTAGCATTTCATGCTGTAGATCACAGTTTGACTGCTTAAGAGTTCTCCTAAATAGAATATATCTCCTCGCTATGCCCCTTTTTTGATCCTTTATCTGATTGGCGAAGCCGTGCCTCCATTGCAAAATTGTTACCAATAGCAACAAAGGAGGAAGTCCCGTGAATAAATCAATGTTGGCGGGTATAGGGATTGGCGTCGCGGCTGCGTTAGGTGTGGCTGCCGTTGCCAGTCTCAACGTATTAGACCGCGGCCCGCAGTATGCGCAGGTGGTTTCTGCTACACCGATTAAAGAAACGGTAAAAACGCCTCGTCAGGAGTGCCGCAATGTCTCCGTGACGCATCGCCGTCCGGTGCAGGATGAAAACCGTATCGCCGGTTCTGTTCTGGGTGCGGTAGCGGGTGGCGTGATTGGTCACCAGTTTGGCGGCGGCCGGGGTAAAGATGTAGCGACCGTGGTCGGCGCGCTGGGTGGCGGCTATGCCGGTAACCAGGTGCAGGGCGCGATGCAGGATAACGATACCTACACCACGACTCAGCAACGCTGCAAAACCGTCTATGACAAGTCGGAAAAAATGCTGGGTTATGACGTGACGTACAAAATTGGCGATCAGCAGGGCAAAATCCGCATGGATAAAGACCCGGGCACGCAAATTCCGCTCGATGGAAATGGCCAGCTGGTTCTGAATAACAAAGTGTAAAAAAGATGTTCTCTGAATTTAGCTCCTCATGCGCTCAGGCTGAGGAGCTTTTTTTTTGCTTCAGATTTTGAGTAGCTCAGGCCACAGCCGCAGCGTGGTGTCGCTAATATTCTGCAGTTTTTCCAGCGTTGCCCCTTCACGGGCGCTGATCGACATCCCCTGCAAAATACAGCTCAGGTATTGCGCCAGCAGCTGAGGGTTGCACTGTGCAGGGATTTCACCGCGCTGCTGCCGCTGAGCCAGAAAGGCGCTCAGCGTCTCCTCCTGCATGGCATGACGCGATTTCACCGTATTGGCAATCTCTTTCGAGGACGCCGCCAGGGTGGCAGAGGTGTTAATCATAAAGCAGCCCGCAGGCGTGTCCTTACTGGTGAAGCAGGTCGCGACGGCGGTGAAGTAATCCCGAAGCGCCTGTTCGACGCTTTTCTCTTCACAAAACAGCTGGGCTTCGTGTTTCGCCGCAAAGCGCGAAATGTATCTGTCCAGCACTGCCCTGAACAGCCCCTCTTTATTGGTAAATTCGGCATAGAGCGTCGGCGCTTTGGCGCCGGTGGCTTCTACCAGATCGGAAAGCGAGGTTGCTTCATACCCATGTTGCCAGAAGAGAGTCATGGCCTTATCAAGCGCTGCATCCCTGTCAAACACTTTTGGTCGGCCACGGCTTTTCTTTGCACAACTCGTGACGTCGGTTGTCATGTGCCGTTGGTCCTCTGTTGGTTTGTTGAATGACCATTATAAAAATAAACGCAAGTCACCACCAGCGCTGAATGCTTAAAAATAAATTAATCATATGAGTATGAAAAATAACGACTTTAAAATTAAGTTAACGACCATTATAAAATTATGTTGACGTGTGAGATGGATCACATTTATGATTTACCTATCGATCGTTAACTAAATAGCTAACGACCTCCAAATTCATCTGCTAAAGGTAAACATCATGAAAAACGTAAAAACCCTCATCGCTGCTGCTGTCCTGAGTTCACTCTCTTTCGCAAGCTTTGCGGCTGTACAGGTACAGTCCACCCCGGTCGATCAGCATAAAGTCGGGACGATCTCTGCCTCTGCCGGGACTAACCTGGGTTCACTGGAAGATCAGCTGGCGCAAAAAGCGCAAGAGATGGGTGCAAAATCTTACCGCATCACCTCTGTGACTGGTCCTAACACCCTGCACGGCACCGCCGTCATCTACAAATAAGCCGGGCATAAACCCTCATTTATGCCACTGCAATAAAAAACGCCCTGCTTAGCAGGGCGTTTTTTTATTTATGATTTACATCGATTGCTGGATGACATCGTGATGCCGGGTGACATCGGTCGGCATGCCTGAGCGGGCCTCCATTGCGCGCTCCATCACCTCGCTGTTGGTATTCGCATTCGTTTTAAAGCTTACCATCGCGGCATTCAGGTTAATGGGCAGCGTCTGCGGGTCATCGCCAATGTTTTTCGATAGCGGCTGGTGAATTTCAACCAGCCGCACGCCGCCCGGCTCCTCAGAAACCTTGATCGGCGTATTGATAATATTGACTTTCGTACCCGGCGTAACGACGTTAAACAGCGTTTTGATATCGTCATCGCGCAGACGAATGCAGCCGGAGCTGACGCGCATGCCGATGCCAAAGTCCGCATTCGTTCCGTGCAGCAGATAAACGCCGCCGTAGGCCGCCAGACGGATCGCGTGGTGACCCATCGGGTTATCCGGGCCTGCTGGCACCACGGCTGGAAGATCGATGCCCTGAGCTTTATACCGTGCACGAATATTGGCCGTTGGTGTCCAGGTTGGATTCGCGCGTTTATCCGAGACGGTCGTGACCATCGTCGGCGTCAGGGTGTCGCCGCCCAGCTGACCAATACCAATCGGGTAGACGGTCACCTCATTTTTACCCGGCGGGTAATAGTACAGACGCAGCTCAGCCAGATTTATGACGATCCCCTCACGCGGAGCGTCCGGCAGGATAGTCTGTAACGGGATAGTCAATACGCTGCCCGCGCGCGGGACGTAGGGGTCGACGCCAGGGTTCGCCTGCAGCAGGGCCAGAAAACCAACGTTATATTTTTTGGCAATGGCTTCCAGCGAACCGCCATTATTTTCAACCACATGAAAGCGGTTTTCCCCCACCACCTTGCTGCCGGGCGGAGGAAGGGGCCAGGTATTTGCGCGAGCGGGAAGCGCAACCGCAACGGTGGCTGCCAGCGCAAACAGGGTTAACCAGCGAGTCATACGCGAAGAGATCATCACCATAGTCCATATAAATGATAAGGTTATTGTTTTATAAAGCGTTAAAGATAATTATGGCGAATGGGTGTGTCGGGAAGATCGGGTGAAGTGCAAAGAGTTTGTAAATTGTCCCCCGTTAGCGCTGGGCTAACGGGGGAAGGGAGGTCAGGCGATCGCGTTCTCTTCCAGCTGGCGCATAAAGCTACGCACCCAGTCCATGCGGGTTTTGCGCTCCGTCAGCTCCTGGGTAAATTTCAGACGCGTTGGGCCATCCAGACGGAAATGCTGCGGCTGTTTTTGCAGCAGACCGATGAGCCACATCGGGTTGACGTGGTTCTTCTCGGCGAACTCAATCACGCCGCCTTTTTCGTTGCCTTCAAGCTTGCGAATGCCCAGCTTCTGCGCCTGCTGGCGCAGGCGAGCGATATCCAGCAGATTTCGCGCCGCATCGGGCAGCAGACCAAAGCGGTCGATCAGCTCAACCTTAATCTCTTCCAGCTCGTTTTCCGTCTTCGCACTGGCGATGCGCTTGTAGAACGACAGTCGGGTATTTACATCTGGAATGAAATCATCCGGCAGCAGGGAAGGCATACGCAACTCGACCTCGGTCTGCTGGCTGGTGAGATCTTCCAGCGACGGCTCGCGCCCGGCCTTCAGGGCATCAACCGCGTTTTCCAGCAGTTCCATATAGAGCGAGAAGCCGATGGTCTCCATCGAGCCGCTCTGGTCCTCACCCAGCAGTTCACCGGCACCGCGGATCTCGAGATCGTGCGTGGCCAGCGCGAAGCCTGCACCGAGGTCTTCCAGCGAGGCGATGGCTTCCAGACGCTTCTGCGCATCGGTGGTCATCGCTTTCGGATGCGGCGTCAGCAGCCAGGCGTAGGCCTGATGGTGCGAACGCCCGACGCGGCCGCGCAGCTGGTGAAGCTGCGCCAGGCCAAAGTGATCCGCACGTTCAATGATGATGGTGTTCGCCGTCGGAATGTCGATCCCGGTTTCGATGATGGTGGTACACACCAGCACGTTAAAGCGCTGATGGTGGAAGTCGTTCATCACCCGTTCCAGCTCGCGCTCGCGCATCTGCCCGTGACCGATAGCAATGCGCGCTTCCGGCACCAGCTCCGCCAGCCTGTCGGCCGCTTTCTGGATGTTTTCCACGTCGTTGTACAGGTAATAGACCTGACCCCCGCGCAGCACTTCACGCAGAATGGCCTCACGCACCACCAGATTATCGTATTCGCGGACGAAGGTTTTTACCGCCAGACGGCGCGCCGGCGGCGTGGCAATAATCGACAGATCGCGCATGCCGCTCATTGCCATGTTCAGGGTTCGCGGGATCGGCGTCGCGGTCAGGGTCAGGATATCGACGTCGGCGCGCATCGCTTTGATGCGTTCCTTATGACGCACCCCGAAGCGGTGCTCTTCGTCGACGATCAGCAGCCCCAGATCTTTCCACTTCACGTCGCTTTGCAGCAGCTTATGGGTGCCGATCAGAATATCGATCTTGCCTTCGCTGGCCTGCTCCAGGATCTGCGTCTGCTCTTTGGCGCTGCGAAAACGCGACAGCATCTCGATGCGTACCGGCCAGTTGGCGAAGCGGTCGCGGAAGTTGTCGAAGTGCTGCTGAGCGAGCAGGGTGGTCGGCACCAGTACCGCCACCTGCTTGTTGTTTTCCACCGCAAGGAAGGCGGCGCGCATCGCCACTTCGGTTTTACCGAAGCCGACGTCGCCGCACACTAAGCGGTCCATTGCCAGCGGCTGGCACATGTCGCTCAGCACGGCGTTGATGGCCTGAGCCTGATCCGGCGTGGTTTCAAACGGGAAGCTGTCGCAGAACAGCTGATACTGTTCCTTATCATGCTTAAAGGCGAAGCCCTCTTTGGCCGCGCGCTGGGCGTAGATATCCAGCAGTTCGGCGGCCACGTCGCGCACTTTTTCCGCGGCCTTCTGGCGCGCGCGCGCCCAGGCATCGCCGCCCAGCTTGTGCAGCGGCGCGTTCTCTTCGGCCCCGCCCGCGTAGCGGCTGATCAGATGCAGGGACGACACCGGGACATACAGTTTGGCGTCGTTGGCGTAGGTCAGCATCAGGTATTCACCTTTGATGCCGCCCGCCTCCAGCGTGGTCATCCCCTGATAGCGTCCAACGCCATGCTCCAGGTGAACAATCGGCTGGCCCGGATGCAGCTCGGCCAGGTTGCGGATCAGCGTGTCCGGGTTGATGGTTCGACGGCTGTCCTGACGACGGCGCGCGACGCGCTCGCCCAGCAGGTCGCTTTCGCAAATCAGCGCCAGGTTGTTGAGCGTGTCGATGAACCCATGCTCGGCGGCGCCAATCATCAGGTAACGGCCGTTTCCGGTCGCTTCGCTCAGGCGCAGGATGCGCTTCGGCGCCACCTTAATGCGTCCCAGCAGCTCACCTAACGCTTCGCGACGGCCTTCACTCTCAACGGAGAACACCACCGGGCCGGTAAAGGACTCCAGGAACTTGCGCAGATTATCCAGCGGGGATTTCTGCTGCGCCTGGACGGCCAGGTCCGGCAGCGTCCGGAAGGCGAGGTTGGTGTTAGCGGCCTTATTGGCAAGCGAATCGGTTTTCAGCTGCATGCGCGGCCAGCGCTTCAGCTCGGCGTTGAGCTCGTCGGTACGCAGCCACAGCGCTTCCGGCGGCAGCAGCGGACGCATCGGGTCAACGCCCCGGTTTTCGAAGCGAGCGCGGGTTTCGCTTTCAAAGCGGCTGGCGCTGGCGTCGATATCCCCGGTGTTAACAATCAGGGTATTCGCCGGGAAGTAGCTGAACAGGGCAGGGAGCGGCTCGCTGAAGAACAGCGGCTGCCAGTATTCGATCCCGGCAGGCAGCGTGCCTTTGCTGACCTGCTGATAAATATGTTCCGCGTCGCGCTTCACCTCGAACTTATCGCGCCACTGGCTGCGGAACAGTTCGATAGCGGTTTTGTCCGTCGGGAACTCATGTGCGGGCAGTAAATTGATGGACTCCACTTCCTCCAGCGTGCGCTGCGTATCGGCGTCGAAGACGCGCAGGCTGTCGATTTCATCATCGAAAAAGTCCAGACGATACGGCTGGTCGCTGCCCATCGGGTAAAGGTCGAGCAGCGCGCCGCGGGTCGCATATTCCCCGTGCTCCATCACCTGATCGACGTGGCGATACCCGGCGCCGTCAAGCTGCGCCCGCAGGGCATCACGGGACAGGCGCTGGCCTTTTTTCATTACCAGCGCATGGCCATGCAGGTAGCTGTGCGGGCAGACGCGCTGCATCAGGGTGTTTACCGGCACAATCAGCACGCCGCGCTGCATGGTCGGGAGTTGATAGAGCGTCGACAGGCGCGAGGAGATGATCTCCTGGTGCGGGGAGAAGCTGTCATAGGGCAGCGTTTCCCAGTCGGCCAGGCTGAACACCAGATTATCGGTGAACTGGCGAATTTCATCGTGCAGGCGCAGGGCGTTTTGCATATCTGGGGCAACCAGGATCACCGGGCCAGGATGACGCTCAGCAATTTCCGCCACCAGCGTGGCGCACGCTGCGCCCGTGAGTTCACCCAGCTGGCGCTGGTCGCCCGCTTTGACAGGCAAGGAATAACGATAGTGTTCAGGCATGGCTATGTCAGAGTCTCTTATGGATATACCAACAGTATTGGGGCATATCACTGATACGCAATGTCTTTATTATCCTCGATCGTTTTACATAAGCAAATCGTAACCGCACGGCGGGGTTATACGCCCCCGAAAGGGGGCGGAGAGGGCATTAACGGGTGGTCGGCGAGAGCGTAAGCGTCGAAGGCGGAGAAAAGAAAATGTCCCCGAACAGCGCGGTGGAGAGTTTACGCACCCCCAGCCCGGCCAGGGTACAGATAAGCAGGCTGGCAAACGGGTAGACCAGAATTAAGGTGAGTTCAGCCCAGAGCGGCCAGTACGCGGCATTCATCTCGCCAATCAGGAACAGGCTAAAGGCCTCAATGAGGATGCGGTGGGTGGTATAAATCGCAATGGTATTGGAGCCAATCACGTTCAGCAGGTTGTCAGGGTGAACGGCATAGCGCTGCTCAACGCTGTAGAACAGCTTCATGATCAGCACAATCGACAGCAAGGAGAGCAGCAGCGGAACGTTAGCAAACCACAGCACCACGGAGACGGCGGCGAAAGCGCCCGTTGCCAGCCAGGTGCGGCGCAGGTTTAGATTTTTCATCCATGCCATCAGCTCAGCGCCATACCACGCCCCGAGGCTGTAGTAGATCATGTTGCGTACCACGCTGTTCATTCCCCACCACGGCAGCGGCAGGAAGTTGATCGCGATGCTTGCCAGCGCCAGCAGTCCCAGCATCGGCAGCTTCCAGCGGCTCAGCAGTTTACACAACGTGAAGTAGACCACCAGGGCATACAGATACCACAGGCTGGTGCTGGCGGTGAGCATCCCTTGCACAAATCCCAGGAGCGAATCGGCGTAGGCCGCGTTCGACGAGGTGGCAACCTCGCGATCGGGCGCCAGCCAGGCGTTCAGGTGGGTCAGCGCCTGCCATTGCAGAATCCCCCACAGCGCCAGAACCCAGACAATGCTCCAGATTCGCTTGTCGAGGCTGGTTCGCCAGTCCACCTCGTCAATATAACGACGGATCAGATAGCCGGAGATAAAGAAAAAGACCGGCATACGGAAGGGGGCGAGATAGAGATTAAAATAGATCCAGCATTTGGCGAGAAGGCCAGAGAGCGGGTGTTGCAGCCCGATCAGGTGCGGATAAAACGTGATAACTGAATGGTAGATAACCACCAGGCAGATGCACAGCCCTTTTATCTGGTTAATCCATAATGCTTTTTGCTTCATTGTTCGCAACTACCTTATTGCCATAGACGAACGAGCAATTGTTGTTAAACGAAACCGGGCTGTAATGGGTAACAGTCTGTATCAGGAGGTTTTTCGGAAAAGGTGGAGGTTGCGAGGGGCGGTTTCAGATATTAGTATCCTGATTTATCTGAATTTTTTGGAAAAATGATTACCAAAGCTTACGGTTTCAGTCATTTACGCTTAACGGATTCGCTTATATACTCGTGGGTCTGCTATCAGCAAACAGACGGACTTCATGTATCAACCTGTCGCACTCTTCATAGGCTTACGCTACATGCGTGGGCGCGCCGCGGACCGCTTCGGTCGCTTTGTCTCCTGGCTTTCGACTATTGGCATTACGCTTGGCGTGATGGCACTGGTGACGGTGCTTTCCGTCATGAATGGCTTCGAGCGCGAGCTGCAAAACAACATCCTGGGGCTGATGCCGCAGGCCGTACTCACATCCACTAACGGTTCGGTTAACCCGCAACAGCTGCCGGAAAGCGCGGCGAAGTTACAGGGCGTCACGCGCGTTGCGCCGTTGACCACCGGTGACGTGGTGCTGCAAAGCGCCCGCAGCGTGGCGGTCGGCGTGATGCTGGGTATCGACCCGGCGCAAAAAGATCCGCTGACGCCGTATCTCGTTAACGTGAAGCAGACCGATCTGGAAGCCGGGAAATACAACGTGATTCTGGGTGAGCAGCTTGCCGGTCAGCTTGGCGTCAACCGCGGCGACCAGCTCCGCGTGATGGTGCCTTCAGCCAGCCAGTTTACGCCGATGGGGCGCCTGCCAAGCCAGCGCCTGTTTACCGTGGTTGGGACCTTTGCCGCCAACAGCGAAGTCGATGGCTACCAGATGCTGGTTAACATCCAGGACGCGTCACGCCTGATGCGCTACCCGGCCGGCAATATCACCGGCTGGCGCCTGTGGCTCGACGCGCCGCTGAAGGTCGATACCCTCAGCCAGCAAAAACTGCCGGACGGCACCAAATGGCAGGACTGGCGCGAGCGTAAAGGCGAGCTGTTCCAGGCCGTGCGGATGGAGAAAAACATGATGGGGCTGCTGCTGAGCCTGATCGTCGCCGTGGCTGCTTTTAACATCATCACCTCGCTGGGGCTGATGGTGATGGAGAAGCAGGGCGAGGTCGCTATCCTGCAAACCCAGGGGCTGACGCCGCGGCAGATCATGGCCGTGTTTATGGTGCAGGGGGCCAGCGCCGGTATCATCGGCGCGCTGCTCGGGGCGGTGCTGGGTGCGCTGCTTGCCAGCCAGCTCAACAATTTAATGCCGATCATCGGCGCGCTGCTTGACGGCGCGGCGCTGCCGGTGGCCATCGAGCCGCTGCAGGTGGTCGGTATTGCGCTGGCCGCGATGGCCATTGCGCTGCTTTCTACGCTTTATCCTTCCTGGCGCGCTGCCGCCACTCAACCCGCTGAGGCTTTACGTTATGAATAAGATCCTGTTGCAATGCGACAACCTGTCCAAACGCTATCAGGAAGGCACTGTGCAAACCGACGTGCTGCACAATGTGAGCTTTAGCGTGGGCGAAGGCGAGATGATGGCGATTGTCGGCAGCTCCGGCTCGGGCAAAAGTACGCTGCTGCACCTGCTGGGCGGGCTGGATACCCCAACCAACGGCGACGTAATTTTCTCCGGCCAGCCGATGAGCAAAATGTCCTCAGCGGCGAAGGCCGAGCTGCGTAACCGCGAGCTGGGCTTTATCTACCAGTTCCACCACCTGCTGCCGGATTTCACGGCGCTGGAAAACGTGGCGATGCCGCTGCTGATTGGCAAAAAGAAACCGGCAGAAATTAACGCCCGCGCCAGCGACATGCTGAAAGCGGTAGGGCTGGGCCATCGCGGAAACCACCGTCCGTCGGAGCTGTCCGGCGGCGAGCGTCAGCGCGTGGCGATTGCCCGTGCGCTGGTCAACAACCCGCGTCTGGTGCTGGCGGATGAGCCTACCGGTAACCTGGACGCGCGCAACGCGGACAGTATTTTCCAGCTTCTGGGCGAGCTGAACGCCTCGCAGGGCACCGCGTTTCTGGTGGTGACCCACGATCTGCAGCTGGCAAAACGCATGGGGCGCCAGCTTGAGATGCGCGACGGCCATCTGAACGCGGAACTGACCCTGATGGGAGCAGAGTAATGGCGTCACCGTTATCGTTACTCATCGGTTTACGTTTTAGCCGCGGCCGCCGTCGCGGCGGCATGGTGTCGCTGATCTCCGTTATCTCGACCATCGGTATTGCGCTGGGTGTGGCGGTGCTGATCGTCGGCCTGAGCGCCATGAACGGCTTCGAGCGCGAGCTGAATAACCGTATTCTGGCGGTCGTGCCGCACGGGGAGATCGAACCGGTTAACCAGCCGTGGACGAACTGGAGCGACGCCCTGAACAAAGTGGAAAAAGTGCCCGGCATCGCCGCGGCTGCGCCCTACATTAACTTTACCGGGCTGGTGGAGAGCGGGGTAAACCTGCGCGCCATCCAGGTGAAAGGGGTGAATCCGACGCAGGAAGCGCGCCTCAGCGCGCTGCCGAACTACGTGCAGAACGGCGCGTGGGCCAACTTCAAGGCGGGCGAGCAGCAGATCATCATGGGTAAAGGCGTTGCTGATGCCCTGAAGGTGAAGCAGGGCGACTGGGTGTCAATCATGATCCCGAATGCCAGCGCCGATCACAAACTGCAGCAGCCAAAGCGCGTGCGCCTGCACGTTACCGGTATTCTTCAGCTGAGCGGTCAGCTTGACCACAGCTTTGCGATGGTGCCGATGGAGGATGCACGCCAGTATCTCGACATGGGCGACAGCGTGACGGGCATTGCCATTAAGGTGAACGACGTCTTTAATGCTAACAAACTGGTGCGCGACGCGGGCAGCGTGACCAATAACTATGTCTACATCAAAAGCTGGATCGGCACTTACGGCTATATGTACCGTGATATCCAGATGATCCGCGCCATTATGTATCTGGCGATGGTGCTGGTGATCGGTGTCGCGTGCTTTAATATCGTCTCGACGCTGGTGATGGCGGTCAAAGACAAGAGCGGCGACATCGCCGTGCTGCGTACCCTTGGGGCAAAAGACGGTCTTATTCGCGCCATTTTCGTCTGGTACGGTTTGCTGGCAGGACTGTTCGGCAGCCTGTGCGGCGTGGTGATTGGCGTGGTGGTTTCCCTGCAGCTAACGCCGATTATCAACGGGATTGAAAAGCTTATGGGTCACCAGTTCCTGTCGGGTGATATCTATTTTATTGACTTCCTGCCGTCTGAACTGCACTGGCTGGATGTTTTTTATGTGCTGCTTACAGCACTTTTACTGAGTCTGCTGGCAAGCTGGTATCCGGCGCGTCGCGCAAGCCGAATTGATCCGGCGAGGGTATTAAGTGGCCAGTAATTACGTCACGATCTAGCGGCTTTCGGGTCGCCAGATCGAAAGAGGAATGCGTTATGTATTATGGATTTGATATTGGCGGCACCAAGATTGCGCTCGGCGTGTTTGATAAAGACCTCAAACTGCAGTGGGAAACCCGCGTTCCCACGCCGCGCGACAGCTACGACGAATTTTTAACCGCCATTGCCGCGCTGGTGGCGCAGGCCGATGAACGCTTTGGCGTGAAAGGCAGCGTCGGCATTGGTATTCCGGGCATGCCGGAAACTGACGACGGTACGCTTTACGCGGCCAACGTGCCTGCCGCCAGCGGTAAACCGCTGCGCGCCGATCTCTCCGCGCTCCTTGAACGCGACGTGCGTTTAGATAACGATGCCAACTGCTTTGCGCTCTCCGAAGCCTGGGATGATGAGTTCCGTCGCTACCCGCTGGTGATGGGGCTGATCCTCGGTACCGGCGTCGGCGGAGGAATCGTCATCAACGGTAAGCCCATCACCGGCCGCAGCTACATCACCGGCGAGTTTGGTCATATCCGCCTGCCGGTGGATGCGCTGGAGGTCGTTGGCCGTGATTTCCCGCTGACCCGCTGCGGCTGCGGGCAGCACGGCTGTATTGAGAACTACCTGTCAGGCCGCGGGTTTGCATGGCTTTACGAACACTTCTATCATCAGAAACTTGAGGCCCCTCAAATCATTACCCTGTGGGAGCAAGGGGATGCGCAGGCGCGTGAGCACGTCGAGCGCTATCTGGATCTGCTGGCGGTGTGTCTGGGCAATATTCTCACTATCGTCGACCCGGATCTGCTGGTGATTGGGGGAGGGCTCTCAAACTTTACCGCGATTACGGAACGGTTGTCCGGGCGTTTGCCCCGACATTTATTGCCGGTTGCCCGCGTGCCGCGTATTGAACGCGCGCGACACGGGGACGCAGGAGGCATGCGCGGAGCCGCATTCCTTCATCTCACCGATTAGTTTACGAGGTTTCTATGCTGTCGCGTCGCCAGGGTCGACTCAGCCGTTTTCGCAAAAATAAACGCCGCTTGCGTGAGCGCTTGCGCCAGCGGATCTTTTTCAGAGACAGAATGATGCCAGAAGCGATGGATAAACCCAGAGTGGTGGTGCTGACCGGGGCGGGGATCTCCGCCGAGTCAGGAATTCGAACCTTCCGCGCGGCGGACGGGCTGTGGGAAGAGCACCGCGTGGAGGATGTTGCCACGCCGGAAGGCTTTGCCCGTGACCCGGATCTTGTGCAGGCGTTTTATAACGCCCGCCGTCGTCAGCTTCAGCAGCCTGACGTCGCGCCGAATGCGGCGCATCTGGCGCTGGCGAAGCTGGAAGAGGCGCTGGGCGATCGTTTTCTGCTGGTGACGCAGAATATCGACAACCTGCATGAGCGAGCCGGTAACAGGAACATCATCCATATGCACGGTGAGCTGCTCAAGGTTCGCTGTGCCTGGAGCGGTCAGGTGCTGGACTGGAAAGAGGACGTGCTGCCGGAGGATAAGTGCCACTGCTGCCAGTTCCCGTCTCGCCTGCGTCCGCACGTGGTCTGGTTTGGCGAAATGCCGCTGGGAATGGATGAGATCTACAGCGCGCTGGCGATGGCCGACGTGTTTATCGCTATCGGTACATCCGGCCACGTTTACCCGGCGGCGGGGTTTGTCCACGAAGCGCGGCTGCACGGTGCGCATACGGTTGAACTCAATCTTGAGCCAAGCCAGGTGGGCAGCGAGTTTGAAGAGAAACACTACGGTCTGGCAAGCACGGTTGTTCCGGAATTTGTCGACAAGCTGCTGAAAGGTCTGTAACGCGAATCGCGTGAAAAGGCACCCGCCGGGCGGGTGCCTTTTTATTTAAGAATGAAAGAACGCCAGCGTCTTCTCCAGCGATTTAGCCTGCTCGTCCAGCGAGAGCGCCGCCGCTGAGATCTGCTGAACCAGAGAGGCGTTCTGCTGGGTGGTGCTGTCCATCTGGTTGACGGCGGTACTGACCTGGCTAATCCCCCGATTCTGTTCGTCCAGCGCCTGAACAATGTCGTTGATGACCAGATGCACGTGCGACACCGCTTCAATCACCTGTTTCATCATCACGCCAGTTTCATTGACCAGCTCAACGCCTTTGCTGACGCGGCCTGAGGACTCGGCAATCAGCTGAGAGATCTCTTTGGCCGCGTTGGCGCTTCGCTGCGCAAGGTTGCGTACTTCACCTGCGACTACCGCGAAACCGCGTCCCTGTTCACCCGCGCGCGCCGCTTCAACGGCAGCATTCAGCGCCAGGATATTGGTCTGGAAGGCGATGCCATCGACGATACTGTTAATCTCACCGATCTTGCGCGCGCTCTCATCAATCTCGCCGATCACCACGACCACATCGTTCACCAGCGTTTCGCCATGCCCGGCAAGGCTCGCGGCGCGATCGGTCAGGGTGGTCGCCTTGTGGGCGTTGTCGGCATTGTTCTTCACCGTAACCGAAATCTCTTCCATGCTGGCAGCGGTTTCAACAATCGCCGCCGCCTGTTCCTCGGTACGCGAGGCGAGGTCAAGGTTGCCCGCCGAAATTTCGCTGGTCCCGCCGTGCACGGAGTGGCTGGCTTCGCTGATGTTGTCGACGATGCGCTTGAGCTGCGTCTGCATGGTGTGCAGGGCATAAAAAATGCTGTGGGTATCCCCGGATCGCACCGGGATGGTGTTGTTCAGATCCCCGCGGGCGACGGCCAGGGCGATCCCGGCGGCCTCGGAAGGTTCTCCCCCCACCGGACGATCAACCTTGCGGGTAAAGATCTGGGCCATCACCAGGCTAACCGCAACGATGCTTAACACCATCATGACGATGGCCTTCAGTAAAAATGCGCGCGCTTCGGCCATCACTTCGCTGACCGGGGTGATGATGGCGAGTTTCCACGGCGTCTGGCTATTACCGACGGCGATCGCCTGCCAGGTGATAAACACCTCTTCTTTCAGCAGCGGATCGTTTACCCGAGTGACGTCATGTCCTGCAATTTGACCCGCGTAAGGCTTGCCTGCCGCACCTTTGTCCGGGCTGGACACCACGTTATTGCCCGCAGACAGGAGCAGGGCGTAGCCTGTGCCGTTCCACGGTTTAATGGCGCCAATCATGGACTGCAGCGTGGCGAGCGAGAAGTCAGAGGTGACTGAGCCCAGAAACTGACCGTCACGCATGATGGGGGCGGCAATTGAGGTGAGCATTACGTCCACGCCGTTGTAGGGGTAAATATAGGGTTCGATAATCACATCTTTATGCCGCTGTTTCGGCAACAGATAGTAATCACCGCTGCCGGGCGTTTCGATGTCCGTCAGCAGGTGCAATGTCGGTTTGCCAGTGGCATCGCGGTCGACGTAGCGGGCGTAGCGCCCGGCAGGATCTTCGCCGCTCTGACCGGCAAAGACGGCATCTTTATCGTCAAACGCGTTGGGCTCAAAGGCCATCGACATGGAGAGAAACGACGGGTGAGCCGAGAGGTAGTGGACGAGCAGCTGGTTCAGGCTCTGGCGGTCGGAAATGCCCGCTTCGCGCAGCGCGAGGGCGCTGTTGCCCATATCCCGGGCGGCAGTCAGGGCAGAATCCAGCTGTTTGCTGACCTGTAAAGCGTGTACCTCGGCTATCTGGCGAATATGGTTTTTGGCCAGCACCTCTTGCTGCGCCATCCATTGCCACATCATAAACCCGATCGTTGCCGTAAAGCCCACCGTCACGGTGAGGAAAATGGACAATAGCATCAACGTCTTGACTCTTATTTTTTGTCTTCGGACCATGGCGTCTTTCATTCTCATCTCCCGTAATGTCGTGCATGTCGGGCAGGCACAAAGTACTTATCGGATATTTCATCCCCTTTCTGTAGAGCGAAGGATATATTTAATTTAAATCCAGACGATTAATTCCCGTTAATTAGTGTGGATGCTTTTATTTTGTGCATTCAATCAAAATAGTGCTCGATAAAACTCGTTATCGTCGTGTAGAAAGAGGATGCTAATAAATATAAAGTGGTAGAGGAGGATGGGATATGTACGGATTTATCGCGCGACAACCCATTTTTAACCCTGAAATGAATACCGTAGCCTATGAGCTGCTTTTCAGAGACGGGATGACAAATCGTTTTCCGGATGTGTCGGCAGAATATGCCACGTCCAGGATGATATCAGATCAGTTCTTATGTGTGCCGTCCCAGCGCATTGCCGGGGCACATACGTCGTTTATTAATTTCCCTTCAAGGATGGTTATTGACCGCAGTGGAGAAGCGCTTGATAAAGAGAGCGTGGTGATTGAAATCCTTGAAGATGCTGTGCCGGGGGCCGAACTGCTGCAGGCCGTCAGGGAGATGAATGCGCACGGCTATCAGTTTGCGCTTGATGATTTCACCCTTGCGCCAGAATGGGATGTTTTTTTACCCTATATTTCAATCCTGAAATTTGACGTCAGAAATTATACCTTAGCGCAAATTAAAGCGTATCTGAAAGTACGTAAACATCTGACCGGTCATATTAAATATCTTGCTGAAAAAATTGAGACTAAAGAGGAATTCAACCAATACAGAAACGAGGGATTTTCCCTTTTTCAGGGCTATTTTTTCTGCCGTCCGGAGGTCATTAAATATAAACGGCTGTCGCAAAATCAGCTGGCGATTTTTCGGCTGCAAATGGAGGTCGGACGCAATAAACCTGATTTTCGAATTATCGAGTCGTTGATAAAAACCGATCTCACGCTCTCTTATAAAATCATGCGCTATATGAAGCATACGGCGTTTAAACATGTCGGCGCCTGTAATTTCAGTAAGTTAACCCTGAGCGAGGTGCTCAGGTATCTTGGCGAAAACCAGCTCCGACGGTTTGTTGCCGTCGTGGTCCTCGCCAGTGCGGGCAATGACACCGTCAGCGAGCTTTACCCGCTGAGCATGATGCGCGGCAAATTTTGCGAACTGCTGGCTGAGACGATGAACGAACCTACTCTGGCTGAAAATGCGTTCATGTGCGGCCTGTTTTCTCTGCTCGATACCCTCCTGGAGCTTCCGATGGCAGAGCTGATGAAGCAAATTGCGGTACCGCAGAGCGTGAGCAACGCGCTGTGCCACCAGGAGGGACGGTTAGCCGACATGATTAACCTCTGCCGTTACTATGAACAGCAGCGGTGGGACGAGGCGACCCGGGTTCGTCAGGCGCTGGGCCTGTCAGATGAAGAGGTGGTTGAGGCGATGCGAAAAGCGACGCTCTGGGCTGGAGAGAATACGGTCAGTTAATCCTTCCTCACGCCGCGCAGGCGGCGTGAGGAAGAACGCGATACCGGTTAGCGGCCCGCTTTCAACTTCTGGTAATACTCTTCGTAGAGGCGGCTGGCGTCGTCGACATCGTTCTGCCACTCACCTTTGCTGATGGTTTCCGCATCCGGGTAGAGCGACTTATCGCTTGCCACTTCAGGCTTCAGCAGCTTGCGTGCGGCCAGGTTTGGTGTCGGGTAGCCAATCGTCTCGGCAACCTGTTTCGCCACATCCGGGCGCAGCAGGAAGTTAATCAGCTTCAGCGCCCCATCCACATTTTTCGCGTTAGCCGGAATGGAGAGGCTGTCCATCCAGAAGATCCCGCCTTCTTTTGGCCAGACTACCTCAAGCGGCGTACCGGCCTGGCGGGCCACATACGCGGAGCCGTTCCACACCATCCCCAGGTTTACTTCGCCTTCCATATACGGGTTTGCAGGGTTATCAGAGTTGAATGCCGCCACGTTAGGCATCAGCTTTTTCAGCTCGGCATATGCCGCTTCAATCTCTTTAGGATCCGTCGTGTTGCCAGAGTAGCCAAGCTTGCGCAGCGCCACCTGGAAGACTTCGCGCGCGTCGTCGGTCAACAGCAGGCTGCCTTTGTATTGCGGTTTCCACAGATCGGCCCAGCTTGTCACCGATTTCGGATCGACGGCCTCGCTGTTAACGCCAATCGCGGTTGCCCCCCAGATATACGGAATGGAGTAGTCGTTATTTGGGTCAAACGGCTTGTTGAGCATCTCAGGATCGAGGTTTGAAAAATGGGTTAGCTTCGTTTTGTCGATCTTCTGGATCATGCCCTCTTTGCGCATTTTGTCGACAAAATAGGTGGACGGAACCACCAGATCGTACGCGCCATCTTTATAGGTTTTGAGCTTGGCGTACATGGTTTCATTCGACTCGTAGGTCGAGTAGATCACCTTGATGCCCGTCTCCTTGGTGAACTGCTCCAGCAGGCCCGGCGGCACGTACTCGGTCCAGTTGTAGAAGTAGAGCGTTTTGCTGTCATCAGCGTGTGCGGCACCCATACCAAGCACCAGCGCCGCAGCGGCGAGCATTTTTTTCATTTCATTGTCCCCTGAGATTTTGTTTTATCACGAGCAATAACCTGGCTGGCGATCACCAGAACCAGCGAAAACACCAGCAGAATGGTCGCCAGCGCGTTCACCTCAGGTGAAACGCCGACTTTCACCATCGAATAAATTTTCAACGGCAGAATTTCATAGCTCGGCCCGGTCACGAAGGAGGAGACCACCACGTCATCCATCGACAGGGTAAAGCTCAGCAGCCATCCGGCCGCCACGGCGGGCATCGCCAGCGGCAGGATGATTTTGCGCAGGATGGTCATTTCGCTGGCGCCCAGATCTTTCGCCGCCTCCAGCATGCGCACGTCGAACCCTTTCAGGCGCGCAAAGACGGTCACCACCACAAACGGCAGGCAGAAGGTGATATGGGAAAACAGCAGCGACCAGAAGCCAAGCTGTACGCCCAGCAGCATAAACAGCACCAGTAGCGAAATCGCCATCACGATATCCGGCGACATCATCACCACAAACAGCATGCCGCTGACGAACGGCTTACCGCGAAAGCGATAGCGGTAGAGCGCAACGGCGGTCAGGGATCCAATCAGCGTGGCGAAGGTGGCGGATAAGATCGCCATCGTCAGCGAGTGCTGCGCGGCCTGCAGCAGGCTGTCATTGTTCATCAGCAGGCTGTACCAGTCGGTGGTAAAGCCCTGCCAGTTAATCCCAAAGCGCGAGCTGTTAAACGAGTTCACGATCAAAATAATGATCGGGATATACAGGTAAGCGTAAATGGCGGTCATAAAACCGCCGCGAAGCAGTCGACCGATCATTCGAGTTCCACCTTCTTGTTCAGCAGCCGTGAGGCGCGCCAGTAAACCAGCAGCATCAGACCCATCACCACCGTCAACGTAATGCTGGTGGCGGAGCCGAACGGCCAGTCGCGAATGTTGAGGAACTGACTCTTGATCACATTCCCAATCAGCAGGTTTTTCGCGCCACCCATCAGGTCCGAAACGTAGAACAGCCCCATGGCCGGAAGCATGACCAACAGACAGCCCGCGATAATGCCGGGCATGGTCAGCGGAATGATAATGCGGATAAAGGTCTGGAACTTGCTGGCACCCAGATCTTTTGCCGCTTCCAGCAGCGGTTTATCCAGCTTTTCAATGCTGGAGTAGAGCGGCATCACCATAAACGGCAGCAGGATATAGACCAGACCCACAATCACCGCGCTCGGGGTAAACATGATGCGGATCGGCGTATCAATCACCCCCAGCCACAGCAGAAATTCATTGAGGTAGCCTTTGGTGCTGAGGAAGATTTTCAGCCCGTAGATGCGAATCAGCGAGTTGGTCCAGAACGGCACAATCAGCAGAAACAACAGCAGCGGACGCACCTTTTGCGGCAGACCCGCGAGGAACCATGCGAACGGATAACCCAGCACCAGGCAGGCAATGGTGGCAATCAGCGCCATATTGAGCGAATGCAGCAGCACGTCAAAATAGAGCGGATCGAGCAGGCGCGCGTAGTTGTCCAGCGTAAAAACCAGCGAAACGAAGTTTGCGTCGTCACGGGTCAGGAAGCTGGTGGCGATGATCATCAGGTTGGGTAAAAAGACAAACAACACAAGCCAACCGACGATCGTGGCAATCACCACATTCTGGAACTTACTTGTGTTCTTCATCAGCCAGTACAACCTCCCAGCTTTCTACCCAGTTGATAACCATTTTCTGGTCGAGAGAGTGGTCGAAGTCCGGGTCGTCCTCGTTAAAGAACTCGCTGACCATCACCATTTTGCCGTTCTCCAGCTCGACGACAGACTCCAGCGTCATCCCTTTGTAGTTGCGCTCGCGGATATAGCCGATTAACCCTTCGGCCTCGGTATTGCCGTGAATTTCCTCGACGCGCAGATCTTCCGGGCGCAGCAGGACGTTAAGCTTTTGTCCCTTTTCAACGGGGAAATTCACCGCGATAGTGCACTCTCGGCCTTCAACGCTGGCGCGCAAACGCTGGTCGTCCAGGCGTTCAATCACCGTGGCGTCGAAGATATTGATCTCACCGATGAAACTGGCGACAAACAGATTCTTTGGCTCTTCGTAGATTTCGCGCGGCGTGCCGTCCTGCTCGATTTTTCCGTCACGCATCACCACGATGCGGTCGGACATGGTCAGGGCTTCTTCCTGGTCGTGGGTCACAAAAACAAAGGTAATGCCCAGCTTACGCTGTAAGGCTTTCAATTCGTTCTGCATCTGCTTGCGCAGCTTGTAATCCAGCGCGGAGAGGGATTCATCCAGCAGGAGCAGACGCGGCTTGTTGACCACGGCGCGGGCGATGGCCACGCGCTGCTGCTGGCCGCCGGAAAGCTGATGCGGTTTTCGCTGGGCGAACGTCTCAAGCTGCACCATGCGCAGGGCTTCGGTGACGCGCGGTTCGATTTCATTCGCCGGGGTTTTTTGCATCCGCAGGCCAAACGCCACGTTTTCAAACACGGTCATGTGCGGGAAGAGGGCATAGCTCTGAAAGACAGTGTTGACGTGGCGGTCTTCGGCGGGAACCTGGGTGATGTCCTGACTTTCAAGATGGATATGGCCGTTATCGACGCTTTCCAGCCCGGCGATAAGGCGCAGTACGGTGGTTTTGCCGCAGCCGGAGGGGCCAAGCAGCGTCAGAAACTCACCGTCATTGATGGTGAGAGTGAGGTCGGAAATGACGTCCTTGCCATCAAAACTTTTACGAATTCGTTCCAGTTTCACCAGCGGTGAACGGGTTTGTGTATTCAATTTTTGCGCTGTCCCATATAGACGCCTCAGGCAGCAGACTGAAGCGGGGTTTGTGTGTAACCACCTTGGTGACTCGTAATGAGGGCGGACATTCTACGGCAATCCCCTGCAATCGCCAATCCTTGTCACTGATTCATAAGCTACATTTACTAACGCATAACGATATAAACG
>NZ_CAMFKT010000021.1:0-104536 GCF_945957325.1 Enterobacter sp. PL1
CTGTACGGCAAAGTCGATGGTCTGCACTATTTCTCCGATGACGATAGCGCAGATGGCGACCAGACCTACATGCGTCTTGGCTTTAAAGGCGAAACTCAGGTTAACGATCAGCTGACCGGTTACGGCCAGTGGGAATACCAGATTCAGGGTAACTCAGGTGAGAACGAAAACAACGCCTGGACCCGTGTGGCGTTTGCCGGTCTGAAATTTGGTGACGCGGGTTCTTTCGACTACGGTCGTAACTACGGTGTGGTTTACGATGTAACTTCCTGGACCGACGTTCTGCCAGAATTCGGCGGCGACACCTACGGTTCTGACAACTTCATGCAGCAGCGTGGTAACGGCTTTGCGACCTACCGTAACAGCGATTTCTTCGGCCTGGTTGATGGCCTGAACTTCGCTGTTCAGTATCAAGGTAAAAACGGTAGCGTAAGCGGTGAAGATCAGACTAACAACGGTCGTGAAGCACTGCGTCAGAACGGTGATGGCGTTGGCGGTTCTATCACTTATAACCTGGGCGAAGGCTTCGGTATTGGTACTGCCGTGTCCAGCTCTAAGCGCACCAGTTCCCAGAACGACATGGGCTTCGGTACTGGCGACCGTGCTGAAACCTACACCGGTGGTTTGAAATACGACGCGAACAACATCTACCTGGCTGCTCAGTATACCCAAACCTACAACGCGACTCGCGCAGGCGATCTGGGTTGGGCTAACAAAGCGCAGAACTTCGAAGTGGTTGCTCAGTACCAGTTTGACTTCGGCCTGCGTCCATCCGTGGCTTACCTGCAGTCTAAAGGCAAAGACATCGAAGGTTACGGCGATCAGGATCTGCTGAAATATGTTGATGTTGGGGCGACTTACTACTTCAACAAAAATATGTCCACCTACGTGGATTACAAAATCAACCTGGTTGATGAAAATGACTTCACCCGTCAGGCGGGTATCGGTACTGACGATATCGTCGCGCTGGGCCTGGTTTACCAGTTCTAATCGTGCCATCGTGTGACGTAAGGGGGCCTGATGGCTCCCTTTTTTTGTGCTTCTCAGATTCTCACAACGCGCCTGTTTTGGTGTACTCTTGCCGCCCTGGCATGAGGATAATAATGAATGGACATGACTTTTTTACGCGCCAGCTTTCTGGCTATGCTTTTTTTCCTGACCGCGTGTAACGATCCCGCGCCCGTGGCGAAAACCGACGCACCTGCCGCGACGGTGCTCGAAGGCAAAACGATGGGCACCTTCTGGCGCGTCAGCGTGATGAACCTCGATAAATCGCGCACGGATGAGCTTCGCGGCAAAATCCAGGCACAGCTGGACGCCGACGATCAGCTGCTGTCGACCTATAAAAATGACTCGGCGCTGATGCGCTTCAATCTTTCCACCAGTACCTCCCTGTGGCCGGTGAGCGAGGCGATGGCCGATATCGTGACCGAGGCAATGCGCGTAGGTTATAAAACCAACGGTGCGATGGATGTCACCGTCGGCCCTCTGGTGAACCTCTGGGGATTTGGCCCGAATAAACAGCCGGTGAAGACGCCCGAACAGGCGGTCGTTGATGACGCCCGCGCCCGGACCGGGCTACAGCATCTGACCGTCATCAACCAGTACGGGCAGCAGTACCTGCAAAAAGATATCCCCGATCTGTTTGTCGATCTGTCGACGGTCGGGGAAGGCTATGCGGCGGATCATCTTGCTGCACTGATGGCGCAGGAGGGGATTTCCCGTTATCTGGTCTCCGTGGGCGGCGCGTTGGTCAGTCGGGGCATGAACGCCAGCGATAAACCGTGGCGCGTGGCGATTCAAAAACCGACGGATCGGCAAAATGCCGTGCAGGCGATAGTGGATATCAACGGACATGGCATCAGCACTTCCGGAAGCTATCGCAACTATTATGAACTTGACGGGAAGCGTATTTCGCACGTGATTGATCCGCAGACCGGTCGCCCCATCACGCATAACCTGGTCTCGGTGACGGTCATTGCCCCCACCGCGCTCGAAGCGGATGCCTGGGATACCGGATTAATGGTTCTTGGCCCGGAAAAAGCCAAAGAGGTGGTCCGTCAGGAAGGGCTGGCGGTTTATATGATCACCAAAGAGGGCGACGGGTTTAAAACCTGGAGCTCGCCGCAGTTCAACAGTTTCCTGGTCAGCGACAAAAATTAAAAAGCAAGGTTGCGGGTTTTTTATCGGTGGCGCTCAGGCACGCTCTATGTATGCTTATACGAGGAGCCGATCATGAAAAACCCAACCTTCACTACCGATGAGGATCGCTGGCAGGCCGTGCTGGCCCGCGATCCGCTCGCTGACGATCAGTTTGTCTTCGCCGTGCAGACGACCGGTATTTTCTGCCGTCCGTCATGCCGCGCCCGCCACGCGCTGCGTAAAAATGTCCGCTTTTATCCCGATGCCCGGCACGCCGCTCAGGCGGGCTTTCGTCCGTGCAAGCGCTGCATGCCGGACAAGCGCGATCCGCAGGCGCAAAAGCTGGCAAAAGTGGAACACGCCTGCCGGCTTCTGGAGCAGGATCCTGCGCTAACTCTGGAGAGGCTGGCGGAGCAGGTTGCCATGAGTCCTTTCCATTTCCACCGCCTGTTTAAATCCGTGACCGGCATGACGCCAAAAGCCTGGCAGCAGGCGGCGCGGGGTCAGCGTCTGCGCACCGCGCTTGCGCAGGGAGACAAAATTACCGATGCCGTGCTGGCAGCGGGATTTCCCGACAGCAGCAGCTATTATCGTAAAGCCAACGATGCGTTGGGCATGACGGCGAAGCAGTACCGTAAAGGAGAGGTGGCCGTTCGGTATGCCATCGATGACTGTTCGTTAGGACGCTGTCTGGTCGCCGAAAGCGAGCGGGGGATCTGCGCGATTCTGCTGGGTGACACCGATGCTGAATTAACCGCAGAGCTTGCCACGCAATTTCCAAAAGCAACGCACGCGCCGCGGGACGACGCCTTCGTACAGCGGATCCATCAGGTCATTGCCAGTATTGATAACCGCGACGTACCGCTTGCGCTGCCGCTGGATATTCGCGGTACCGCGTTCCAGCAGCGCGTCTGGCAGGCCCTTCGCGCAATTCCCTGCGGTGAAACGGCAAGTTACCAGCAGGTGGCGCAGGCGATTGGTCAACCCGGTGCGGTACGCGCCGTAGCAGGCGCCTGTGCGGCAAACACGCTGGCGATTGTGATCCCCTGTCATCGGGTGGTTCGCAACGACGGTGCGCTGTCGGGCTATCGCTGGGGGACGGCGCGAAAAGCGCTATTACTGAAACGTGAGGCGAAATGCCGGGAGGAATAATGCTCGATCTTTTTGCGGATGCTGAACCCTGGCAGGAACCGCTTGCGCCAGGGGCGGTGATCCTGCGCCGCTTTGCTCTCTCCCGTGCGGAGGCATTGCTTGCCGGTATTGAAGAGGTGACGGCGGTTTCACCGTTTCGCCATATGGTGACGCCGGGCGGCTACACCATGTCGGTGGCCATGACCAACTGCGGCGAACTGGGCTGGGCGACAAACGAACGTGGGTATGTGTATGCTCCGAACGATCCCACGACAGGTCGGCCGTGGCCTCCCATGCCTGCGGTTTTCCAGGCACTTTGTCACGAGGCTGCCGTGGCGGCGGATTATCCTGACTTCCGTCCTGACGCCTGTCTGATCAACCGCTACGCCGTCGGGGCGAAGCTCTCGCTGCATCAGGACAAGGATGAGCCCGATCTGCGCGCGCCTATCGTTTCGGTATCGTTAGGCCTGCCCGTCGTCTTTCAGTTTGGGGGATTACGCCGCAACGATCCGCTCAAACGCATCATGCTGGAACATGGCGATGTGGTGGTGTGGGGCAGGGAATCGCGGCTTTACTATCACGGCATTCAGCCGCTGAAACCCGGCGTTCACCCCCTCACGGGCGAGTACCGCTTTAATCTGACCTTCCGTCAGGCGGGGATGCGTAAACTAAAATAAGAATTATTCTTGATGTCCGCGCAGGGCAGTTTACACTGCTCGCTGATTTTTATTGTCCGGATTGCCTGCATGCAACTACTTCTCCTTGTCTGGCGTCAGTACCGCTGGCCCTTCGTCGCCGTCATGGCGTTAAGCCTGGCCAGCGCCGCGCTGGGTATTGGCCTGATCGCGTTTATTAACGTGCGGTTGATTGAGATGGTCGACACCTCGCTCTCCGTATTGCCGGAGTTTCTCGGCCTGCTGCTGCTGTTGATGGCGGTTACGCTCGGCTCCCAGCTGGCGCTGACTGCGCTCGGCCACCATTTCGTTTTCCGTTTGCGCAGCGAGTTTATCAAGCGCATCCTGGACACTCAGGTCGAGCGCGTCGAGCAGCTCGGCAGCGCCTCCCTGCTGGCGGGGCTGACCAGCGACGTTCGCGCCATTACTATCGCGTTCGTTCGTCTGCCGGAGCTGGTGCAGGGGATCATTCTGACCTTCGGCTCGGCGGCCTATCTCGCCTGGCTCTCCAGCAAAATGCTGGCGGTGACTGCGCTGTGGATTGCCATCACCATCTGGGGCGGTTTTGTGCTGGTGTCCCGCGTCTATAAACACATGGCGGTGCTGCGCGAAACCGAAGATAAGCTCTATAACGACTACCAGACGGTACTGGAAGGGCGCAAAGAGCTCACCCTGAACCGCGAGCGCGCCGAGTACATCTTTAACCATCTCTATATTCCGGACGCGCGCGAGTACCGGCATCACATCATTCGCGCCGATACCTTCCACCTGAGCGCGGTGAACTGGTCAAACATTATGATGCTGGGCGCCATTGGCCTGGTATTCTGGATGGCGAACAGCCTGGGCTGGGCGGACACCGCCGTCGCGGCAACCTACTCACTGACGCTGCTGTTTTTGCGCACGCCGCTGCTCTCGGCGGTCGGCGCATTGCCCACCTTGCTGAGTGCGCAGGTGGCCTTTAATAAACTCAAAAAATTCGATCTCGCGCCGTTTAAGCCCGAATTCCCTCGCCCGCAGGCCTTCCCGAACTGGCAGACGCTCGAGCTGCGTAACGTCACGTTCCGCTATCAGGACAGCGCCTTCTCCGTGGGGCCGCTCAATCTGACGATCCGCCGCGGCGAGCTGCTGTTCCTGATTGGCGGCAACGGCAGCGGTAAATCGACGCTGGCGATGCTGCTCACCGGGCTTTATCAGCCGCAGTCGGGCGAGATTTTACTGGATGGCACGGCGCTGAGTGCGGAGAAGCCCGAGGATTACCGCAAGCTTTTCTCGGCGGTGTTCACCGACGTCTGGCTGTTTGATCGGCTGCTGGGGCCGGAAGGGCAGCAGGCCAATCCTGCGCTGGTGGAAAAATGGCTGGCGCACCTGCAGATGTCGCACAAGCTGGAACTTCAGGACGGCAAGATCCTTAACCTCAAACTCTCCAAAGGGCAGAAAAAACGCGTGGCGCTGCTGCTGGCGCTGGCGGAAGAGCGTGACATCATTCTGCTCGACGAGTGGGCGGCGGATCAGGACCCGCACTTCCGCCGCGAGTTTTATCAGGTGCTGCTGCCGCTGATGCAGGAGATGGGCAAAACCATTTTCGCCATCAGCCACGACGATCATTACTTTATTCACGCTGACCGCTTGCTGGAGATGCGCGACGGCAGGCTGAGCGAGCTGACCGGTGAAGCGCGCGATGCGGCCTCGCGTGACGCGGTGGCGCGCACGGCCTGATGCCCGTGTGCCGGGTGGCGGCTTCGCCTTACCCGGCCTGGGATTTTGTAGGCCCGTGCAAGCGTAGCGCTGCCGGGCACAATGATTTGCACGATATGTCGCTTTTTTCTCCATCCCGGCCCGTTGTTTATTCTTATTTACATATCCTCGCGCTATGCTTAATACCAACTTATTTCATGGATTTATGATTGATGTCGGTATTAAAGAAAAACAGCGCCAGGCAGCGTGACCAGGAACGTGCGCGACTGATCTGGCTTCTCACGACCGATAAAGCGGTCACGTCTACGCTATTAGGCAAACTGACCCTGGCTGAGCAATATGATGTCGGCACGTTAGCCGACGATATTGCTGAGGTAGGTGCGCTGGTTGCTCATCTCCCGCCGCCGGATCTGGCGGATACTCTGGAAGCGCTTCCCTCGGAAGAACGTCACGCCCTGTGGCGGCTGGTGCAGGATCACGAGCGCGGGCAGGTGCTGCTTGAGGCCTCCGAAAACGTCTGGGACGACCTGATCGACGAGATGAGCGACCGGGATATTCTCGACGCTCTGCAAACCCTGGATATCGACGAACAGATTTACCTGGTTCAACACCTGCCGCGAAACCTGACCGGCCGCCTGCTGGCGTCACTGCCTGCCGATGAACGCGCGCGCGTGCGTCAGGTGATGCATTACGAGAAAAACAGCGTCGGCGCGATTATGGAGTTCGGCGTGATCACGGTGCGCCCGGACGTGACGCTCGGCACCGTGCAGCGCTATCTGCGCCGCCTGGGCAAAATGCCGGATAACACCGATAAGCTGTTTGTCACCTCCCGGGATAAAACCCTGCTTGGCGAGCTGGAGCTGAAAACCATCCTGCTCAACAGCACCCAGCGGAAGGTGAGCGAGGTGATGGAAAACGAGCCGATGGTCTTCTCCCCGGAGGACGATGCGGAAAAAGCGGCGCGTACCTTCGAACGTGATGACCTCGTGAGTGCCGCCGTCGTGGACTCCGTCGGCAAACTGATGGGGCGTCTGACCATCGACGAGATCGTTGACGTCGTTTATGAAGAAACCGATAACGATCTGCGTGCGCTGGGGGGGATCAGCGCGGAAGATGACGTCCATGCCTCCGTCGGCAAGGCGGTGAAAACGCGCTGGGCGTGGCTGGCCATTAACCTGTGTACCGCGTTTATCGCCTCCCGCGTGATTGACGGCTTTGAACACACCATTTCGCAGCTGGTGGCGCTGGCCTCGCTGATGCCGATTGTGGCCGGGATTGGCGGCAACACCGGAAACCAGACCATTACCATGATCGTCCGCGCGCTGGCGCTGGAAAATATTCAGCCCGGCAACTTCGCCTTTCTGATCTTCAGAGAGATGGGCGTGGCGCTGATCAACGGCCTGGTGTGGGGCGGCATTATGGGCGGCATCACCTGGTGGCTGTATGACGATATGGCGCTAGGCGGCGTGATGATGCTGGCGATGGTGCTGAATCTGCTCGTGGCATCGATGATGGGCGTTATTATCCCGTTGACCATGACCAAACTGGGGCGCGACCCCGCGGTGGGGTCGAGCGTGATGATCACCGCCATCACCGATACCGGCGGTTTCTTTATTTTTCTTGGGCTGGCGACGATTTTTCTGCTTTAAGCCGACGCTTAATGCGGGCGGGAAGCAGCACCATGACGATAATCCCGCCCAGCACGCCAATCGCCAGATTGCCGGTTGATACCGTGGCGGCAACGGTGACCAGCATGACGACCGTTTCTGCAATCGGGGCCGTTTTCAGCGTGGCCGGCTGAAGGCTGTGCCAGCTGAAGGTTTTAACGGCGACGATCGCCATAATGCCCGCCAGCACCGCCATCGGGATGTTGGCCATCACGTCGCTGAGCGCCGTCACCAGGATCAGCAGCACGATGCCCGCAGCGAAGGTTGAAATGCGGCTTCGGCCTTTCCCCATCTCCACGTTAACGATGGTTTGTCCGATCATCGCGCAGCCCGCAATACCACCGTAAAATCCGGCCAGGATATTGCCGACGCCTAATCCAATGCTTTCGCGGCGTTTACTTGACGGCGTCGCGGTCAGCTCATCCACCAGCTTTGCGGTCAGCAGGGATTCCAGCAGGCCGACAAACGCGATGCTCAACGCGCACGGCCAGATTATGCTCAGCGTCTGTAGATTGAGGGGGACCAGAAGTTCGCTAAGACCCGGCAAGCCGCCTCTCATGGCGCCTTCATCGCCCACGGTCGGCAGGCTTTGCCCGGTCGAAACCGTAAACAAGGTTAACAGCACAATCGCAATCAGCGGGGAAGGGATGCTTTTGAAATAGCGCGGCACCCACAGCACGATCAGCACCGTCAGCACGAACAGGCCCACAATCAGCGGGCTTCGGCTCCAGAAATGCGGAACCTGAGCTATGAAGATCAAAATGCCGAGGGCGTTAACAAACCCGGTCATGACCGACTGGGGAATAAAGCGCATCAGCCTTGCCATGCCCAGCACGCCAAACAGAATCTGAATTACGCCAGCCATGAGCACGGCGGGAAGAATGTACTGTACGCCGTGCTGATGCACCATGGGTCCAATAACCAGCGCCACGGAACCGGCCGCGGCCGTGACCATCGCCGGGCGACCACCCAGCACGGACAGGGCAAGACACAGCACCACGGAAGCGATCAGGCTGACCTTCGGGTCAACGCCCGCCACGACGGAAAATGAGATGACCTCGGGGATCAGCGCCAGGGCGGTAATCACGCCAGCCAGCGTTTCACGCGTCAGCTGTTTAGGGGAACGCAGCACGCTGGCGACACGGTTTTCGGGAGAGACAGCAGAATGGGGTAGGGACATAACGTTTCGCTGGTTAGGGCAGGCTTCCGTGCGCGCGATCACAAAACGCAACATACTAGCCAGTTAAACCGCGCTTTACCAGACGCTTCGATAATTCCTCACAAACAATCCATCATTAAATTTCACAATTACAATAATTTCGTAACCTTTAAACAATATTTAAAAGTTGTTACCGTGCCCCCGCAGCTTGTTTCACCTGCAATTTCCACGCATCAAGCACTTTTACACTAAGGCATAAATTATGAAAAAAATGACTGCCATGCTCTTTTCTCTGGCCGTGGGGCTTAACACCGTCTCTATGGCGGCGAAAGCTGACGCACCAAAAGAGCAGGAAACGGACGTCCTTTTAATCGGTGGCGGTATCATGAGCGCCACGCTGGGAACCTATCTGCAAGAACTGCAGCCGGACTGGTCAATGACCATGGTCGAGCGCCTTGATGGCGTGGCGCAGGAGAGTTCGAACGGCTGGAACAACGCCGGTACCGGCCATTCGGCACTCATGGAACTGAACTATACGCCGCAGAAAAAGGACGGTTCCATTAGTATCGAGAAGGCGGTAGAGATCAACGAGGCGTTCCAGGTATCTCGTCAGTTCTGGTCTCACCAGGTCAACAGCGGCGTATTGCACGACCCGCACTCTTTCATCAACACCGTACCGCACATGAGCTTTGTGTGGGGCGAGCAGAACGTCAACTTCCTGCGCGCGCGCTACGCCGCACTGCAGCAGAGCACGCTGTTCCGCGGGATGAAATACTCTGAAGACCACGCGCAGATTAAAGAGTGGGCTCCGCTGGTCATGGAAGGTCGTGACCCGAACCAGAAAGTGGCGGCGACCCGTACCGAAATTGGTACCGACGTCAACTACGGTGAAATTACCCGTCAGCTGGTGACGTCCCTGAAGAAAAAAGAGAACTTCAACCTGCAGCTCAGCACCGAAGTGCGCGGTTTCAAGCGCAACGCGGATAACAGCTGGAGCGTGACCGTTGCCGATCTGAAAAACAACGAAGCCGAGCACGTCATCAAGGCGAAGTTTGTCTTTATCGGTGCGGGCGGTGCCGCGCTGAAGCTGCTGCAGGAGTCCGGCATTCCGGAGGCGGACGACTACGCGGGCTTCCCGGTGGGCGGTCAGTTCCTGGTGTCCGATAACCCGGAAGTGGTGAATCGTCATCTGGCAAAAGTGTACGGTCAGGCTTCCGTGGGCGCGCCGCCAATGTCTGTTCCGCACATCGATACCCGTATGCTTGACGGCAAACGCGTGGTGCTGTTTGGCCCGTTCGCGACCTTCTCCACTAAATTCCTGAAAAACGGCTCCCTGTGGGATCTGCTGAGCGCAACCACCACCTCTAACGTCAAGCCGATGATGGACGTGGGGCTGGATAACTTCGATCTGGTGAAATACCTGATTAGCCAGGTGATGCTCTCTGACGACGACCGTTTCGAAGCGCTGAAAGAGTACTACCCTGAGGCGAAGAAAGAAGACTGGCGTCTGTGGCAGGCGGGTCAGCGCGTGCAGATCATCAAGCGCGATCCGAAAGAGGGTGGCGTGCTGCGTCTGGGCACCGAAGTGGTGAGCGATAAGGACGGCACCATCGCCGCGCTGCTGGGTGCGTCACCGGGTGCGTCTACCGCTGCGCCAATCATGCTGCACCTGATGGAAAAAGTGTTTAAAGATAAAGTCGCCAGTCCGGAATGGCAGGCGAAGCTGAAGACCATTATTCCATCCTACGGCACGAAGCTGAACGGTAACGTGAGCGCGACGGAGCAGGAGCTGGAATACACCAGCCGCGTACTGCAGCTGCAGTACATCAAACCGCAGGCTGCGGATGCTGCGCCAAAAGCGGAGCTGAAGCCTCAGCCGGAAAACAAACCGGTTGCGGATATCGCGCTGTAAGGTAAAAAAGCCGGGTGGCACTGACGCCTACCCGGCCTATGGTCGGTGTTGTTTTGTAGGTCGGGTAAGGCGAAGCCGCCACCCGACTTAATTTCAACGTACGACAGCCTGCTCAATCTTCTCTTCAGCCTTCCACACGCGATACTTCACTTCCACATTTTCAGGCGTATAAACCACGATCGGCAACTTGCTGTTGTAGCGCAGCAGGCTGTTGTCGCCCAGATAGGCGGTCACAAATTTCTTCTCTTTCTTGCCATCCGGGCAGGCCATCATGGTGGAGACCGGAGAGGTGACTTTATCAAAGACGTAGTAGTCGTAACCCCAGCCTTCCAGCGTTTTGCTTTCCAGCTGACCACCCAGACGATGCTGGTTGCAGTCCACTTCCAGCGTCTTGCCAATTAACAGCTCCACTTTGTAGTTCGCTTCATCCTGCTGAACCGGAAGCTGAATCACCTGACGCGTCATCCCTTTATCCGCTTTCGGATACGGGGCGACTTTTTCCAGCGGCTGCGCTTTAGGTGTTTCGCTGGCGAAAGCGCTGGTGCTGACGCACGCGGCGGCGATGAGTGCGATGGCAAATTTAGGTGCGTTTTTCATTGTCATTCCTTTATGTCAAAACGATCCTGCACAGGTTAACATATCAACTATGAATGATTGGTGTTATTTACTTACATTTTCAATATGAATAGCGTAATAAACCACATATTTGCCATTTAAGTAGAGATTTGTACTGGCGTGGAGTCCGGCAGGCGTTTGTGTTATTTTAGACCCTCTATAATGTTATTCATCTGTAAAAGGGAAGAGAGATGGTTCGTGCAAAACTGAAAACGCCTGAAGGCCGCAAGTTCCTCCTGGCGCTGCTGGTCGTGTTTATGATTGCTGCCGCGTGCGTGGGGCGTGCCACGATTGTTGGCGTCATCGAACAGTACAACATTCCTCTCTCTGCCTGGACAACCAGCATGTATGTCCTGCAATCGGCGATGATCTTTGTCTACAGTCTGGTATTCACCGTTCTGTTGGCTATACCGCTGGGTATTTTTTTCCTGGGCGGACGTGAGAAGCACTAAGCACCGATTTGCGATAACTAAGCCATCCTGCGGGGTGGCTTTTTTTATGCCTGATAATTTTTATTCGCCTTTCCAGGATATTCTGTTGAGAGCACCTTTGTTTACAGAAAGCAGGAGAGGCTTAATGCAATCCCGGTTTGCCACGCTCCGCCAGATCCCAAAAGGTGTCTGGGTGGTCGGTGGAGTAAGTATGTTGATGGATATTTCTTCGGAGATCATTCACAGCCTGCTGCCATTGTTTATGGTCACGACGCTGGGCGCCAGCGTCATTTTCATTGGTTTGATCGAAGGCCTGGCTGAGGCCACTGCGCTGTTTATCAAGGTGTTTTCCGGCGCCATCAGTGACTATCTGGGCAAGCGTAAAGGACTGGCGGTTCTGGGCTACGGTCTTGGCGCGTTGAGTAAACCGTTGTTCGCTATCGCCTCATCTTCCGGCATGATTCTGGGGGCACGCTTAATCGACCGGGTCGGGAAGGGGATCCGGGGAGCGCCGCGCGATGCGCTGGTTGCTGACGTTACGCCGCCGGAACTTCGCGGCGCGGCCTTTGGGCTGCGTCAGTCGATGGACACCATCGGCGCATTTCTCGGGCCGCTGCTGGCCGTAGGATTGATGCTGCTGTGGAACGATGATTTCCGCACGATTTTCTGGATCGCGGTGATCCCCGGCGTGCTCGCCGTGGCGCTGCTTTTCTTCGGCCTGCATGAGCCGAAAACGCCCGTCGAACATAAACGCACGAACCCCATCAAAAAAGAGAACCTCAGGCGTCTCGGGAAAGGCTGCTGGTGGGTGATTGGTCTGGGGGCCATCTTCACGCTCGCACGCTTCAGTGAAGCCTTTCTTGTCCTGCGCGCACAGCAGTCGGGGGTGCCGCTGGCGCTGATCCCGCTGGTGATGGTGGCCATGAATCTGCTCTATTTCCTCTCAGCCTATCCGTTTGGCAAGTTATCGGACCGGATGAGCCACACCCGGCTACTGCAGTGGGGTCTGGTGATGCTGATTGGAGCAGATATTGTGCTGGCGCTGAGCACCCACTGGGCTGGAATGCTTCTGGGCGTTGCGCTTTGGGGAGTGCATATGGGGATGACGCAGGGGCTGCTGGCGGCAATGATCGCAAAAACGGCGCCTGCGGATCTGCGCGGTACCGCCTACGGCATTTTTAGTCTGGTCAGCGGCGTGGGATTGTTAGTCGCCAGCCTGGGCGCCGGGGCAATCTGGGAAACGTTTGGGGCGGAATATACGTTTTATGCCGGGGCGGTGATTTGTCTGGTAACGCTTGTGTACCTGCGCAAAACGCCGGACGAGGCGAAATAAAAAACCAGCCATAAGAGGCTGGTTTTCAATGTATTTTTGGTCGGCACGAGAGGATTTGAACCTCCGACCCCCGACACCCCATGACGGTGCGCTACCAGGCTGCGCTACGTGCCGACGCATAGAAAGAATACTACTCGATTCCGTTTTGAATGCAAGGAAATCCGTCGCTAACTGGTTTATTATTAATCAGTTAGCGACAAAACGCTTCTCATCCGTCAGGACCTGCAGCAGCAGGCTCAGCTGCGGTTTCTGGTCTTTTAGCCGCTCACCCTGCAGGTTATACGTCTGATAATTCCCGTTGCTGTTCAGCACCAGCGTCAGCTTCGGCGTGGTCACCACCAGCGTATTATTCCCTGCTGCCGTAACCCAGTTATGGCGGCGCGCGGCGCTGAAGAGATCCTGGCCCTGCGAATACTCGTTTGCCGGCGTGCTGACGTGCAGCAGGCGTTGCATCAGGGTGGTCATCACATCTTTATGCTCGGTAAGCATAGTGATGCGCTGCGCCGGGGTGCCCGGCCAGTGGATGACCAGCGGAACCTGCAGGTTAGGGCGTGACCAGCTCATGCTCTTCGCCTCGTCACCTAACGGGACGCCATGGCCTGCCGTCACGATCACCACGGTGTTGTCCAGCTTGCCGGACTCACGTAGCGCGTCAAGCACGCGGGCAATCTGCGCATCAACATCACCCGCCGCGCGGCCGTAGCGGCGCGCGAAATCACTCTTGTTGCTGTTAGCAAGCGTTGTGCCGTTAAAGGCAACCCATGAGAACCAGCGGTTATCTTCCTGGGCATAGCGCTGCAGCCAGTTTATCCATTGGCTGGCGGTCTGCGCATCGGACTGATTCTGTGCCGCCGGCAGTGAGAAATCAGACAGCAGCGCCTGGCGGTAGAGCGGGCTGTTAAAGCCATCGGATGAGAACAACCCTAACTGATAGCCCTGCTGATTCAGCCCGGTGATCAGCGCCGCAGGCGTGCGGGTAGAGAGTACGCCGTCCATGTATCCGGCTGAAATGCCATAGAAGAGGCCAAAGATGCCCGCGTCGGTTGTGTTACCGGAGCTCATGTGCTGAGTAAACGTGACGTTTTGACTCGCGAAATCGGCCAGGGCTGGCATCTGCTTCTCATAACGGGAATAGTTCAGGCCGTCGACGGTGATGAGCAGGACGTTTTGCCCGCGGCCCATATCGCGATAGCGCAGGTCGCTCAGCGGATACTGCACGCTGACGGCTTCCGGGTTACCCTGCTCGATAAGGCGGCGCTGGTACTCCTGCGCATCAAGCAGGCCATGTTTCTCGAGGAAGCGACGGGCCGTCATCGGGTACGAGAGCGGCAGGTTCGCGCGCTGCATGGTAATAGGACGATAGAAGTTCGCATCCGCCCAGATATACATGATGTGCGAACTGATAAAGGAGACGAAGAAGAGCGCGGCGACGGGCTTCGCGTAATGGCGTCGGCGGGTCAGGCTACGCAGTTTTTGCCAGCTCCAGGTGGCAAACAGCATCTCAATCAACAGGATCACCGGGACGCTGATAAACATCAGCTGCCAGTCGCGGGCCGTTTCGTTCTGGTCGGGGTTAATCACCAGCTCCCAGACGATGGGGTTGAGATGCAGGTGGAAGCGGGTGAACACTTCACTGTCGATAAGCAGCAGCGTCATCCCCACCGTCGCAAGGATGGCGGACAAGAATCGCATCAGGCGCTGCGACATGACGATAAACGTCAGGGGGAACAGGATCAGCAGATAGGTGGCGAAAACCAAAAAGCTAAAGTGACCGACAACGCTTATCCAGGAGTAGATACGCCCGGTGAGCGTTGTTGGCCAGTCTGCGACAAACAGATAACGACAGCCAATGACCGTCGCCAGCAGAATGTTGAACAGGGCAAACCAGTGCCCCCAGCTGACCATCTGGGAGACTTTTTCACGGTAGCGCTGACGATTCGTCACCATAAACTGTTGTTCGTATCCCTTAATGGGCCGGGTCGTTGCTGACGGACGACTGTAAAGCCTGGGCGAAAGATTTTGCGATCGCCTGACGCTGAGCCGGAGCAACGCTGGTGTTAATCAGGTTGGTGACCATATTTCCCAAAACCATCAGGGAGAGATCGGTCGGCGTTTTATGTTTTTCCAGTACGTTGACCAGCTCACTGAGCAGTTGTTCAACGTGTTCATCACTGTAGCGGGAATGTTGTGGCATAAATCAAAATCAGTTTGTTGATGAAAGGGCAACATATTACCGTAGCAACAGCTTTTTTTCCCCTTTTTTATCTGTTGTTGCACACATGTCCTGGTGGTGGTTGAATACCGCCCGGTCTAAAAGGAGAGTTTATCATGAGTCTGGAAATCAACCAGATTGCCCTGCACCAGCTTATCAAGCGCGATGAGCAAACCCTTGAAGTGGTGCTACGCGATTCGTTACTGGAACCTACGGCGACCGTTGTGGAGATGATGGCAGAGCTGCATCGCGTCTACAGCGCCAAAAATAAAGCCTATGGGCTGTTCAGCGAAGAGAGTGAACTGGCCGATAGCCTGCGCCTGCAGCGCCAGGGTGAAGAGGATTTCCTGGCGTTTAGCCGTGCGGCAACCGGGCGTCTGCGCGACGAGCTGGCGAAATACCCGTTCGCCGACGGCGGGATCGTGCTGTTCTGCCACTACCGCTACCTGGCGGTCGAGTATCTGCTGGTTACCGTGCTGAACAACTTAAGCAGCATGCGCGTGAACGAGCAGTTGGATATCAGCTCAACGCACTATCTGGACATAAACCATGCGGATATCGTGGCGCGTATAGATTTGACCGAGTGGGAAACCAACCCGGAGTCGACCCGCTACCTGACTTTCCTGAAGGGACGCGTGGGCCGCAAAGTGGCGGATTTCTTCATGGACTTCCTCGGTGCCAGTGAAGGGCTTAACGCCAAAGCGCAGAACAAAGGGCTGCTCCAGGCGGTTGACGATTTCACAGCCGAAGCGCAGCTTGATAAATCTGAGCGCCAGACGGTGCGCCAGCAGGTTTACAGCTACTGCAACGAACAGCTGCAGGCTGGGGAAGAGATTGAGCTGGAGTCGCTGTCAAAAGAGTTGGCGGGCGTCAGCGAAGTCAGCTTCCAGGAATTTACCGCAGAGAAGGGCTATGAGCTTGAAGAGAGCTTCCCGGCGGATCGCAGCACGCTGCGTCAGTTAACCAAGTTTGCCGGCAGCGGCGGCGGGTTAACCATCAACTTTGATGCGATGCTGCTGGGGGAACGAATCTTCTGGGATCCGGCCACCGATACGCTGACCATTAAAGGTACGCCGCCGAATCTGCGCGATCAGCTTCAGCGCCGCACCTCGGGCGGTAAATAACAGGCACAAAAAACCCCGCAGAAGCGGGGTTTTTTTCGACAGGTTTGCGATTACGCGCGAACGAAGTCGATGTGAGTCAGTTTTGGCTTGAACGCGTGACGCTGAACAGCCTGAACTTTCACTTTTTCTTCTTTACCGCCAACAACGATGGTCAGAACTTCGCTGTAGAATTCAGCTTTGGTCTGCAGGTTCCACAGTTTGTCGTGATCCAGTTCGATTGCAACTGGAGCAGCTTCGCCACCGTAAACGATAGCCGGGAACTTGTTAGCGGTACGCAGGCGGCGGCTCGCACCCTTACCCTGCACGTTACGTACTTCTGCTTCGATAGTGAACATTGATTTCTCTCTGTATTTAAAACCCTACTACAGGCGACCCAGCAGCAGGTGAGTGTTCTGCCTCACGGATGTGAAGCGGGCGGCATTTTATACTCAAATGTCCCTCACATCAATGAAAAGTCCCGCTAACCGCGCAATTCGTTGGCGCGACGGAAGCGACCTTCGTAGTCAAAGAGCTTCTCGCGCACCTGCCAGTACTGGCCTTTCTTACGGGCGACGACAAAATCCGGATGGCGCAACAGCACCTGCTGGCGCACGATATCGGCCACGGTGATCCAGCGCAGGGGCACGCCCGGGGTGCGGGTGTGCGGGCGAATAAACAGCTGTTCGAAGGCCGTTCGCTGGGCAGGCGTCTGGACCCGGAAGCGCTCGCTGACGTCCGCCCCGTCCTCGTCGTAATAGGTGATTTTCAGCCATTCGCCTTTTTCATCCGCGCCGGGCTGCAGCGCCATGCCGGAACAGCGCAGCACCAGCGCATCTTTCAGCTTTAGCGCCGCTTTCAGCATGTCGTCCGGGTCAACCAGCACCGTGTCGCACTCCCGACAGCGGCGAGCGGCAATGTCATTTTCGGCGTTGCACTGCGGGCAGTTTTTAAAGCGGAAACGAAAATCGCACTGCTCGCGATGCCCGTCATCATCTTCAAACCAGCCCTGACAGCGGCGGCCAAAATGTTCGATCAGCGTGCCGTCGGCGGTGGTTTTGCCCCAGAAGGTGTTGGCAAACCCGCAGGCAGGGCAAAAGACCTGCACGGGCACGTTGTCGCTTTTCCCTTTTGGCGCGCCGACCTCAGGCGTATAGAGATCGTGCGGGTTACCGGCATAATCCAGAATCAGGCAGTCGGTTTTCCCCGGCGCCAGACGCAGGCCGCGGCCAACAATTTGCTGATACAGACTGACCGATTCGGTCGGGCGCAAAATAGCGATCAGGTCAACGTGCGGGGCGTCAAAGCCGGTGGTCAACACCGACACGTTAACCAGATAGCGGAACTGCTGGGCTTTAAAGGCTTCAATCAGGCGGTCGCGCTCCGGGCCGGGCGTCTCGCCGGTGATGAGCGCCGCGTCGCCGGAGGGCAGTAACCCGGTGATTTCGCGCGCGTGCTCAACGGTGGCGGCAAAGATCATCACCCCTTTGCGCGTCGCGGCGAACTCCTCAATCTGGCTGATGATATGCGGCGTAATGCGCTTTTGCTTTTTCAGCTCCTGGTTAAGATCCGCTTCGCTGAATAACCCGTTGCTCTGCGCCTGCAGGCGGCTGAAATCGTACTGCACCACCGGCATATCCAGCCGTTCAGGTGGCGTCAGGTAGCCATGTTTAATCATGTAGCGCAGCGGAAGCTCGTAGATGCAGTCGCTAAACAGGGCCTTGTCATCGCCGCGCACCATGCCGTGATAATGGTAACGATAGATCCAGCCTTTACCCAGACGAAACGGGGTCGCCGTCAGGCCCAGCAGGCGCAGGTGAGGGTTCACGTCTTTCAGGTGCGTCAGGATTTGCTGATACTGGCTGTCGTCGTCATCGCTGATGCGGTGACACTCGTCGACAATCAGCAGCGAAAATTCGCTGCGAAACAGATCCAGATTGCGGGCCACCGACTGCACGCTGCCAAACACCACCTTGCCGTGGCTCTCTTTACGCTTTAGACCGGCGGCGAAAATGTCGGCTTCCAGTCCAAGTGCACAATACTTGGCATGGTTTTGCGCGACGAGCTCTTTAACGTGCGCCAGCACCAGCACGCGGCCGCGGGCCAGACGCGCCAGTTCGGCAATGACCAGGCTTTTGCCTGCACCGGTCGGGAGCACAATCGCCGCCGGCTCGCGATGTTTACGGAACCAGGCGAGGGTGGCGTCAACGGCTTCCTGCTGATAGGGACGAAGTGTAAAAGTCATGGGGTCTCGGTTTCGTTATTCCGCACATAGTATGCCACGAAACTTTTTCCCTTGAGTGGCGCAACCAGACCATTATACTGAACCGTTCCAGACTGCTTCTATTTTCGGACCTGTTGTCCGACTTCCTGCACCATTAAGGCTAAAAAGATTTCATGCGACTTGATAAGTTTATCGCTCAGCAACTCGGCGTAAGCCGCGCTATTGCCGGGCGCGAAATTCGCGCCAGCCGCGTTACCGTGGATGGCGACATTGTGAGAGACAGCGCGTTCAAACTGCAACCTGACCATCAGGTGGAGTATGACGGCAATCCGCTGACCCAGCAGCACGGTCCTCGCTACTTCATGCTCAATAAGCCGGAAGGCTACGTCTGCTCAACGGACGATCCGGATCACCCGACGGTGCTCTATTTCCTCGACGAACCGGTGGCGCACAAGCTGCATGCCGCAGGCCGCCTCGATATCGACACCACCGGTCTGGTGCTGATGACCGACGACGGTCAGTGGTCGCATCGCATCACCTCTCCACGCCACCACTGCGAGAAAACCTATTTCGTGACGCTGGAGTCACCGGTGTCGGATGACACGGCTGAGCACTTCGCGAAAGGCGTGCAGCTGCATAATGAAAAAGATCTGACCAAACCGGCGGTGCTTGAAGTCATCACCCCGACGGAGGTCCGTCTGACCATCAGCGAAGGGCGCTACCATCAGGTGAAACGTATGTTTGCCGCGGTGGGGAACCACGTTGTAGGCCTGCATCGCGAACGGATTGGTGCGATTGAACTCGATCCCGACCTTGCGCCAGGCGAATACCGTCCGTTAAAGGAAGAAGAGATCGCCAGCGTCGGTCTGCCTTCGCACTAATTTCAGGAGAACCCTGTGACCACCAGGCCACACTCGTCGTTCAAAATCGTCTTCATTCTTGGCCTGCTGGCCATGCTGATGCCGCTGTCTATTGATATGTACCTGCCTGCGCTGCCGGTCATTTCCGCGCAGTTTGGCGTCCCGGCGGGCAGCGCGCAGATGACGCTCAGCACCTATATTCTCGGCTTTGCCCTCGGCCAGCTGTTTTATGGCCCGATGGCGGACAGCCTTGGACGCAAGCCCGTCATTCTGGGCGGGACGCTGGTCTTTGCGGCCGCAGCGGTTGCCTGTGCGCTGGCCCAGACCATCGATCATTTGATCATCATGCGTTTCTTCCACGGTCTGGCGGCGGCAGCGGCAAGCGTGGTGATTAACGCCCTGATGCGCGATATCTACCCGAAGGAAGAGTTCTCCCGCATGATGTCGTTCGTGATGCTGGTGACGACGATTGCGCCGCTGGTGGCGCCAATGGCGGGTGGTGCGGTGCTGGTGTGGTTCAGCTGGCATGTGATTTTCTGGATCCTGGCCCTGGCCGCGCTGCTGGCCTCGGCAATGATCTTCTTCTTTATAGATGAAACGCTTCCCGTCGAGCGCCGCCAGAAGTTTCACATCCGTACCACCATCGGCAACTTTGCCTCGCTGTTTCGCCACAAGCGCGTGCTCAGCTATATGCTGGCAAGCGGGTTCAGCTTTGCCGGAATGTTCTCTTTCCTGAGCGCCGGGCCGTTTGTCTACATCGAGCTTAACCACGTGTCGCCGCAGCACTTCGGCTATTACTTTGCGCTTAACATCGTCTTCCTGTTCATCATGACCATCATCAACAGCCGCTTTGTCCGGCGGGTGGGGGCGCTGAACATGTTTCGCGCGGGGCTGTGGATCCAGTTTGTGATGGCGATCTTGCTGGTGGTGAGCGCGTTTCTGGGCGTGGGCTTCTGGGCGCTGGTGGTCGGCGTAGCGGCCTTTGTCGGCTGCGTGTCGATGGTGTCGTCCAATGCGATGGCGGTGATTCTGGATGAGTTCCCGCACATGGCGGGGACCGCCTCTTCCCTGGCGGGGACGTTCCGCTTCGGCATCGGCGCTATCGTTGGCGCGTTGCTTTCTATGGCCACCTTTACGACGGCATGGCCCATGCTGTGGGCCATGGCTTTTTGCGCAACCAGCTCGATACTCTTCTATCTTTACGCCAGTCGACCGCGAAAAGCGGCCCACTAAAACACAGAGAAGGCCCGGCAGGGCCTTTTTTGTTGATGCATATCAACCAAACCCCCGTTCGTTTATGCCGTGTTTGTTTATTTTATGTAAAATCTATTTGTGTAAAAAGTCACATCATTGTATTCAAAAAGGTTGAGTTAGATCGCAGAAACGGGTACATATAGCGCCGACGCGAGCCTGAATACCGATAAAAAAGTGCTGAATAGTGCAGGCTGGCGATGATGTGTTACTATAAATGTAAATAAATTGTGAAGTAAATTTTGCTTCCGGGGAACGAACGTGAATACATTACAACTTTCTATTGTCCATCGCTTGCCCCAGAGCTATCGCTGGTCGGCGGGTTTTGCTGGTTCGAAAGTTGAACCGATTCCGCAAAACGTCGCGGGCTGTGAAAACTGCCTGGTGGCGCTCAAGCTGCTGAGCCCGAGCGATGAAAATGCATGGCGGGTGATGGAGCGTCTCAGTCAGGCCCTGACGGATATCGAAGTGGACAGCTCCGTGCTGGAATGCGAAGGGGAGCCGTGCCTGTTTGTGAAAAGCCAGGACGAGTTTGCTGCCACCTGCCGCCTGAAAAATTTTGGCGTTGCTATTGCAGAGCCTTTCTCCGGCCAGTATCCATTCTGAGCGCTAGTCTGACGACAACAGCTGGCGCGTGTAGCGCTGCGTTGGCGCGCTAAATACGCGCTGGCACTCTCCATGCTCGACCACCTCTCCCTGTCGCAACACAATCACCTGATGGCATAGCGCTCGCACCACCTGCAAATCATGGCTGATAAAGATATAGGCCAGCCGGTGCTTTTCCTGTAGCCCTTTCAGCAGCGCCAGGATCTGCGCCTGTACGGTCCTGTCCAGAGACGACGTCGGTTCATCCAGAATAATTAGCTCTGGTTTCAGGATCAGCGCGCGGGCAATGGCGATACGCTGGCGCTGCCCGCCGGAAAATTCCGCAGGATAGCGGTGGCGCGTCTCGGGATCTAAACCCACTTCAACCATGACCCGCATGACCTCCTGCTCGCGCTGCTGCGCGCTCAGGCCGGGCTGATGGACGCGCAGGCCCTCTTCGACAATCTGTAACACGCTGAGCCGCGGGTTAAGCGAGGAGTTGGGGTCCTGAAAGACCACCTGCATGCGGGGCCGCACGGGCAGCATCTGGCGGCGGTTCCAGCGGTGCAGCGGCATGCCGTCAAACAGGATTTCGCCCTGTGAGGCAATTAAGCGCAGCAGCGCCAGACCGGTGGTGCTTTTACCCGAGCCGGATTCGCCCACCAGCCCGAGGGATTCGCCCGGGCGCAGCGAGAAGCGGATATTTTTTAACACCGGGTTGCGATCGACAATGCGGCGCAGAATACCTTTGCGGATCGGGAACGAGACGGACAGATCCTCAACGCGCAGCAGCGGCGTGCTGTCAGCGTCGAGGGGAACCGGGTCGCCGGAGGGTTCGCTGTCGAGCAGGCGCTGCGTATAGGGGTGTTGCGGCGCGCTCAGCAGCGTGGACGCCGCATTCTGTTCAACACAGCGGCCGTTTTGCATCACCGCGACGCTGTAGGCCAGCTTTCTCACAATGCTCAGGTTGTGCGTGATAAACAGCAGGCTCATGTTTAGCTCGTCACGCAGGTCCCGCAGCAGCGTCAGTATTTGCGCCTGTACCGTCACGTCCAGCGCCGTTGTGGGCTCGTCGGCAATCAACAGCTCGGGGCGCGTCAGCAGCGCCATGGCGATCATCACGCGCTGGCGTTCGCCGCCGGAGAGCTGATGCGGAAAATCATTCAGCCGTTTGGCCGCATTGCGTATGCCTGTGCGTTCAAGACAATCCAGAATTTCTCCCCGCGCGGCCTCTTTGCGCATCCCACGGTGCAGGGAGAGCACTTCATAGAGCTGTTTTTCCAGGCTGTGCAGAGGGTTAAGCGACACCATCGGCTCCTGGAAGATCATCGCGATTTTGTTGCCGCGAATGCCGCGCAGGGTCTGTTCGTCGGCGTGCAGCAGCGAACGGCCGTGAAAAAGGATATCCCCTTGCGGGTAGCTTACCGGCGGAGAAGGCAGCAGCCGCAGGATGGAGAGCGCCGAGACGCTCTTGCCTGAACCCGACTCACCCACCAGGGCCAGCGTTTCACCGCGCTGGATCTGCAGCGTCAGGTCGCTGACCACGGTGCGCGTCTCGTCCTGTTTTGAAAAGGCAATCGACAGGTTATCAATACGGAGCAGGGGCTGGGTCATTTTAAACCGCCTTGTTCGGATCAAAGGCATCGCGCACGGCTTCGCCAATAAAAATCAGCAGCGACAGCAGCACGGCCACGGAAAGAAAGGCGGCGATGCCTAACCACGGCGCCTGCAGGTTGTTCTTGCCCTGCAGCAGCAGTTCGCCGAGCGACGGGGAACCCAACGGTAGCCCGAAACCGAGAAAATCCAGTGAGGTGAGGGTGGTGATGGAGCTGCACAGAATAAACGGCAGGAAGGTGAGCGTAGCCACCACGGCGTTGGGCAGCATATGGCGGAAGATGATCCCGCGGTCGCTCACGCCAAGCGCCTGCGCGGCGCGAATATAGTCGAAATTACGGGTGCGCAGAAACTCGGCCCTGACCACACCGACCAGCGCCATCCAGCCGAACAGGACGGTAATGCCTAATAACCACCAGAAGTTGGGCTGTACGACGCTGGAAAGCAGGATGATCAGAAAGAGCGTCGGCATGCCTGACCAGACCTCAATCACCCGCTGGCCCCAGAGGTCAATTTTCCCGCCGTAGTAGCCCTGAATGGCGCCCGCCACGACGCCCATCACGCTGGAGAAGATCGTCAGCATCAGCCCAAAGAGAAGCGAAATACGCGTGCCATACAGGATGCGCGCCAGCACGTCGCCGCCGTTAGCATCCGTTCCCAGCCAGTTTTGCGCGGAGGGCGGGGAAGGGAAGGGGGTCGTGGTGGCGAAGTTAATGCTGTTTGCGCCAAAACGCACCGGCGCCCAGAGCGCCCAGCCGTGCTGATCAATCTGCTGGCGAAGCCACGGATCCTGATACTCCGCCGGCGTCGCAAACGGGCCGCCAAAGTCGCTTTCGTTGTAATTGGCGATGACCGGCACGTACCAGCGGTCGTTAAAATGCACCAGCAGCGGTTTATCGTTAGCGATCAGTTCTGAAAACAGGCTTAAGACAAACAGCACGGCAAAAATCCACAGCGACCAGTAGCCGCGGCGGTTGTGGCGAAAGCGGGCCCAGCGGGCCTGGTTGACGGGGCTTAAACGCGGCATCATCGGCCCTCAAAATCGATTCGGGGATCGACCAGCGTATAGCTGATATCGCTGATGATATTCAGCAGCAGGCCAATCAGGGTGAAAATATAGAGCGTGCCGAACATTACCGGATAATCACGCGACACGGTGGCCTCATAGCCCAGCAGGCCCAGACCGTTAAGCGAGAACATCACCTCTATCAGCAGCGAGCCGGTAAAAAACATACTGATGAACGTGGCCGGAAATCCGGCGATCACCAGCAGCATGGCGTTGCGGAACACGTGCTTCCACATGATCTGCTTCTCGCTCACGCCTTTAGCGCGGGCCGTAACGACGTACTGTTTACGAATTTCATCGAGAAAGGCGTTTTTGGTCAACATGGTCAGGGCCGCAAACCCGCCAATGACCGTGGCCAGAACCGGCAGCGTGATATGCCAGAAGTAGTCGGTGATTTTCTGGTACCACGGCAGGGAGCTGAAATCGGCGGAGACGAGCCCCCGCAGCGGGAAGAGATCAAAATAACTGCCCCCGGCAAAAAAGACGATCAGCAGAACGGCGAACAGAAACGCCGGGATGGCATAGCCGATAATGATGAACGTGCTGCTCCAGATATCGAACCGGCTGCCGTTGTACACCGCTTTGCGGATCCCAAGCGGTATAGAGACCAGATAGATGATCAGCGTACCCCACAGCCCGAGCGTGATCGAAACCGGCAGGCTTTGCTTGATCAGCATCAGCACTGACGCACTGCGGAACAGGCTATCGCCAAAATCAAAGCGGATGTAATCCCAGAGCATTTTGAAATAGCGCTCGTGAATCGGTTTATCAAAGCCGTAGCGGTGGGTGATCTCGGCGATCACTTCCGGATCCAGCCCGCGTCCCCCGCGGTAATGGCTTTCGCTGATATTCCCTACGCCAGTTCGCGCATGGCTGGCGCCCATCCCTTCACCGCCGCCGCCCGGCATGCCGCCGCTGTTGCCAAATTCAATGGCGGCAATGGCCTGATCGACCGGCCCACCGGGAGCGATTTGCACGATGAAAAAGTTAATCGTGATGATGGCCCACAGGGTGGGGATGACCAGCAGCAGACGGCGGAGAAGATAGGCACCCATGATAATTCCTTATCGCCGCTCAGCGGGAAGTCTGGCGGCTTTGTTAACGTCATACCACCAGGTGTCAAAGCCCAGAGAATAGACCGGGCGCACGGCAGGCACGGAGAACTTATCCCAGCGCGCAAGGCGATCTTCGCCCATATACCACATCGGCAGCATGTAGTAGTTCCAGGTTAAGACCCTGTCGAGGGCGCGCCCGAGCGGCACGAGCTTGTCTTTATCCCCCTGCGCCGCCACGATTTTCGCAATGAGCGCATCAATCGCCGGGCTTTTTACCCCCGGCGCATTGTACGAGGAGTCGATGTAGCTGGAGGCCCAGGAGATTTGCAGGTCCGAGCTAGGCCACGGCTGCGCGGGCCACAGGCGCTGCATCATGTCGTAATCACGGCTGCGCATGCGGCTGGTGATCTGCGCGTTATCAACCTGGCGAATGTTCATGGTCACGCCCAGCCGCTCAAGGTTGTGCTTAAACGGCAGCACCCACTGGTCGTTGCCCCCGGACGAGAGCAGCAGTTCAAAGCTGAGTGGCTTGCCCGTTTTGGCATCCACACGTTTTTGATTCTTCAGGTGCCAGCCTGCGTCATCCAGCAGCTTGCTGGCTTTGAGCAGGTTGTCGCGGTCGTAACCGTCACCCTTCGATGCGGGCGGCTGAAACACCGTTGTAAACACCTCTTGCGGTACCTCTGCTTTAAGGGGGGCCAGCAGAACCAGTTCGTCGGCTTTCGGATAATCACGCGCGGCGTATTCGGTATTCTGAAAATAGCTGTTGGCGCGGCTATAAGCCCCGTAAAACAGCGCTTTGTTCATCCACTCAAAATCAAAGGCCAGGGAGATGGCTTCCCGCACCCGGCGGTCATTAAATACCGGACGCTGAATATTAAACGCCAGCCAGCGGGTGTCCTGGGCAGATTCATTTTTGTGTTCGTCTTTGACGATATAGCCTTTGGCGAAATTTTTGCCGATATAGCGGGTCGCCCAGTTTTTGGCGCTGCTCTCGACGCGCAAATCGAATGCCCCGGCTTTGAACGCTTCAAACGCCACGTTATCGTCGAGGTAGTAATCATAACGAAGGGTGTCGAAGTTCCAGCGTCCGCGGTTGACCGGCAAATTGGCCGCCCAATAGTCTTTGACGCGGGAATAAACGACATATTGCCCCATTCGCCAGTCGGTAATGCGGTAGGGGCCGCCAGCCAGCGGAGGCGTTGAAAGCGGGTCGCTCAGCTTATGATTTTTCCAGAACGATTCCGGCATCACCGGCAGCGAGAACAGGCTGAGCATATTCTCTTTGTTCGGTTCGCTCAGCTCAATGCGCACAGTGAGCGGCGCGATGGCTCTGACCGACGCGCCTTTATATACGATGCGGAACTGGGGGACGCCTTCGGTCATGAATTTATGGAAGGTGAACGCAACGTCGCTGGCCTTCACTGGTGTGCCATCGTGAAAACGTGCCCGCGGGTTCAGCGAGATTTCCGCCCAGGCGAAGTTATCGGCGTAACGTACGTTCTCGGCAATCAGCGGATAGTAGCTGCCGGGCTCGTCATCAGACGTGACAAAAAGCGTATCATAAAGCGATTCCGTTCGCGCGGCCGCCACGCCGCGCAGGGCGTAGCGGTTGAAGTTGTCGAAGGTTCCCGTGGCGGAAAGCGTGACCTTACCGCCTTTTGGCGCGGCAGGGTTGACGTAATCGAAGTGCGTAAAATTGACCGCGTATTTCGGCTCGCCAATCACCGCGAAGGCGATATTCTCTTTGATGGTTTGCGCCTGGCTGGACAGGCTCGTGAATGCCAACATCAGCAACATAAAGCGCATAAGCATCTCGCGGCAGCTCCCTCTCTACAGACCGGCTCGGTTAAGCTGAATAATAAGTGACGTCACGGGCAATGTGAAATTAATCGCCTTCGGGCGAAATATCAGGCCGCCATTCGCGGAACTGCGCCAGCGGCATCGGGCGGCTAATCCAGTATCCCTGCAGGAAGTTAACGCCGTGTTCGCGCAGCCAGGCCGCCTGTTCCGGCGTCTCTACCCCTTCGGCGACGGTCGACATATTCAGTCGTCTTGCCAGCGTCAGAACGGCATCCAGCACCGGTGACGTCACGGTCTCAGTACCGATCGCATTAACAAAACCACGGTCGATTTTGAGGTAGTCCATAGTGAAATGCTCAAGGTAAATCAGCGCGCTGTGGCCGGTACCAAAATCATCAATGGCGATTTCAAACCCTTCGTTATGCAGCCATTCGAAAAGGGTGTTGGCTTCCCGATGGTTGAGCATATCGCGCTCGGTAATTTCCAGCACGATCTGGAAGTAATCCGGCGGCAGCAGGGCTTTGAAGGTGCGCATATCGTCCTTGAAGCTTTCCGCATGCAGATGCCCCGGTGCAATGTTAATACCCACCTTTGCGCCCGGAGGTAACAGCGTTTGTAACACGAGAGCATCATGAATGATAAGGTCAAAGAGATGCAGCGTCAGCGGGACAATCAGCTTCTGTGCTTCGGCAAAATTGATAAACGCGTCCGGCGGAATTTCCCCCATTGTCGGGTGTTTCCAGCGCATCAGGACTTCAAGCCCGGTCATCCTGAGCGATTTGGCATCGACGACGGGCTGATAAACCACATAAAACTGACCGCGCTTGATAGCGCTTAAAATTTCTTTACCCGGGTTGAGCCGAATGCTGAGGATGTAGTAGTTAAGCGATCCGGCACAAATACCGCACACCAGCCCGAAGAACAGCGCATAGAGAATTTCATCGCTGGTCCATGCGTCCGCATACAGGTTGATGGTCAGGGGGAGGTCTTTCAGCGTCGCCGTGCGGACCGGGATGTCATGCAAGTCGCGGGTATGAACCAGCGTGCTGGACCGCGTCGACAAGGCGTTATCGCCGATAATGATAGCGATACCCGCGAACTCGTCCTGGCGCTCAGTATAGAGCAGGTAAGGCGTTAGATTAATATTCACAGAAGTGAACACCCCGCCGTCCTTCACTAATGGGTTGCGGTACCAGATCGCAATCGCAGGTTCATCAGGCAGCATGGGGGTACCCGGAAGCAACGCCATATCGATCTGTTTATTGATGTTCAGCTCAGGAATGAGCGTCTCCATCGGGGCATTCATCGGGCCTGTTGCCGAGGAGCAGAATGCCATCTTGTCCCGGACCAGCAGGAAGGCGCGAACGTTAATGCTGAAGGCCGCGCGTGAGGTGAGTTCCTGGTTGACGTCCTGGCACGTGTTCAGCGTGAGAGGCTGGAGGACATTGACCGCTTTTTTAAGGTCTTCGAAATAGCTCCCCATGTAGGCGCTCACATCATTCACCAGGGTGTCGAATTTGACTTCCCGCTTGTGGTAACTCCACGAAAATTGCAGGGAACCCAGGAGCAGGGCGGTGATGAGACCCGTGATAATACTGAGGATCAGTATTTTACGATTACTGGAGAAGTAGCGGGTGAGCATAGACGTCGTGATTCCTGAAAAGCCGCTTGATGTATTCAGTGTAACGGGCAAAAAAAAACACTGCCGAAGCAGTGCTTTTTTTCATCATATCGCCAGCCAAGGGATAACCAACGATACAATAGTTATATTAACTGCGGGTCAGTACGCGGCGCGCTTCGTTATAACGCTTCTTCCAGTACGGTTCGTTCATGCTGGAAATGGTCACACCGCTACTGGTGGAGGCATGTACGAACTGGTCATTACCAATGTAGATGCCAACATGTCGACCTGTAGACCCCGCGCGGAACAGAACTAAATCGCCGGTGCGCAGTTTGGTACGTGAAATCGACTTGCCCATCTCCTGTTGTTCATAGGTTGAACGCGGAAGATCTAACCCAAATTGCTCGCGGAACGTACGCTGTACAAAACCGGAACAATCAATACCTGTTTTCGTGCTGCCACCAAGACGATAACGCACGCCTTTCCAGTCAGCATACTGGTCCATAATGCGGGACTTCACGTCCAGATTACGTACCATATTTTCAAATTCATCCTGAGAGGCTTGCAGTGAAGAGGAATCTTCCATTCCCACAACACGCGTCTCAGGATGCATATTCTTCGCGGTGTTCGATGTACTACATGCAGATAACAGTACCGCGACTGCTATCGCCGGGATCCCCCGCAAGATATATCTCAGAAACGGTTGAGATTTGACCATTTTGTTTATTTTCCCTTGAAGTCCTTAACGACAAATATCGTTATAAAAATGCCAAACGTGACGAGACTAATTATCTGTTCACATCGAGACAATTCTTTCTGGTCACATTTGTGGCATAGCGCACAAAATTATTCACCATCGAAATAATTATCCCTATGGGGCAAAACGAGTTCGAGATTAACCGATTGCCAGGGGTATTGCGAGTAAAAAAAGCCTTTTTTTTATAAGAAAATGTGATACAGAAAGTAAAAATCCGTAATTGCTTAAAATGCGGTCAGATCCGACGCGTGATCGCGCAATTGCTTCATTTTTATCATGAATGTGATGACAAGAATATGACAGAGGGAAAAGATCGTGGCGGGAAGGCTATCGGGGATCATGTCGATCCCTGATAGCTCACGTTAATTTAGGTTAGTTATTTGTTTAATTGTTGTTGCGCTCTACCGGGAAGATAGCGATCGAACAACGCTATTATCCTGTCGCTCAGCGGGGTCATTAAACACCACGGCAGCGCAATCAGCGCAACGGAGAGCGAACCGACAGCAATATCGGTGAACCAGTGAGCGCCAATCATTACGCGCGGGAAGGCAAAAACCACAAAAATAATCAGGGCTATGGCAAACGCTTTTCGGCCGAAATAGCGAAGCATGACTGCGGAAAAAATGAGCAGCATCATGCCGTGATCGCCGGGGAAACTGTCCTTCGACGCATCTTTTGTTGGAATATGCAGCAGCTCACTGACGCGATAAATATCGGTGAAAAAGAGCGTAGGGCTGGAACGCTTAACCGGAATAATCGCGGTAGCCAGCTGATTAATGACGACAGCAAACAACAGCATTACCAGACCGATAATCAGAATACGCCGACGTCCCGCTTTATCCTCTTTCAGCCAGAAAGAGAGCATCAGGCAGCCCATGGCCAGCAGCGAGAAGCCGTCGAAGGCGCGGTTGTTGGTGATGGCCACCAGCCACAGGAATGCGTCGCTCTTCACCAGCGCCTGGTTGAAGAAGTGAAAGATGCCAGAATCCAGGGGGAACCAGAAACCATGATTCGCCGGGATATACCAGGAGAAGAAAAGCGCCAGACCGGCGACATTAAGCAGTAATATCAGGGGAAATCGAGTTGTCATAACGTTCTGCATAGAGTGAAAACTGGGGCAACGTTAGCCGCCCGAACTTAAACGAATCCTCAACAGGCTGGACTGGAGGGCATTCCAGTCGGCGTTAACCGCACTAATTAACTCTATTCGGCTGTCGGGCGGCGCCACGTTCTGCGTTTCAATGAAGAAATCGTCGCCCTGGCGGTTGATCCGCACCAGTCCGTCCGGCGTGCGCATGATCCCTTTCACGCGATCGACGGGCGCAAGGCGGGCCCACTCCAGAATCCCGATAGTATCGAAAACGGTCTCAGCATCGAAAATCCATCCGCAGGCCTGGTATCCCTGGCCGCTGTTCAGGTTACGACGCCAGCGCTGGTGCTCCGGCAGGCTCAGGGCTGCCAGACCCTGCTTAACCGGATGGCTGTGCGCATGATCCGCGCTGGCAGGCAGCTCGGTGAGGTTCAGACGAGGCAGGTCAAGCAGGGTGCTATCAATATTCCCCTGGGTGGTCTGCACCCGCGTGCGATTGCCGCCAAAATGTTGCCACCACGCCTCCAGCGCGGCCTGGCTTTCAGGCGTGGCGCGATCTTCCTTGTTGGCGACGATAACGTCCGCCGAGGCGAGCTGATCGCGGAAGTTCTCGTTGGCCACCGCCTTGTCATCCAGAAGCTGACGCGGATCGAGCAGGCACAGTGTGGCGCGCAGATCGATCCACGGCTCGTAAACCGGGGCGGTCAGTAAATCGAGGATCTGCTTCGGGTGGCCCAGCCCGGTGGGCTCAATCAGCAGGCGGTCGGGTTTGCCCTGACGCAGCAGGGTATTGAGCCCCACCTGCATCGGCAGGCCATTGACGCAGCACATGCATCCGCCGGGGATCTCTTTAATCATCGCGCCGCTGGATGACAGTAACGCGCCGTCAATGCCCACCTCGCCAAATTCATTGACCAGCACGGCCCACTTCTCGGCCGGATCTTTATTCGCCAGCAGGTGGAGAATTGAGGTGGTTTTACCGCTGCCGAGAAAACCGGTGATGAGGTTGGTTTTGGTCACGTGCGCTCCGGATGAGAATGATGATGCGATAACACTGTTCTCTATACTGGCGAAAAACGTGACCTGTGAGAAGGGGAAGGGCGAACGGAGGCTTTATCCGTTCGCGTTAAGCGCAACAATCGTTAAATATTTAACGTTTCGATAACAGCCTGACGTGCGCCGTGACGGGTGATACGCTGATAGGCCTGGCTAACAGCCTCAACAAAAATACGATTGTGCGCGAGATCGTGACCAAACACTTCGCTCAGCCCCAGCAGCGCGGGGACGCGGTCGATGTCGCTGCTGGCGTTGACGATCGTGCGGATTTTATCGCTGAGGGGATCGCGAACGTCAATCGCGTTACCGCGCTCGTCGGTGCCGCTGACGTAGCGTATCCAGCCTGCCACGCCCAGGGCCAGCAGCGACCACGGCGTGTTTCGCTCAAGATGAACGCGGATCCCATCCAGCATTCTTTGCGGAAGCTTCTGGCTACCGTCCATCGCGATTTGCCAGGTCCGATGCTGGAGGGCCGGGTTGGCAAAGCGTTCGATTAGGCTATCGGCATACGCGGTGAGGTCGACATCCTTAATCCGTAACGTGGGGGCCTGCTCGTTCAGCATCAGCCGACGGGCGGCTTCCCGGAACGCTGTGTCCTCCATGCATTCATTAATATGCGCGTAGCCGGCAAGATACCCGAGATACGCCAGGAAAGAGTGGCTGCCGTTGAGCATGCGTAATTTCATCTGCTCCCACGGCAGAACATCCTGCACCATCTGGACACCCGCCACTTCCCACTCGGGACGGCCGGCGACAAAATTATCTTCTATTACCCACTGAATGAACGGCTCGCAGCTGATGGCGCACGGATCTTCCACGCCGAGCGCGTCGGTGATTTCCGCCAGCGAGGCCTCCGTCGCGGCGGGAACAATCCTGTCGACCATCGTTCCGGGGAAGCTTACGTGGCTATCGATCCATTCAGATAACCCTGCGGAACGTTTTTGCGCCATGCCCAGCACGGCGTTTTTCACCACGTGCCCGTTGTCCGGGATATTGTCGCAGGAGAGCACGGTAAAGGCGGGCAGGCCGCGCTCGCGGCGGCGGTGGAGCGCTTCGACCAGGATCCCAGGGGCGGAATGTGGATCTGAGGGGTTTTCAAGGTCGTGGACGATCCGGGGGTTATTCAGATCGAGTTTCCCGGTCGCGGGATCGATGCAATAGCCTTTCTCTGTGATGGTGAGCGAGACAATCGCGACCTGAGGCTCGCAAAATTTCTCAATAATGGCGGGCAGGGAGTCCAGCTTTGCGTTCAGGCATTCATGGACGGCACCGACGATAATCGCCTCATTTCCTTCAGCCCCTTTTTCCAGCACGGTGAACAGATGATCCTGCGCGCGCAGCTGGCTCATCAGCACGTCGCCGCTGAAGAGGCTAATCTCACAAATCCCCCAGTCGCCGCCTTTTTCATTCAGCACCCGATTTGTTAACAAGGCCTGGTGCGCACGGTGAAACGCGCCAAAGCCAAAGTGGACGATGCGGGAGCGCAGTTGCTGACGATCGTAGCGCGGTTGCTGAACCCGGGCAGGAAGGGTGGTGGAGGCAATTGTCTTCATGAGATACACCTGATTAACCATTAATTAACAATGCCAGTGTAAAGTTATATGACAGCAAATAAAATTGGTGAGCCGTAAATATCCCCGTTATGTGAGTTTGATCAATCAATGTGTGGCGGTGTATTGACCCTTCGCGGTAAACATGTATGGTAGTCGTCATTGTAGTAACGCATATTGGTATAACAACTTAAGAGGGTGAGGCAATGGAACAAACCTGGCGTTGGTACGGGCCGAACGATCCGGTTTCTCTTGATGATGTGCGTCAGGCTGGCGCAACGGGTGTCGTCACGGCGCTGCATCATATTCCTAACGGTCAGGTCTGGCCGGTAGAGGAAATACAGACGCGTCAGGCGCTGCTGGCGGAGAAGGGATTAACCTGGTCTGTGGTAGAAAGCATTCCGGTTCACGAAGACATCAAAACCCATTCCGGCGAGTATCAGACCTGGATTGCCAACTATCAGCAGAGCATCCGTAACCTCGCGGCCTGCGGTATTGATACCGTTTGCTACAACTTCATGCCCATTCTGGACTGGACGCGTACAGACCTCGAATATCAAATGCCGGACGGCTCAAAAGCGCTGCGTTTCGATCAGATTGCCTTTGCGGCATTCGAACTGCACATTCTGAAACGCCCTGGCGCAGAAGCGGATTACACCGCTGAAGAGCAGCAGCAGGCGCTCCAATGGTTCAATGCCGCCAGCGACGCGGATATCGAAAAGCTGACCCGTAATATTATTGCGGGCCTGCCGGGTGCCGAAGAGGGGTATACGCTGGATCAGTTCCGCGCCCGCCTGGCGGAATACGGCGATATTGATAAGCACCAGCTGCGTGAAAACATGGCGTATTTCCTGCGCGCAATTGTGCCGGTCGCGGAAGAGGTGGGGGTTCGCCTGGCGGTACATCCGGACGATCCACCGCGTCCTATCCTCGGCCTGCCGCGTATCGTGTCTACGATTGAAGATATGCAGTGGCTGAAAGAGACGGTCGACAGCATCCACAACGGCTTTACCATGTGTACCGGCTCCTACGGCGTGCGGGCCGATAACGATCTGGTGCGGATGATTGAAACCTTCGGCGATCGTATTCACTTTACGCATCTGCGTGCGACCTGCCGTGAAGAGAACCCAAAAACCTTCCACGAGGCGGCGCACCTGGGCGGCGATGTGAATATGGTGGCGGTGGTAGACGCCATTCTGGCGGAAGAGGCGCGTCGCAAGCAGGCTGGCGATGTGCGTCCCATCCCGTTCCGTCCGGATCACGGACACCAGATGCTGGACGATCTGCGTAAGAAAACCAACCCGGGCTATTCGGCGATTGGCCGTCTTAAAGGGATGGCGGAAGTGCGCGGCGTTGAGCTGGCGCTGAAGATGACGAAGTATCCGGAGCTGCTGTAACCGGAATTGCCGGTTGGCGGCTTCGCCTTACCCAGCCTACAAAAACACAAAAACCGGCTTCAGGGCCGGTTTTTTCGTAGGTCGGGTAAGCGTAGCGCCACCCGACAAACGCCGCAATCAGTCAGCGCGACCCATATAGCGTTTTTCTTCGATATGGATGCGGATTTTCTCGCCAGCAGAGAGGTATTCCGGCACCTGCACAACCAGGCCGGTGGTCAGGGTAGCCGGTTTGTTGCGGGCACTGGCGGATGCGCCTTTGATGCCTGGTGCCGTTTCAACGATTTCCAGATCGACGGTCTGAGGCAGTTCCAGCGCCAACAGCACGCCGTCCCAGGTCAGAACCTGCATATCAGGCATACCGCCTTCCGGGATGAACAGCAGCTCTTCTTCAATCTGGTCTTTGGTGAAGATATACGGGGTGTAATCTTCTTTGTCCATGAACACATATTCGTTGCCGTCGATGTAGGAGAAATCAACATAGCGACGGGTCAGGGTCACGGTATCGACGATATCGTCCCCTTTAAAGCGCTCTTCCACCTTCAGGCCGGTACGCACATCGGCGAAACGCATTTTGTACAGCGTAGCTGCACCACGGGCGCTTGGTGCCTGAATATCGATATCTTTCACAATCAGCAATTTGCCGTTGTAATTCAGTACCATACCTTTCTTAATTTCGTTCGCTCTTGGCATTGCAGTAATCCTGTTTACGGGAGGTAAAAAATATCGCGCCAAATTACTCGCGCGCGGCCTTTCAGGCAAGAGGAATTCGTGGCTTTTGCTATCAATACACAAAAGGTGTTACTGTGCGCGCGATGCCCGACCGTACGGGCATTCGCCAGCGAAAGAGAGCATTTATGGATTGTCGTCCCGATTGTGGCGCGTGCTGTACTGCACCGTCCATTTCAAGCCCCATTCCAGGAATGCCCGAGGGCAAACCTGCCAATACCCGCTGCGTTCAGCTCTCGGAAACGAACCTGTGCATGATCTTTGGCTCACCGTTGCGCCCGAAGGTCTGCTCCGGGCTTCAGCCCACGGCTGAAATGTGCGGCAGCACGCGAGAGCAGGCGATAACGTACCTTCTTGAGCTGGAAGCGCTCACCGCGCCTTAAACGTCTTTAATCCTCGCCAGGCAGCCAATCGTCAGCGTACACATCACCAGCGCAATCCAGAACACCGTGTGATAGTTCCAGATTTCGGCCACGACACCGGCCATTGAACCGGCAATAATCCAGCCCACGCGGGTGGTATTAGTATAAAGGGTGGTGGCGGAGCCTGCCTGGCCCGGCATCAGATCCTGGAAATAAAGCATGCCTATCCCGGCGAGAATACCAATATAGATAGCGTTCAGCAGCTGTAACGCCAGCAACAGCCCCGGCGTATGTACCGTCAGCATACCGATATAAAACAGCAGACCGGCGACGGCGGCGATGCGCATTAAAAAACGTTTCCCGAAGCGCTTTGCGTAATAGCCTGCGATCAGCATGGTCGGGATCTCAAGCCCGGCTGCGGTGCCCATCATGATGCCCGCCAGCTTCTCCGGCAGGTGCAGTTCATTAATGATAAACAGCGGCATATTGATGATATACAGGCTATTGGTGCCCCACATCAGCGTGCAGATCGCGAACAGGAGCAGGGCATCGCGGCGGTTACGGCGCGGCGCTTCCAGCACGCCCGTTGCCACCTTGGGCTCTTTGCGCATGGACGGCAGGAAGAACCACACCAGCGCGCCGCACGCCACAAACGCGACTGCCGCGCTCAGGTACATCACCGTAAAGCCAAAACCCATCGCCAGCGCGTAGGCCAGCGGCGGGCCAATCACCCACGCCAGCGACACCTGCGCACGCAGGACAGAGCTGAACATCACCGCTTCACGTCCGGTATGGTCGGCGTGTTCGCGGGCAAGCGCAAACAGCTGTGGGTTAGCCGTCGAGCCAAAGCTGCTCAGGAATACCCCGACGAAAAGCAGAATGAAGTAGTTGCGGTTCCAGGCAAAAAGAACGCAGGCCATGACCCCCAGCAGGCAGCAGAAAACGATCAGGCTTTTACGATCGCCTTTTCTGTCGGAGCGCCCCGCCAGAAACTGACTGACCAGGATGCCGATGATGGCGCTTCCGGTAAAAAAGAAGCCAACCAGCGCCGGACGAACATGAACCTCATTGGTCAGAAATAAGCTCAGCGTCGGCGTCTGTAACGCACCGGCAATGCCCGTGAAAAAGGCAACAATCAGGAAGGCCGCTGAGGTCAAGTCAAAGGGCTTTGGCGAGGCAGCCGCAGGGGTGTTATGCATGTTTTATAATTAGCGAGTAGCAGAGAGGGGCGGAGTGTACGCCGTCAGCTAAAAAATAAACAGTGGGTGCGGTCAATGATGCCACGAAAAATCAAAATGGCATTTCAACTTGTCTCTCACGCTGCTGACCTTAGCTGAAACTGACTTGCTGAACTTCAGCAAAATTCAGCTCAATGAAGAAGAAATGTGCTGTATCTCTAAATTCTGATATCAGAAAGACGAGTTTACTTGCAAGGTACAGCAGAAAGCGCAAGACTTTTTGAAACGTTTCAGCGCTATCTTGTTTTAACAAACGGAGCAGGCTAGCGCATTTTTTCTCATTAAAGCTGAAACGATTCAAGTTCAGCAGGAGTGGAGAACCATGTTCCAGTTATCTGTTCAGGATATCCACCCGGGCGCTCAGGCCGGGGATAAAGAAGAGGCTATTCGCCAGGTTGCCGCTGCGCTTGTGCAGGCGGGTAACGTCGCGGACGGCTATGTCAACGGCATGCTGGCCCGCGAGCAGCAGACTTCAACCTTCCTCGGCAATGGCATTGCCATTCCGCACGGTACCACCGACACCCGCGATCAGGTGCTGAAAACCGGCGTTAAGGTGTATCAGTTCCCGCAGGGCGTGCTCTGGGGCGACGGTCAGGTGGCCTATGTGGCCATCGGTATCGCGGCCAGCAGCGATGAACATTTAGGTCTGCTGCGTCAGCTGACGCATGTCCTGAGCGATGACGCGGTGGCTGAACAGCTTAAATCCGCCACCACCGCGGAAGAGCTGCGCGCCTTGCTGATGGGCGAAAAACAGAGTGAAGCGCTGAAACTGGATAATGAAACGCTGACGCTGGATGTGGTTGCTTCCGATCTGGTGACGCTGCAGGCGCTGAACGCGGGTCGTCTGAAAGAAGCCGGCGCGGCGGATGCCACCTTTGTGACGCGCGTGATTAACGATAAGCCGTTGAATCTGGGTCAGGGCATCTGGCTGAACGACAGTGCTGAAGGCAACCTGCGCAGTGCGATTGCCGTGAGCCGTGCTGCCACGGCGTTTGAGGTAGAAGGCGAGCGCGCAGCCATGCTGGTGACCGTCGCGATGGCTGATGAACAGCCGGTTTCCGTGCTGAAGCGTCTTGGCGATCTGCTGCTGAACAACAAAGCTGAAAAACTGCTGAACGCTGATGCATCCACCGTGCTGGCACTGCTGACCAGTGATGATGCGCTGACGGATGACGTGCTAACCGCGGAGTTCGTGGTGCGTAACGAGCACGGCCTGCATGCCCGTCCGGGCACCATGCTGGTGAATACCATTAAACAATTTGAGAGTGAGATTACCGTGGCGAATCTTGATGGCACGGGCAAACCGGCCAACGGCCGTAGTCTGATGAAAGTGGTCGCGCTGGGCGTGAAGAAAGGCCACCGTCTGCGTTTCACCGCGCAGGGTGCCGATGCTGAACAGGCGCTGAAAGCGATTGGCGATGCCATCGCGGCGGGTCTGGGGGAGGGCGCATAATGAGCAGACGTGTTGCGACTATTACGCTGAACCCGGCTTATGACCTGGTGGGGTTTTGCCCGGAAATTGAGCGCGGCGAAGTTAACCTCGTGCGTACCACCGGCCTGCATGCTGCGGGCAAAGGGATTAACGTCGCGAAAGTGCTCAAGGATCTCGGTATCGATGTCACCGTGGGCGGATTCCTCGGCAAAGACAACCAGGATGGTTTCCAGCAGCTGTTCAGCGAGCTGGGCATTGCCAACCGTTTCCAGGTTGTTCAGGGCCGTACCCGTATCAACGTTAAGCTGACGGAGAAAGACGGTGAAGTGACCGATCTGAACTTCTCTGGCTTCGAAGTGACGCCGTCAGACTGGGAACGCTTTGTCAACGACTCGCTGACCTGGCTGGGGCAGTTTGACATGGTGTGCGTCAGCGGCAGCCTGCCATCCGGCGTCAGCCCGGAAGCGTTTACCGACTGGATGACGCGCCTGCGCAGCCAGTGCCCATGCATTATTTTTGACAGCAGCCGTGACGCGCTGGTCGCGGGCCTGAAAGCCTCTCCGTGGCTGGTGAAGCCAAATCGCCGCGAACTGGAGATCTGGGCGGGCCGTAAGCTGCCAGAATTAAAAGATGTGATTGACGCTGCCCATGCGCTGCGCGAGCAGGGTATCGCTCACGTGGTGATCTCTCTTGGTGCAGAAGGCGCGTTGTGGGTTAACGCGTCTGGCGAATGGATCGCCAAACCGCCGTCAATGGAGGTTGTGAGTACCGTTGGCGCAGGGGATTCCATGGTTGGCGGACTGATTTATGGTCTGCTGATGCGGGAATCCAGTGAACATACCTTACGTCTTGCCACTGCCGTTGCTGCCCTGGCCGTCAGCCAGAGCAATGTCGGTATTACCGATCGTACCCAGTTAGCCGCGATGATGGCGCGCGTTGACTTAAAACCTTTTAACTAACAGCAGGAGAGGAATAATGAAAACGCTGCTGATCATTGACTCCGGTCTCGGACAGGCACGCGCCTATATGGCGAAGACCTTGCTGGGAGCGGCGGCGAACAAAGCACATCTCGAGATGACTGATAACCCGGGCGATGCCGAACTGGCCATTGTCCTGGGCGACAACATCCCGGCTGACAGTGCGCTGAACGGCAAAAAAGTGTGGCTGGGCGATATTAATCGCGCGGTGGCACATCCGGAACTGTTCCTGAGCGAAGCGAAAGGTCACGCGTCTGTCTACAGCGCGCCTGTCGCGACGGCACCGGCTGCGGCCACGGGCCCGAAACGCATTGTGGCGGTGACGGCCTGTCCGACGGGGGTGGCTCACACCTTTATGGCGGCTGAAGCCATTGAAACCGAAGCGAAAAAACGCGGCTGGTGGGTAAAAGTTGAAACGCGCGGCTCCGTCGGTGCCGGCAATGCCATCACCCCAGAGGAAGTGGCGGAGGCCGATCTGGTGATTGTGGCGGCGGATATCGAAGTGGACCTGGCGAAATTTGCCGGTAAGCCAATGTACCGTACCTCTACAGGCCTGGCGCTGAAAAAGACCGCGCAGGAGTTTGATAAAGCGCTGGTGGAAGCGAAGCCGTATCAGGCAACCGGCGCGCGCCAGACCGCGACGGAAGGGAAGAAAGAGTCCGCAGGCGCCTATCGTCACCTGCTGACCGGCGTGTCTTACATGCTGCCGATGGTGGTCGCGGGCGGTCTGTGTATCGCGCTCTCGTTCGCGTTTGGTATCACGGCGTTTAAAGAAGAAGGAACGCTGGCGGCAGCGCTGATGCAGATCGGCGGGGGCTCAGCCTTCGCCCTGATGGTGCCGGTACTGGCGGGCTTTATTGCCTTCTCCATTGCTGACCGCCCGGGTCTGACCCCGGGGCTTATCGGCGGTATGCTGGCCGTGAGCACCGGTTCTGGCTTTATCGGCGGTATCATCGCGGGCTTCCTCGCCGGTTACGTCGCGAAGCTGATTAGCTCGAAGCTGAAGCTGCCGCAGAGTATGGAAGCGCTGAAGCCGATCCTGATCATTCCGCTGATTTCCAGCCTGGTGGTCGGCCTGGCGATGATTTACCTGATTGGTAAGCCGGTTGCGGGCATCCTGGCGGGTCTGACCCACTGGCTGCAGACCATGGGCACCGCGAACGCGGTTCTGCTGGGGGCAATCCTCGGCGGCATGATGTGTACCGACATGGGTGGTCCGGTGAACAAAGCGGCGTACGCCTTTGGTGTGGGCCTGCTGAGTACCCAGACCTACGCGCCAATGGCAGCCATCATGGCGGCAGGCATGGTGCCTCCGCTGGCGCTCGGCCTGGCGACGATTATTGCCCGTCGTAAGTTCGATAAAGCGCAGCAGGAAGGCGGTAAAGCCGCGCTGGTGCTGGGTCTGTGCTTCATCACCGAAGGCGCGATTCCGTTCGCGGCGCGTGACCCAATGCGTGTGCTGCCGTGCTGTATCGCAGGTGGTGCGGTAACGGGTGCAATCTCCATGGCGATTGGCGCAAAACTGATGGCACCACACGGCGGTCTGTTCGTGCTGCTGATCCCTGGCGCCATCACCCCGGTACTGGGCTACCTGCTGGCGATTGTTGCCGGTACGCTGGTGGCGGGCCTCTCTTACGCGGTGCTGAAACGTCCGGAAGCGGAAGTTGTGGCGAAAGCAGCGTAAGCGGTAAGCAATAAAAAAGCCGGGTGCTAATGCAACCCGGCTTTTTTTATGCCGCCTGTTCAGCGGTTTGCTGTGCCTTCAGCCAGGCAATCTCTTCTGCCCAGATGTCCGGATTGATGGTTTCAAGCACCATCGGAATACCGTCGAAGCGAGCGTCCTGCATGATAAAGCGAAACGCATCGTGGCCAATGTTGCCTTCGCCCAGGCTGTGATGGCGGTCAACGCGGCTACCAAAGGCGCTTTTCGCATCGTTTAAGTGCATTCCACGCAGGTATTTAAAGCCCACAATGCGCTCGAACTCATCAAACGTGTTTTTTGTTGCCTCGGTGGTGCGCAGGTCATAACCGGCGGCAAAGGCGTGGCAGGTATCAATGCACACGCCGACGCGGGATTTGTCCTCCACGCCGTCGATAATCGCCGCCAGATGTTCGAACTTAAAGCCGAGGTTGCTGCCCTGACCGGCGGTGTTCTCAATCACCGCCGTCACGCCTTTGGTTTTATCCAGCGTGATGTTAATGGACTCTGCAATGCGCGCCAGGCAGGCATCTTCGTCGATCTGCATCAGATGGCTGCCCGGATGGAAGTTCAGCAGCGTCAGCCCCAGCTGTTCGCAGCGTTGCACTTCATCCAGAAACGCCTCTCGGGATTTTTCCAGCGCTTCTTCAACCGGGTGACCGAGGTTGATCAGGTAGCTGTCGTGGGGGAGGATCTGGCCGGGCCCGTAGCGGTATTTCTCACAGGCGGCTTTGAAATCATCAATCACCTCAGCGGTGAGCGGTGCGGCGCGCCACTGGCGCTGATTTTTGGTGAACAGGGCGAAAGCGGTCGCCTCAATTTCGGCGGCACGAATGGCGGCATTCGCAAGGCCACCTGCAGCGCTGACGTGCGCTCCAACATATTTCATAAAGGGACTCCTGTTAACCCGAAATGCCTATGATAGCGGGTTAACAGGAGAAGGATGTAGTGGTTTATGCCATCAGGCTATGGACCGCGAGGTTAATTGCGCCACCGCCGACAATCAGCCAGATGAAGAGCACCAGCGCCATCAGCAGCGGTTTCGCACCGGCTTTTTTCAGCGCGCTGACGTGTGTGGTCACCCCCAGCGCCGCCATGGCCATCGCCAGCAGTACGGTATCCAGCGTCACCAGCATATCCACCACCGCTTTCGGCAGCAGGTGGAAGGAGTTAAAGATAGCGACCACGATGAACAGGATCGCAAACCACGGAATGGTGATTTTGCTCTTCTCGCTGCCGCCCGCCGGAGCCAGCTGTTTAACCCGTGCGGCCAGGAAAATCAGGAACGGCGCCAGCATCATCACGCGCAGCATTTTGGCAATCACCGCCGCGTTTTCGGCGTCCGGGTTAATGGCATGTCCTGCTGCGACCACCTGGGCCACTTCGTGCATGGTCGAGCCGATATAGATGCCGTAGGTTTCCGGGCTAAACCAGTGGGCGACCAGCGGATACATGGCCGGGTAGAGGAAAATCGCCAGCGTCCCGAAGATCACCACCGTCGCGACGGCAACCGTTACCTTGCTGGCTTCGGCTTTCACGACCGGCTCCGTTGCCAGCACCGCCGCTGCGCCACAGATACTGCTCCCGGCACCGATCAGCCAGCTGGTTTGCCTGTCCAGTCCAAACACTTTCTGACCGATAAAGCAGGCCAGTAAAAAGGTGCTGGTCAGGGTCAGAACGTCGATGGCGATCCCGCTCGCACCCACATCCGCAATCTGCGAAAAGGTGAGACGAAAGCCATAAAGAATGATCCCAAGACGCAGCAGATGCTGCTTGGCAAAGATCACGCCGCCGTCGCAGGATTTCCAGATATGTGGATAAACGGTGTTACCCACGACCATGCCGAGCAAAATGGCGAGCGTCAGCGCGCTGAAACCTGCGCCTGCGATGGCCGGGATGCTGCCGCCCCATAGCGCGACGGCGGTCACTGCGGCGCTGAGCGCAAGACCCGGCACGAAGTGCCACACTGTACGATGATGTTGTAAGGTGATTTCTGACATAACCTTCTCCTTTGTCTGGCTAAAGGTTACGGCGGTCTGGCTTAAAAATAAAATTGATTATATACTTATAATCAATCTATATAAGTGGTAAGCAACCATGCACATTACTTTGCGTCAGCTGGAAGTGTTTGCCGAGGTGCTGAAAAGCGGCTCGACGACCCAGGCGTCACAAATGCTGGCGCTCTCTCAGTCTGCGGTCAGCGCGGCGTTGACCGATCTTGAAGGACAACTGGGCGTTCAGCTTTTCGACAGGGTAGGGAAGCGTCTGGTGGTCAACGAACACGGTCGTCTTCTTTATCCACGCGCGCTGGCGCTGCTGGAGCAGGCTATCGAAATCGAACAGCTGTTCCGCGAAGATAACGGCGCGATCCGCGTCTACGCCAGCAGCACCATCGGCAATTACATCCTGCCGGAGGTGATCGCCCGCTATCGTCGGGATTTCCCGACCCTGCCGCTGGAGATGAGCGTGGGCAATAGCCAGGACGTCATCAACGCGGTGATCGACTTCCGCGTGGATATCGGCCTCATCGAGGGGCCCTGCCACAACGTCGATATCATTGCCGAGCCCTGGCTGGAAGACGAGCTGGTGGTGTTTGCGTCCCCGGCCTCGTCATTATTGCAGGGCGAGGTGACGCTGGAGCGGCTGGCGCAGGCGCAGTGGATCCTGCGCGAGCAGGGCTCCGGCACGCGTGAAATTGTCGATTACCTGCTGCTGTCCCATCTGCCGCATTTCCAGCTGGGGATGGAATTGGGGAACTCAGAGGCGATTAAGCACGCGGTGCGCCACGGATTGGGTATCAGCTGTCTTTCCCGGCGCGTTATTGCCGAACAGCTGGAAACCGGATCGCTGGTGGAGATTCCCGTTCCGCTTCCGAAACTGGTGCGCACGCTGTGGTGCATTCATCATCGCCAGAAACACCTTTCCAGCTCCCTGCAGCGTTTTCTGCGCTATTGCGAAATCTGACAGCGTCCCTCACCCCAAAGGGGAGAGGGAAAAATTATGCTTTACTTATAATCCTGGCCGCGTCATGAAGCTCTCTTATAACTGAGTATTTCTGCCGGAAGGAACGCGGATCGTCTGCTACAATCGCGCCTCATTTATTAAATGGACAGCATTTTCATATGGTTTCAGAAATTAAAACCACAGAAGCGCCCACGCTACGTCGTGAACTCAAGGCGCGTCACCTGACGATGATCGCCATTGGCGGCTCCATCGGTACAGGTCTTTTCGTTGCCTCTGGCGCAACGATTTCGGCAGCCGGCCCGGGTGGGGCACTTTTCTCTTATATCCTGATTGGCCTGATGGTGTACTTCCTGATGACCAGTCTCGGCGAACTGGCCGCGTACATGCCGGTATCCGGTTCGTTCTCGACCTACGGTCAAAAATACGTTGAAGAAGGCTTCGGCTTCGCGCTGGGCTGGAACTACTGGTACAACTGGGCGGTCACCATCGCCGTTGACCTTGTCGCCGCACAGCTGGTGATGAACTGGTGGTTCCCGGATACGCCGGGCTGGATCTGGAGCGCCCTGTTCCTGGCCGTCATCTTCCTGCTGAACTACATCTCCGTGCGCGGTTTCGGCGAAGCGGAATACTGGTTCTCTTTGATCAAAGTGGCAACCGTCATCATCTTTATCGTCGTCGGTGTGGCGATGATCGTTGGTATTTTCAAAGGCGCTGAACCTGCGGGCTGGAGTAACTGGACAATAGGCGATGCGCCGTTTGCCGGTGGACTGTCGGCAATGATTGGCGTGGCAATGATTGTCGGCTTCTCCTTCCAGGGAACCGAGCTGATTGGCATTGCTGCCGGTGAGTCAGAGAACCCGGAGAAGAATATTCCGCGCGCGGTTCGTCAGGTCTTCTGGCGTATCCTGCTGTTCTATGTGTTCGCGATCCTGATTATCAGCCTGATCATTCCGTACACCGATCCAAGCCTGCTGCGTAATGACGTGAAAGACATTAGCGTTAGCCCGTTCACGCTGGTCTTCCAGCATGCCGGCCTGCTTTCTGCCGCGGCAGTGATGAACGCCGTTATCCTGACCGCCGTACTTTCTGCCGGTAACTCCGGGATGTACGCGTCCACCCGTATGCTCTACACGCTGGCATGCGACGGAAAAGCACCGCGTATTTTCGCGAAGCTGTCCCGTGGCGGCGTACCGCGCAACGCGCTGTACGCCACAACGGTGATTGCCGGCCTGTGCTTCCTGACCTCTATGTTTGGCAACCAGACGGTGTACCTGTGGCTGCTTAACACCTCCGGGATGACGGGCTTTATTGCCTGGCTGGGGATTGCCATTAGCCACTATCGTTTCCGCCGTGGCTACGTTAAACAGGGTTATGACGTTAACCAGCTGCCGTATCGCTCAGGGTTCTTCCCGCTGGGTCCCATTTTCGCCTTCATTCTGTGCCTGATTATTACGCTGGGACAGAACTATGAAGCGTTCCTGGCGGACACCATTGACTGGGGCGCCGTCACGGCAACCTACATTGGTATTCCGCTGTTCCTCGTCATCTGGTTTGGCTACAAGCTGACGAAAGGAACACACTTCGTTCGCTACAGTGAAATGGAATTCCCGGAACGATTTAAACAATAATCGCACTTCCTCTCTCTTTAGCCCGCTCGTTTGAGCGGGTTTTTTATTTCCTCCTCCTGTAACAAAGATATATTTCTTAACAATTTAATTGATAATAATTATCGTTTGCTTTATCGTTATCAAAAATAAGCGTGTCACCGACCCACCGGAGATGTGGGCGGCAAGGAAGACGCTGTGAGCAATGATGATTTGATTGAGTTGTATTTACCTCATGGAGATATGGAATGTTTAGGTTGAATCCCTTCGTCAGGGGAGGACTTTGCGCGTCCGCAATGTCCCTGGCCCTGCCTGTTATCGCAGCGGAATCCGGCGACACAATGGTTGTCACGGCTTCCGCGACCGAGCAAAACCTGAAAGACGCACCGGCAAGCATCAGCGTGATTACCCAGGAAGATTTGCAGCGCAAACCCGTTCAAAATCTGAAAGATGTGTTACGGGATGTGCCGGGCGTGCAGCTCACGAGCGAAGGGGACAACCGTAAAGGGGTAAGTATTCGCGGGCTGGACAGCAGCTACACGCTGATCCTGATCGACGGCAAGCGCGTCAATTCCCGTAACGCAGTGTTCCGCCATAATGATTTCGACCTCAACTGGGTGCCGGTTGACGCCATCGAACGAATTGAAGTGGTGCGTGGGCCGATGTCCTCGCTTTATGGCTCCGATGCGCTGGGCGGCGTGGTGAACATTATCACCAAAAAAATCGGCCAGAAATGGACGGGCACCCTGAGCGCCGATTCCACAATTCAGGAACATCGCGATCGTGGTGATACGTACGACGGCCAGTTCTATACCAGCGGTCCGCTGGTGGACGGCCTGCTAGGGCTGAAAGCCTACGGTAGCCTCGCGAAGCGTGAGAAAGACGGTCAGCAGAAGTCCTCTACCACGGCGAGCGGTGAAACACCGCGCATTGAAGGCTTCACCAGCCGCGATGCGAATGTGGAATTCGCCTGGACGCCGTCTGAAAATCACGACTTTACGGCGGGCTACGGTTTCGACCGTCAGGATCGTGACTCGGATTCCCTCGACAAAAACCGCCTTGAGCGTCAGAACTACTCTCTCAGCCACAACGGCCGCTGGGGCATCGGCAACAGCGAGCTGAAGGTTTACGGCGAGAAGGTGGATAACAAAAACCCGGGCAACAGCAATCCGATCACCTCCGAGAGCAACGCGGTGGACGGGAAATACGTGCTGCCGCTGGGCGACATCAACCAGCTGATGACCTTCGGTGGCGAATGGCGTCACGATAAGCTGAAGGATCCGGTCAACCTGACGGGCGGCTCCGGCAGCAGTACGTCGACAAGCCAGTATGCCCTGTTCCTGGAGGACGAGTGGCGTATTTTTGAACCTCTGGCGCTGACCACCGGCATCCGTATGGACGACCATGATACCTACGGCGACCACTGGAGCCCGCGCGCCTATCTGGTCTACAACGCGACCGATACCGTCACGGTGAAAGGGGGCTGGGCGACCGCGTTTAAAGCGCCGTCACTGCTGCAGTTGAGCCCGGACTGGGTCACCGGCTCGTGCCGCGGTGCCTGTGAGATTGTCGGTAACCCGGATCTGAAGCCGGAAACCAGCGAGAGCTTCGAATTCGGCCTGTACTACAGCGGGGAAGAGGGCTGGTTAGAGGGCGTGCAGGCCAGCGTGACCACCTTCCAGAATAACGTCGATGACCGCATCAGCATCAGCCGTACGGCCAATGCGAAGCAGGCGCAGAGCTACCCTAACTACGTTGGCCTGAATGCGGACGGTGAGCCGATATTCCGCTACTACAACGTCAACAAGGCGCGCATCCGCGGGGTGGAGACCGAGCTGAAATTCCCGCTGGCGGACGACTGGAAAGTGACGCTGAACTACACCTACAACGACGGTCGTGATATCAGCAACGGCGGCAACAAACCGCTGTCCGATCTGCCGTTCCACACCGCCAACGGGACCGTTGACTGGAAGGCGACGCAGGACTGGTCGTTCTATGTTCAGGGCAACTACACCGGTGAGAAACGCGCGCTGACCAGCAGCGACCCAACGCCGGGTGGCTATGTTATCTGGAATACCGGCGCCGCGTGGCAGGCGACGAAAAGCGTGAAGCTGCGTGCGGGCGTGCAGAACCTGCTGGACAAAGATCTGAGCCGCGACGATTACAGCTACACGGAAGATGGCCGTCGCTACTTTGTCGGCGTGGATTATAAGTTCTGATTCAGCCATGTGCCGGGTGGCGGGCTGCGCCTTACCCGGCCTACATAAGGGCACAGGCCCGTAGGCCCGGTAAGCGAAGCGCCACCGGGCAAAACAGGCGGTGCTTATGCAAATAAATGCTCCGCATGGAAGCGGAGATGATCCTCAATAAATGACGCGATGAAGTAATAGCTGTGATCGTATCCCGGCTGAATGCGCAGCGTCAGCGGCCAGTCTTTCTGCCGTGCCGCTTCTGCCAGCACCGCAGGTTGCAGCTGACCGGCGAGGAACTGGTCCGCATCACCCTGATCGATAAGGGTGGGAATGGCTTCTTCAGCTTTGCTGGCCAGCATCAGCGCGCAGCTGTCCCATGCCTGCCATTTTTCCGCATCCTCACCCAGATAGTGTGTGAAGGCTTTCTGCCCCCACGGCACCTGCGTTGGGTTCACAATTGGTGCAAATGCCGACACGCTGACGTATTTCCCCGGATTTTTCAGCGCCATGATGAGCGCCCCGTGTCCGCCCATTGAGTGGCCGCTGATCGCGCAGCGCTCGCCAACCGCAAACTGCGACTGCACCAGCGCAGGAAGTTCATCGCGAAGGTAATCATACATGCGGTAGTGGCGCGCCCAGGGCTGCTCGGTCGCATTGAGATAAAATCCGGCGCCTTTGCCCAGGTCGTATCCGGCATCGTCGGCCACATCGTCGCCACGCGGGCTGGTGTCTGGCATCACCAGCGCAATGCCCAGCTCGGCGGCAATACGCTGCGCGCCCGCTTTGGTGGTGAAGTTTTCGTCGTTACAGGTCAGGCCGGAAAGCCAGAACAAAACCGGCGGGTTTTCCGTCGGCGGCAGGAAAATGCTGAACGTCATTGCACAGTTCAGAGAGGTGGAGTCGTGCCGCCAGCGCTGCTGTCGACCTTCAAAACAACGGTGCTCTTCGAGCAGTTCCATGCAGGGCTCCTTAATGAGAATGCGTATTCATAAAACCCATAATACAGCCTTTTCATTGACCTGTGAGTAACTTTCACTTTCGCCAGGCGGCGAGATGCTGCATCATAAATTTACTTTTCTTTAACAATTGGAGCGGTCATGGCGCTGCGTATTGCGCTCAGTGGGTTTGTCGTTCTGGTGGTGGCGATGGGGATAGGGCGCTTTGCCTTTACGCCTCAGGTACCGCTAATGATTGCTGCCGGACAGCTTACGCTGACCAGCGCGGGTCTGGTGGCGGCGATGAATTATCTGGGCTATCTGGTGGGAGCGTGGGATGCGATGCGTGCGCACCGCTTCGTTGAAACGCGCCTCTGGCTGGGCATCACCGGCGCGGTGGCGCTGACGCTGCTCTCCGCGGCGGCGGAGAACGCCGTCGTGCACGGCCTGCTGCGCTTTGTGATTGGCTGCATGAGCGGCTGGTCAATGGTGCTGATTGCTGCCTGGACCAACGAGCGGCTGGGACAGCTGGGTAAACCGGGGCTCAGTGCGGCTGTCTTTGCCGGGCCCGGGGCAGGTATCGCCCTGAGCGGCCTGCTCGCCGTCTATATTCAGGCGAAGTCCCTGTCGGCCGGGGCGGCATGGCAAATCTACGGCGTGCTGGCGCTGGTGCTGATTGCCCTGGTGGCGCGCTACCTGCCGCGATCCGGGCAGCTCCATCGACCCGGCACCGCGCCGGAGCCGCTGGTGCTGACGGCGGATTTAACGCGTCTGGTCTGGAGCTACAGCCTGGCCGGGTTTGGCTATATCCTCCCGGCGACCTTCCTGTCGCAAATGGCGGCCGTACGTTTTCCCGGCAGCCTGTTTGCCCAGTTTGTCTGGCCGATTTTTGGTCTCGCCGCCGTGGTGGGGATTGCGCTCAGTATTCTGTTACGCCATACCTCAACGGCTAATCGCAGGCTGGCGATCGTACTGTGGTTACAGGGCGCAGGCGTGCTGGCGGCCTGGCTGCTGCCGGGGATTGGCGGTTTGCTGACGGGCGGGCTGCTGGTGGGCGGCGGCTTTTTGTGTGCCGTGCAGCTCTCTCTTTTATACGGCCGCGAGCTGGCGCCAAACCACACGCGTTATATGGCAGGCCTGCTCACCACCGGGTATGCGATTGGGCAGTTGATTGGTCCGGTCACCTCGGCGTTATCAACCTGGCTCACCCACCGGCTGGAGCCCGCGCTGGGGCTGGCGGGCATTGCGCTGTTCGTTGGAGGAGCGCTTGTCTGGAATCGTCACGCTGAAAGGCAACAGCAATCGCAATAATTATCGTCGTGAATACTGGATTATGTGCGCCGCCTCACGCACAATGAACGCATACTTTTGCCACAACGAGGGCGAAAGACGCCACACCTGCAGGAGAACAAAATGTCATCACTCAGTAAAGAAGCTGCCCTGGTCCACGAAGCCCTGGTTGCGCGCGGTCTTGAAACGCCACTGCGTCCGCCCGTACAGGATTTGGACAATGAAACCCGCAAGCGTCTGATTGCCGGTCACATGACCGACATCATGGAGCTGCTGAATCTCGATCTGAGTGACGACAGTCTGATGGAGACGCCGCACCGCATCGCGAAAATGTACGTCGACGAAATTTTCTCCGGCCTGGATTACGCCAACTTCCCGAAAATCACCGTCATTGAAAACAAGATGAAAGTGGATGAGATGGTAACGGTCCGCGATATCACGCTGACCAGCACCTGCGAACACCATTTCGTGACCATCGACGGTAAAGCGACCGTGGCGTATATCCCTAAAGACACGGTGATTGGCCTGTCGAAGATCAACCGCATCGTGCAGTTCTTCGCTCAGCGTCCGCAGGTGCAGGAGCGCCTGACCCAGCAGATCCTGACCGCGCTGCAAACGCTGCTGGGCACCAATAACGTAGCCGTCTCTATCGACGCGGTTCACTACTGCGTGAAAGCGCGCGGCGTGCGCGATGCAACCAGTGCGACCACCACAACCTCGCTGGGCGGTCTGTTTAAATCGAGCCAGAATACCCGCCAGGAGTTCCTGCGCGCCGTACGTCACCACAACTAAGTCTGACAGGGCAGGGACCATGGAGCGAAACGTCACGCTCGATTTTGTTCGCGGCGTCGCCATTCTCGGTATCCTGCTGCTTAATATTACCGCCTTCGGTTTGCCGAAGGCGGCGTATCTCAATCCCGCGTGGTATGGCGACATTACCCGCAGTGATGCCTGGACCTGGGCAATCCTCGATCTCTTTGCGCAGGTCAAATTCCTTACGCTCTTCGCCCTGCTGTTTGGCGCAGGCCTGCAGCTTCTCCTCAAACGTGGTACGCGCTGGATCCAGTCGCGCCTGACGCTGATGGTTATCCTCGGTTTTATCCATGGCCTGTTCTTCTGGGACGGCGATATTCTTCTCGCGTATGGGTTAGTCGGGCTCATCTGCTGGCGCCTCATTCGCGATGCGCACAGCGTTAAAAGCCTGTTCAACACCGGCGTGATGCTCTATGTCATGGGGCTTGGGGTACTGCTGCTGCTGGGGATGATCTCCGGGGAGACGACGAATCGTGCCTGGATCCCGGATGCCGCTAACCTGCAGTACGAACAGTTCTGGAAGCTGAAGGGCGGTACGGAAGCGATAAGCAACCGCGCGGATATGCTGGGGGATAACCTCCTCGCGCTGGGCGCGCAATACGGCTGGCAGCTGGCGGGCATGATGCTGATGGGCGCGTCACTGATGCGCACCGGCTGGCTGAAAGGGGAATTCAGCCTGCGTCACTATCGTCGCACAGGCGCCGGTCTGGTGCTGCTCGGCGTGCTGATTAACCTCCCGGCGGTGATAGCGCAGTGGCATATCCACTGGGATTACCGCTGGTGCGCGTTCCTGCTCCAGGTGCCGCGTGAACTGAGCGCACCGTTCCAGACCATCGGCTACGCGGCGCTGATCTACGGCTTCTGGCCCTCGCTTTCTCGTCTGTGGATGGTCAGCGCTATCGCCTGCGTGGGACGCATGGCGTTAAGCAATTACCTCCTGCAAACGCTGATCTGCACCACGCTTTTCTATCGCTTTGGCCTGTTTATGAAATTCGACCGACTTACGCTGCTGGCGTTTGTTATTCCGGTCTGGGCAGTAAACCTGGCGTTTTCTGTTCTCTGGCTACGCTATTTCCGCCAGGGACCGCTGGAGTGGGTATGGCGTCAGTTAACCGCACGTGCTTCAGGGATATCATTGAAAAATACATCCAGATAACGATCTGGATCACAATCATTAACAAAACGGATGTAAGCGTTTTCATGACTGTGAGCTTCTTCACGTAGTCCCCTTTCTCTCGCTGCCAAAATAGCCACCTTGCTAAACACAGGGGGTGTCTGTGAGTTGCTGCAATCCTTTGAAGGATGGTGAATATGATCACCATTCGTGACGTCGCCCGTCAGGCGGGCGTTTCTGTGGCTACCGTCTCACGCGTGCTGAACAATAGCGCGCTGGTCAGCCCTGAAACCCGAGAAACCGTAATGAAAGCCGTGACCCAGCTCGGGTACCGGCCAAATGCCAATGCCCAGGCGCTTGCGACGCAGGTCAGCGACACCATCGGCGTGGTGGTAATGGATGTCTCGGATGCCTTTTTCGGCGCACTGGTGAAAGCGGTCGATATGGTCGCCCAGCAGCATGAGAAATATGTCCTGATCGGCAATAGCTATCATGAGGCGGAAAAAGAACGCCATGCCATTGAAGTGCTGATCCGCCAGCGCTGTAACGCCTTGATTGTCCACTCAAAAGCCTTAAGCGATGAAGAGCTAACCGGATTGATGGAGCAGATCCCGGGCATGGTGCTGATCAACCGCATCGTCCCCGGCTATGCCCACCGCTGCGTCGGGCTGGATAACGTCAGCGGCGCCATGATGGCCACGAAAATGCTCATCAATAACGGGCATCAGCGGATCGGTTATCTGGCCTCCAGCCACGCGATTGAAGATGACGAACTGCGGCGCGAGGGGTGGCAAAACGCCCTGAAAGAGCATGGCATTACGCCATCCGAGAGCTGGGTGGGAACCGGCACGCCGGACATGCAGGGCGGTGAAGCGGCGATGGTAGAGCTGCTGGGCCGCAATCTGCAATTGTCTGCGGTGTTTGCCTATAACGACAGCATGGCGGCAGGCGCCCTGACGGCGCTGAAGGATAACGGCATTGCGGTGCCACAGCATTTATCACTCATTGGTTTCGATGATATCCCGATTGCCCGTTACACCGACCCGCAGCTGACAACCGTGCGTTACCCGATTGCCTCTATGGCGAAACTGGCGACTGAGCTGGCGTTACAGGGGGCAGCAGGCGTGCTGGATCCGGGGGCAACACACTGTTTCATGCCGACTTTAGTGCGTCGCCACTCCGTCGCGGCCCGGCAAATTGTGGTTCCGATCACTAACTGATTACATGTGGTGATGTAACCGTTTTCAATCTGTGAGTAAATTCACAGTATCTTAACAAGGCGCTGACTATGATGTCAGCGTTTTAGGGGCTGAAACGCTATGTAACAGTGATTATTCACTTTCACTATAGCCAATGTGCCGCAAACAACGAATAAAACGCATTTCTGGAGCGTTACCGAACACGGAAGAGAGAAATTTTATAAGTGAACCTCGGCTGTCAGTAACGTTTTATTAACATCTGCCCGCCGCTCGTTATTCACAAGAACTACCCTGCATAAAAAAAACCGGAGATACCATGAATAAGAAGGTGTTGACCCTGTCTGCTGTAATGGCAAGCATGCTTTTTGGTGCAGCAGCGCACGCTGCGGATACCCGTATTGGTGTGACCATCTATAAATACGACGACAACTTCATGTCTGTTGTGCGTAAAGCGATTGAGAAAGATGCGAAAGCAGCGCCAGACGTTCAGCTGCTGATGAACGACTCCCAGAATGACCAGTCCAAACAGAACGACCAGATCGACGTTCTGCTGGCGAAAGGCGTGAAAGCCCTGGCCATCAACCTGGTTGACCCGGCTGCAGCAGGCACGGTTATTGAAAAAGCGCGCGGCCAGAACGTGCCGATCGTCTTCTTCAACAAAGAACCTTCCCGTAAGGCGCTGGATAGCTACGACAAAGCGTATTACGTCGGTACCGACTCCAAAGAGTCCGGTATTATTCAGGGCGATCTGATCGCGAAACACTGGGCGGCGAACCCGAACTGGGACCTGAACAAAGACGGTCAGATTCAGTTCGTGCTGCTGAAAGGCGAACCTGGCCACCCGGATGCTGAAGCGCGTACCACCTACGTTATCAAAGAGCTGAACGACAAGGGCCTGAAAACCCAGCAGCTGGCGTTAGATACCGCGATGTGGGATACCGCTCAGGCGAAAGATAAGATGGACGCGTGGCTGTCCGGCCCTAACGCCAACAAAATCGAAGTGGTTATCGCCAACAACGATGCGATGGCAATGGGTGCGGTAGAAGCGCTGAAGGCACACAACAAATCCTCTATCCCGGTATTCGGCGTAGATGCGCTGCCAGAAGCGCTGGCGCTGGTTAAATCCGGTGCGATGGCCGGTACCGTGCTGAACGATGCCAACAACCAGGCGAAAGCCACCTTCGACCTGGCGAAAAACCTGGCCGATGGCAAAGGTGCGGCAGATGGCACCAACTGGAAAATTGACAACAAAATCGTTCGCGTACCTTACGTGGGCGTAGACCAGTCCAACCTGGCTGAGTTTATCGGTAAATAAAAGAGTTAACTTGTCTTCACTGGGCGCAACGAGTTGCGCCCTTTTATAACGCGATATGCGAGGCCAACAAGGTATAATTATGGTCAGCACAACAACTCAGTCATCCGGTGAATACCTGTTGGAAATGAGCGGTATCAACAAGTCATTTCCCGGCGTTAAGGCACTCGATAATGTTAATTTAAAAGTGCGTCCTCACTCTATTCATGCCTTAATGGGGGAGAACGGTGCGGGTAAATCAACATTATTAAAATGTCTTTTTGGGATCTATCAAAAAGATTCTGGCAGCATTCTTTTTCAGGGGAAAGAGATCGATTTCCATTCAGCGAAAGAAGCACTGGAAAACGGTATCTCGATGGTTCACCAGGAATTAAACCTGGTGCTGCAGCGTTCAGTCATGGATAACATGTGGTTGGGGCGCTATCCCACCAAAGGTGTTTTTGTCGATCAGGACAAAATGTATCGCGACACCAAGGCGATTTTCGACGAGCTGGATATTGATATCGATCCGCGCGCCCGCGTGGGAACATTATCCGTCTCCCAGATGCAGATGATCGAAATTGCCAAAGCGTTCTCCTATGATGCGAAAATTGTCATCATGGACGAACCGACATCCTCATTAACGGAAAAAGAGGTTAACCACCTTTTTACCATTATTCGTAAGCTGAAAGATCGCGGCTGCGGCATTGTGTACATTTCCCACAAAATGGAAGAGATCTTCCAGCTGTGCGATGAGATCACCATCCTGCGCGACGGCCAGTGGATTGCCACGCAGCCGCTGGAAGGGCTGGACATGGACAAGATCATCGCCATGATGGTCGGCCGTTCCCTGAACCAGCGCTTCCCGGACAAAGAAAACAAGCCGGGTGAAGTGATTCTGGAAGTGCGCAATCTGACCTCATTGCGTCAGCCGTCTATTCGCGATGTCTCCTTCGACCTGCACAAGGGTGAAATCCTGGGGATTGCCGGCCTGGTGGGGGCAAAGCGTACCGATATCGTGGAAACCCTGTTTGGCATTCGTGAGAAAGCCGAAGGCACCATTACGCTGCACGGTAAGAAAATCAATAACCACAACGCCAACGAAGCCATTAATAATGGTTTTGCGCTGGTGACGGAAGAGCGTCGTTCGACCGGTATTTATGCTTATCTGGATATTAACTTTAACTCGTTAATTTCTAACATTCGCAATTACAAAAACAAAGTTGGGCTGTTGGATAACTCCCGCATGAAGAGCGATACCCAATGGGTGATTGACTCCATGCGCGTAAAAACGCCAGGCCACCGCACCCAGATTGGTTCGCTGTCAGGCGGTAACCAGCAGAAAGTCATTATCGGCCGCTGGTTATTAACGCAGCCCGAAATCCTGATGCTGGATGAACCGACCCGCGGTATTGACGTCGGCGCGAAGTTTGAAATTTATCAGCTGATTGCCGAGCTGGCGAAAAAGAATAAAGGGATCATTATTATTTCTTCCGAAATGCCGGAATTGTTAGGGATCACGGACCGTATTCTGGTTATGAGCAATGGTCTCGTCGCCGGTATTGTTGACACCAAAACGACAACGCAAAACGAAATTTTGCGTCTTGCGTCTTTGCACCTTTAAGATCAGGGGCTCCTCATGAGTGCGTTAAATAAAAAAAGTTTTCTCACTTACCTGAAAGAAGGCGGTATTTACGTTGTTCTTTTAGTCTTGCTGGCAATCATCATTTTCCAGGACCCTACGTTCTTAAGCCTGCTGAACCTGAGTAACATTCTGACCCAGTCCTCCGTGCGTATTATCATTGCGCTGGGCGTGGCGGGCCTGATCGTGACCCAGGGGACGGACCTTTCTGCCGGTCGCCAGGTAGGTCTGGCGGCGGTTATCGCGGCAACCCTGCTGCAGTCGATGGAAAACGCCAACAAGGTCTTCCCGGAAATGGCCACCATGCCGATTTTCGTGGTGATCCTGATTGTCTGCGCCATTGGTGCGGTGATTGGTCTGATCAACGGTATTATCATCGCCTACCTGAACGTGACGCCATTCATCACCACCCTGGGCACGATGATCATCGTTTACGGTATCAACTCCCTGTACTACGACTTCGTCGGTGCTTCGCCCATCTCGGGCTTTGACAGCGGCTTCTCGACCTTTACGCAAGGGTTTATCGCGCTGGGCAGCTTCCGCCTGTCGTATATCACCTTCTATGCGCTGATTGCGGTCGCCTTTGTCTGGATCCTGTGGAACAAAACGCGCTTTGGCAAAAACATCTTCGCTATCGGCGGTAACCCGGAAGCGGCGAAAGTCTCCGGCGTAAACGTTGCCCTGAACCTGCTCATCATCTATGCCCTGTCCGGGGTGTTCTACGCCTTCGGCGGGATGCTGGAAGCGGGCCGCATCGGCTCTGCAACGAACAACCTTGGCTTCATGTACGAGCTGGATGCGATCGCAGCCTGCGTGGTGGGCGGCGTCTCCTTCAGCGGCGGCGTGGGTACCGTACTCGGCGTGGTGACCGGTGTGATCATCTTCACCGTCATCAACTACGGGTTGACCTACATCGGCGTGAACCCGTACTGGCAGTACATCATCAAGGGCGCCATCATTATCTTCGCGGTTGCGCTGGATTCACTGAAGTACGCCCGTAAGAAGTAATCGTTTCTCGCCATACCCGGCCCGCTCACCGAGCGGGCTTTTTTATGCCCTATGCCAGATGGGACTCCTCCTGCGTCACAATCCGCTCAAACCAGTCGAGTTCAGAAAGCTTGCAGGCGACCCACTGTTCGGAAAAGGCGTCGCCCAGGCTGTCGGTGAGATACTGACAGCAGGCAAAGGCCTCAATCGCCTCCTGCTGGAACAGCGGCAGTTCGGGTTGGTCGTGCTGCGGCTCAGGGAGATCCCCCTCGTCGATATGTTCCAGCCCGTACAGCATGCCTGTCAGGATAGTGGCTGTGACCAAATACGGATTCGCATCGGCCCCGGCCAGCCGGTACTCAATGCGACGGTTGCTCTCATCCGAGCAGGGAATACGCAAGGCGGCGGAGCGGGTGTTATAGCCCCAGGAGTTAAAGACGGGTTCCGTCAGGTTTTTACGCAGGCGACGAAACGCGTTGACCCCCGGCGCGAGAATGGCGACGGAGGCGGGCATCAGCGCCAGCTGGCCCGCGATGCACAAGCGCATCATGCTGCTCAGCGCGTTCACCGGCGAGGCAAAAACGTTCTCGCCACGGCTATCGTTCAGGCTGAAATGGATGTGCAAACCGCTGCCGGAGAGCTGGCTGAACGGCTTAGCCATAAAGTTGGCCTGAAGACCGTGCTTTTCAGCGACATAGCGGGTCAGGCGGCGGAGGGCCAGCACGTTATCACAGACCTCTACGACGCGCTGGCTGTGCTTCAGGTTTAATTCGTACTGTCCGGACTCGGCTTCCGCTACCACCCCTGACAGCGGGATGCGCTGCAGGTGCGCCAGCTGTTCCAGCTCGTCAAACAGCGCCGTATGCGCCGACGAGGTATCCATGTGAAAACAGCCCTGATTTTGCGGATCGCGATCGCCTTGTCCCGTCAGATAGAACTCGATTTCCGGGGCAATAACCGGGAAGAGGCCGTGCTGGTGGAAGCGGGCCACGACGTTCTGCAGTATCGCGCGCGGCTCAAGCGGGCAGGGGTTACCGTCGCTGTCCTTCATCGTCAGCAGGATCTGCGCGGTGTGCTCTGGATCCTGCGGACAGGGGCGTAGAGAACCGGCGACCGGGACGCACAGCCGATCGGGTTCATCATAAAGCGGGGCGGCGATGTTTCCCTTCTGGTCCATTGAGTAGACGGAAAGCGGAAAATAACAGCCTTTTTCCAGGCTCAGCATGCTCTCTACCGAGAGGCGCTTGCCGCGCATCGTGCCGTTGATATCGTTCAGGTAAACGTCAACATGTTTCGTTTGCGGGTAACGTTCCAGATAATCGGCCACTTCCACGGCAACGTTGTGCTGCAGGGCGTCAATTTTTTCATCCAGCCAGAGGCCAGAATTAAGTGCGCCAGGGAGTGATAAGCCGGGAAAGTTAAAGTACGGACGGAGACTTTTGAGGAAAAACGCATTCATTATCGAGTTCATAGTCATTCTTCAATGAAGCCGTAGCGGCAATGAACTCAGCTTAAAAGAGCCGACGTAAAGGGGAGATAAAAAGCGTCAGGCCCGGCGTAAAGAAAGTATAAAGGCGGCTCTGTTATTTCTCTTTTTTCTGCATATCCAGCAGCTGCTCGGGCGTGACGGCCGGATAACCCTGCGCGTCTTCCGGCACTTCGTGCATCGCCGGAATCGGTACCAGCGGGCCTAAAAAGCGCGGTTCGCGCTTAAAGATATACAGATCGGCCAGGGCACCAAAGCGGGCGCCGAACTCGCGGACGCGCACGCTCAGCATATCTTTTGGCGACGGCACCGCGTAGCACTGCGCCTGAATGCCCATGTGCAGGGCGATAAACAGCGCGCGCTCGCAGTGGAAGCGCTGGGTGATGATGATGAAGTCGTTGGTGTCGAAGACCTTGCGCGTGCGGACGATGGAGTCCAGGGTGCGGAAGCCCGCGTAGTCGAGCACGATATCGGCAGGATCCACGCCCGCGGCAATCAGGTCCTTACGCATCGTCACCGGTTCGTTATAGCTTTGCAGGGCGTTATCGCCGCTCAGCAGCAGGTAGTTCACCTTGCCGCTGTTGTAGGCGTTCAGCGCGCCCTGAATGCGGTAACGGTAATACTGGTTGATGACGCCGGTGCGGTAATACTTGGCGGTGCCGAGCACCACCCCAACCTGACGATAGGGCAGGTCCTGCAGGTCGTCAAAGATATAGGGGGCGGTTTTCCAGCTCATCCAGCGGTCGAGGCCGAGCACGATCAACAGCAGTATGCCGACCAGGACAGACAGGCTGTAAAAAACGCGCTTTAACATGCAGATGGCTCGTACCGAAGGTGAAATTTAACTCAGGCTACTTTACCCGCCTGGTTAGCGCAAGAAACAGCGACTCAACTGAGGGGTTTTTCAACAAACTGGCGGGCATTTCTGCCCGCCGGAAGGGTTACGCCAGCAGCACGCGGTCAATCGTTGTACAGCCCAGCGCTTTAAGCGTTGCGGCAGTGGCATCCCACTGAATCAGCGGCGCATCGGCAATTTCTGCCAGAATGGCGCGCTGAATGTCAGGATAATCATAGCCGTTCAGGCTCAGCAGGTTGAGTGCGCCCTGCAGCGGCGGCAGCGTTGGGTTAAACGCGGCGTTTTCCGCATAGCTGCCGATGAAGATGCGGCCATCGCGACACTGCAGCGCCACGCCGCTCGGGGACCTGCTGTACGGCGTGTGGCTCTTGTTGGCGGCGGTAATCGCGGCCTGGCTCAGGTCATCGCCGGACAGGGCGAAACCGTGGTCCTGCTCGTCCATCAGCAGGGTTTTGATCTCCAGATCTTTCGGGCCAAACGCGTCCGGCAGGTAATCCGCCAGCGTGTGCGGCGCGCGGCCCGGCAGGTTGATGCGCAGCTGCAGCCCGCTGTTCAGCTCGTTCATAAACTGACGGCAGTGGCCGCAGGGGGTGTAGTTCACGGTAATGGCGCTCAGCGCTTTTTCACCGCGCAGCCAGGCGTGGCTGATGGCGCTCTGCTCGGCGTGAACGGTTTGCTGCATGGTTGCGCCCAGGAACTCCATGTTGCCGCCGAAGTACCAGGTGCCGCTGACGCCGCGCGCAATGGCCCCGACGTTGAAGTGGGAGAGATCGGCCCGCGCGCAGGCGGCAGCCAGAGGAAGCAGTGCGAAAGCCAGCGCGTCTTCGTCCAGTCCCGTTGCCTGTTTCAGCATCGTGACCTGCTCCGCGGTCAGCAGGGCGGGGAAGTGCGCATCTGCCAGAACGGGAGCAAGGGCTGACTGCAAATTCTCTGCAAGCTGGGCGAAAGCAGCTTGAAAACGTGGGTGCATGGCGTTTGCCTCATAAAGGTTAATGGATCGGTAGTTTACGGAGCCGTCAGGGCTTTATATGTGATCCACTTCTCATTATGCATGCAACTTATGAAATCAAAATGAAATTTGCGCGACGCATCGCAAATTTTAGCCCATCACTGCCAGAATCAGCGGGAAAATGAACGGGGCCAGCAGGGAGGTAATAATCCCGCAGATCACCAGCGCCAGGGAGCTAAACGCCCCTTCCTGATAATCCAGCTCCGCGCAGCGGGCAGTACCCAGCGCGTGCGAGGCGGTGCCCATCGAGAGCCCCCGTGCCGCCTTAGTATGAATACGCATCGCGTTCAGCAGGGTGTGGCCAAACACCGCGCCGAGAATACCGACGAAAATGACGCACATCGCGCTGATGGCCGGAATGCCGCCGAGGCTGCCCCCAACCGCCATCGCGATAGGCGTGGTCACCGATTTAGGCAGGATTGACGCCGCAATCTGTGGGGAAGCGCCCATCAGCAGCGCCACCGACGTGCCGGTGATCATCGCCACCAGGCTACCCACAAAACAGATGGTAATGATGGATTTCCAGCGGGCGCGGATCTGGTGCAGTTGCTCATATAAAGGAAACGCCAGCGCCACGACGGCGGGTTGCAGCAGGTCGTTTAAGATTTTGCTGCCGGCAAAGTAGCGTTCGTAAGGAATGCCGGTGAGCAGCAGGAACGGAATAATCACCACCATCGCCACCAGCAGGGGGTTCAGCAAGGGCATTTTGAAACGCGCGGCAAGTTTACGTGCGGCGAAAAAGACTGCAAGGGTGAGCGGCAGGGACCACCAGATATTGTCCATCATTTTTTTGTTTTCTCCCCAATCACGTTACGTTCGCCATGCACCAGATGTGAACTCCAGCTCACCACCAGGAAAACCACCAGCGTACTCACCGCGCAGGAAACAACAATCGGGCCGAACTGGGCTTTGAGCAAATCAAAATACTGCATGACCCCGACGCCGATAGGCACGAAAAGCAGCGCCATATAGCGAATGAGGACGAAGCAGCCGGGATTGACCCACTTTGCAGGCAGGATTTGCAGCGCCAGCAGCACGAAGAGGATCAGCATGCCGATAATGCTGCCGGGAATGGTGATGGGCAGCAGCGACGCGATGAAAATCCCGGCATACAGGCAGGCGTAAATCAGGACGAATGCGCGCAGATATTGCCAGATAATGTTCAATGATTTGCTCATGGTGATAGTCCTTGCTGAAACGCATTCATCATACAATTAAACCTAAAAATGTGCCACGGATCACATCATGAATTTTGAGCATACCAGACATTCCGGAATGGAACGTCCGGTATGACCTTACTGGTGCAGGCTACAGTTTAGAGGAAAGGGATTGCGCTGGCGAAGTAACGCGCCAGAGAAGGCATCAGCGTCAGGCGGTCAGTTTATCGAGAAAAGAAAACAGCACCTGGTTCATTTCGCGATAATCGTGCGAACGGAGTTTTTCCGCCGTTTCGACAAAACGGAATTCACCCGCACGGCGGAGGTCATTCTGCGAATGCTCAATCAGCAACTCTACCACCTCCGGCGTCAGCTCCATATGGCACTGGAAACCGTAAACCCGTTCGCTGTACTGCACGATCTGGCGGGGACAGCCCTCGCTGTAAGCCAGAACTTTAGCCTGCGGCGTCAACCCAGGCATATCGTTATGCCAGTGACCGACGTTCAGCACGCTGCCAAAGTCCTCAAACAGCGGGTTCGCCTTACCTGCATCTGTGAGCCTGATGGGAAATGTGCCGATCTCTTTTTCCGGGCTATGACAAAACGCGGCGCCCAGCGCTTCACCGATAAGCTGCGAGCCCAGACAAACGCCTATCACCGTTTTACCTGCCTCTATCGCGCGGCTGATGAGTGCCTTTTCCGCCTGCGCATCAAACCAGGGGCATTCCTCACGCGTGGTGGCGGGGGACTGCGGGCCTCCCATGATGATAAGCAGGTCTAAGTTCTCCAGTTCCTCAGGTAACGAATCGCCCTGATACACTCTGGTGTAGCTCAGACTGCAGCCGCGACTTTTCCCCCAGATTTCATAGGCGCCAGGTGCCTCGAAATGTTCATGAATAATAAAATGGATGTGCATTGCGTCTCTCTCTGGTTACGTGTACAAGCAGCATCATAAGAGGAAGGGGGAAATGTGAAATGCCAACCGTTATCGATAAAACGCCAATTCACGACGATGCTATCGGATGGTCAAGAGGGGCAATTCGCTATACGCGCGGCGAAATCGATCCGCCTCACCAGCATTCGCAGGGACAACTTTTGTTTGCCATCAAAGGAGTCATGCTGGTCGAAACCGGCAGCCAACGCTGGGTCATACCGCCGCAGCGCGCGCTGTGGATCCCTCCCTTTCAGGAGCATACCTACAGCGTGTTATCCGCAACGGAGCTGCGCGCGGTCTGGTTTAGCCCGGCGCTGATAGCGCAATGCGAGCCTTTTAAGCGGAAAGACGAGGTTCACGTGATTATGGCCACAGCGTTGTTCAAAGAGCTGATTGCCGGGCTGTTCAGCGCGGAATACCGGCCGGCAAGCCAGCGCAGCATGGCCGTTTTGCTGCTCGACATCCTCAGCGAGACGCAGCAGATTTCTGCCGAACTGCCGATGCCCGTGGATGAGCGCTTACATCGCGTGGCCTGTGACATCATTGCCAACAATCTCTGGGATCTCTCTCTGGAAAGGCTGGCGGAACGGGCCGCGATGTCTGAACGCACATTTTCACGCGCGTTTATCAACGATACCGGCTTTAGCTTCCGGGCCTGGCGACAGCGCGCAAGGATTTGTGCCTCGCTGGATCTCCTCGCCAACGGATACCCGGTTAAGCAGGTGGCCTGGATGCTGGGGTTTTCCGGCCCGGCGGCATTTGCGGCGGCGTTTCGCGCCATTGTTGGGGCAACGCCGGGTGACTTTCTGCCTGAACAGAAGCGCTTCCCAGCGATATAGAGAGCGGCTACTATAGCGCGTCTTTTTTCACAGGTACTGCTATGCGTGTTTTACTGGCCCCAATGGAAGGCGTGCTCGACTCCCTCGTGCGCGAGCTTCTGACCGAGGTGAACGACTACGATCTCTGCGTGACGGAGTTTTTGCGCGTGGTCGATATGCTGTTGCCGGTAAAATCCTTCTTCCGGCTTTGCCCCGAGCTGCACAACCAGAGCCGGACCTCTTCCGGCACGCTGGTGCGGATTCAGCTCCTCGGCCAGTACCCTGAATGGCTGGCGGAAAACGCCGCCCGCGCGGTTGAGCTGGGCTCTTACGGGGTGGATCTCAACTGCGGCTGTCCGTCTAAGCTGGTGAACGGCAGCGGCGGCGGGGCGACGTTGCTGAAAGATCCTGAGCTGATTTACCGCGGCGCGAAAGCCATGCGCGAGGCCGTGCCCGCGCATTTGCCGGTGACGGTAAAGGTGCGCCTGGGGTGGGACAGCGATGCCCGACAGTTCGAGATCGCCGATGCGGTGCAGCAGGCCGGGGCCACCGAGCTGGTGGTGCATGGCCGCACTAAAGAAGATGGCTACAAAGCCGATCGCATAAACTGGCAGGCGATCGGTGAGATCCGCAAACGCCTCTCCATTCCGGTGATCGCCAACGGCGAAATCTGGGACTACGAGAGCGCGCAGGCCTGTCTGCAGGCCACCGGCTGCGATGCGGTAATGATCGGCCGCGGCGCGCTGAATGTGCCCAACCTCAGCCGGGTGGTGAAATATAACGAACCGCGTATGCCGTGGGCAGATGTCGTCACGCTGCTGCAAAAATACAGCCGTCTGGAAAAACAGGGCGACACCGGTTTGTATCACGTCGCGCGTATTAAGCAGTGGCTGAGTTATTTACGCAAAGAGTACGAGGAAGCGCTGGAATTATTTCAGGAGATTCGTACTTTACAGACGTCGGCTGATATTGCGCGGGTGATTCAGTCCAAATAATAAGCGTTAAATTGCTCACACTTTTTTAAAACAGAAAACAGTTCAGGTTTTCAACGTGGCGCGACGGTGTTAAGGTGCCACTGTTTTCAACGCAGGATTGTGACTGGTTAACAGGCAAAACCTAAGCGTTCCACAGCATTTTCGCTGTGGGGCGCTTAGGTTTTTTTTTGCCTGTCATTTACGCAGGAGAGATATTTGGCTTAGCGCTTTTTAATGATTTTTAAAAAAAGAAATAGTGACAGGAAATAGAAAAATTTCCTGCGGCCGGTTACGCACTCAATACTCAATCACAGGTTGTTATCATGGCATATAAAAATAAACTCTATGCGTTCGCCTTATTGGCGATATCCCCGCTGTCGATGGCGCAAGACTGGAACGGTACGGTATTAGGGTTTGAAGCTCCGCCGGAGCCTGTGCTGGGCGAAATGCTCGGCATACGTAAAATCCTTAACGATAACGGTTTTACCTATAATCTCGGATACCTGAATGAAATTGGCTGGAACGGCGGTGGCGGATATAACCACGACTCCCACGTGGCCTATATTGACCAGTTCGCGCTGACCTTCAACCAGGATCTGGAGCGCTGGACCGGTATCCCGGACGCGCGTATCGAGGGGAACATCGTCAACCGCAACCACAATGACGATCTCACCACCAAACGCGTGCAGGACCCGCGCGTCAACTTCAACGATCTGACCCAGGAGAGCTGGGGCGGGCAGTCGATTACCCGTCTGGGCTGGCTGACCTTTGCCCGCAGCTTTGACGACCGGCGTCTGACCTGGCGCATCGGGATGATGAACAAGGTGCAAACCTTCGATCAAATTATCCCCTGTGATTTTCAGCTGCTGTCCCAGTGCGGCGGAAAGTCAGCCAACTCGCTGACCTGGAACAACTGGAACGTGCACACCTGGGGCACCACGCTTGCCTATAAACTCACGCCGACGCTGACCTTAAAAGGCGGCGTGATGGAGCAGAATCCGCAGGCCGCCAGCCGCAGCCATGCCTGGAGCTGGTCGACGAAGGGCAGCAAAGGGGTCTTACTGCCGGTTGAAATCGAAGCGCGTCCGCTGATTAACGGCCTGCCGGGCGCGTACAACCTGGGCGTGGTGTTTACCAACGCGCCGCAAACCGATCTCTATCGCGGCAAATCCGGCGGGGCGGGCGCGACGGACCCGGACGGATTCGATACCCACAACCGGACCTGGTTCATGTACGCCGGGCTGAACCAGCAGCTTACGCAGCATCAGGATGACCCGAATCGCGGGTTGAGCACCTCGTTCAGCATGAGCCTTGCGGATCAGAGCACTAACTACATGCATCAGGTTTATGCCGCCTCGCTGCGCTACCGCGGACTGTTTGATGCGCGACCGGAAGACTGGATTGGCTTTGGCTTAACCTGGATTGATATGAGCAGCCAGTACGCCCGCAACCAGCGTTACCTGAACAGCCTGAGCGGCGTGAGCGACTACAACAATCCGGCCTGGCACCCGGTGCCGGGCCATTCCCTGAACGGCGAGTTTTACTACCGCTTTCGTCCGGTGTCATGGCTTGAACTGCAGCCGGGCATTCAGTACTGGCACCATCCCGGCGGGGTCAGTCGCACCCAGGATGCCTGGGTCACCGAACTGAAAACGGTGGTGACCTTCTGATATCACGGTAGCAAGTTCGATCCGCGTCACGTTTCTGACGCGTGACGCATTGAGGCTACGAATGAAACTGTTAGAGTGCCAGAACTGGATTGTTACTGCTTAGGCAGGCAAAACCTGATTTTCTGGCATCTGCCGGAGGTCAGGTTTTTTTGTTTCTGGGGTTCAGATGAAAATCGCCAAGATACTCAATAATAACGTGGTGGTTGTTCAGGATGAGCGCGGGCGCGAACAGGTGGTGATGGGCCGTGGGCTGGCCTTTCAGAAGCGCGTCGGTGAAGCGCTGGATACCGCGCGGGTTGAAAAGGTGTTTGCGTTACAAAGCGATGAACTGGTGCGTCGGCTTGGAGAACTGCTGAGTCAAATTCCGCTGGAGGTGATGACCACCTGCGACCGCATCATCGGGCTGGCGGCGCAGCGGCTGGGCAAGCTGCAGGAGAGCTTGTATATCACCCTCACCGATCACTGCTACTTTGCGATTGAGCGGCAGAAGAACGGGTTGGCCATCAAAAACGTGCTGCTGTGGGATATTAAACGGCTGTATCCGAAGGAGTTCGAACTAGGGCAGGAGGCGCGGGCCATTATCGCCAGACGCCTGAACGTCGAACTGGAGGAGGATGAGGCCGGTTTTATCGCGCTGCATCTGGTTACCGCGCAGCTGAACAGCGAAATGCCGGAGGTGATGCACGTGACGCGGGTGATGCAGGAGATCCTGCAGCTGGTGAAGTATCAGCTGCAGCTTGAGTATGACGAAGAGTCGCTCAGCTATCAGCGTTTTGTCACCCACCTGAAGTTTTTTGCCCAGCGGATGCTCACCCGCACCGTGGTGGAAGATGACGATGTCTCGCTGCATACGGCAGTCAAAGACAACTACGCGAAAGCGTGGAAATGCGCCGAGAAAATCGCACAGCACCTGAACAAAAGCTATCAGCGTGAGCTGACAACCGAAGAAATTATGTTCCTCGCCATTCATATCGAGCGGGTGAGAAAAGAGGGGCGTTAAGCCTCAAAACAGGATTGTTACTGCATCACGCAGGCAAAACCTGAGCGCGGCCTTCGTCAGAAGGTCGTTCTCGGGTTTTTTTATTTTTGTACTCAGTCAACAGGTGCCTGCGGGCATCGGATGTAAGGAAATCGAGATGGAATACCAGGCGTTAGCGAAGGATATTCTCGGCCACGTTGGCGGAAAAGAGAACATCGTCAGTCTTGTGCACTGCGCGACCCGGCTTCGCTTCAAACTGAAAGAGAATCAACGGGCGGATGCGGAAGGGCTCAAGAAAAACCCGGGCGTGATCATGGTGGTCGAAAGCGGCGGCCAGTTTCAGGTTGTGATTGGCAACCACGTTCACGACGTCTGGCAGGCAGTGCGCAATGAAGCAGGCCTGACCGACGACGCCCCTGTCGTGGAAGAGAAGGGCGAAAAGGGGAACCTGCTGGGCCGCCTGATTGACATCGTCTCCGGGATCTTTACCCCATTTATCGGCATTCTGGCCGCGTCCGGTATTCTGAAGGGGCTGCTGGCGCTGGCCGTGGTCTGCGGCTGGCTCACGACCGAGAGCGGCACGTATAAAATCTGGTTTGCCGCCAGCGATGCGCTGTTTTTCTTCTTCCCGCTGGTGCTGGGCTATACCGCCGGGAAAAAGTTCGGCGGCAACCCGTTTATTACCATGGTGATCGGCGGGGCGCTCACCCATCCGGTGATGATTGCGGCATTTAACGTCAGCCAGCAGCCGGGGGCGGTATCGGAAGCCTTTTTGGGCATCCCCGTCACGTGGTTCAACTACAGCGCGTCGGTGATCCCGATTATTCTCGCCGCGTGGGTCAGCTGCTGGCTGGAAAAACAGAGCACCAGGCTGCTGCCTTCCTCGATGAAAAACTTCTTCGCGCCGCTGATCTGTCTGGGCGTGACCGTGCCGCTGACATTCCTCGTTATCGGGCCGCTGGCGACCTGGCTGAGCCAGATGCTGGCGAACGGCTATCAGACTATTTACGTTCTGGCACCGTGGCTGGCGGGCGCGGCGATGGGCGCGCTGTGGCAGGTCTGCGTTATTTTTGGCCTGCACTGGGGGCTGGTGCCGCTGATGATCAACAACCTGGCGGTGCTGGGGCATGACTCCATGCTGCCCATGCTTTTGCCTGCGGTGTTTGGCCAGGTGGGGGCGGCGCTGGGCATTTTCCTGCGTACCCGCGATGCGCGTCAGAAAATGCTGGCCGGTTCATCCGTGACGGCAGGTATTTTTGGTATCACCGAACCCGCAGTGTATGGCGTAAACCTGCCGCTGCGCCGTCCGTTTATCTTTGGCTGCGTGGCTGGCGCTATCGGTGGGGCGATTGTCGGCTTCAGTGACACCCACGTTTACTCCTTCGGCTTCGCCAATATCTTTACCATCGCCCAGATGATTCCGCCGGGCGGCGTGGACGCCACGCTGTGGGGAGGCATTATCGGCACGGTGGTGGCGCTGGTGCTGAGCTGCGGCCTGACGCTGCTCGCCGGTATGCCAGGAAACACCGCGCCAGAGAATGTGGTCTCCGCGGGCGAAAACGATGTGCTATCGCCGATGACCGGTACCGTTCTTGCTCTCGACCAGGTGCCGGATACCACGTTTGCCAGCGGCCTGCTGGGCAGCGGCGCCGCGATTATTCCCTCCGATAACAAAGTGGTTGCCCCGTTTGCCGGCGTGGTGGCTTCGCTGTTCCAGACCAAACACGCCATCGGCCTGCTCAGTAACAGCGGGATTGAAGTGTTGATCCACGTGGGTATCGACACCGTGAAGCTCGACGGCAGGCCGTTTACCGCCCATGTGAAGGTCGGTGACAAGGTGCAGCCCGGCGATCTGCTGCTGGAGTTTGACCGACAGGCGATTATCGATGCCGGATACGACCTGGCGACCCCGATTATTATCAGTAACAGCGACGAGTATCGCGAGGTGGCGACCGTGGCGGCAACGTCCGTCAATGCCGGTGCGCCGTTACTCAGCGTCAGTCATCAATAACAGGAGAACGTGATGAAAACTTTCCCGGACGATTTTTTATGGGGTGGCGCGGTTGCCGCGAATCAGGTAGAGGGTGCGTATCTGGAGGAGGGGAAAGGGCTGTCCACCTCTGACGTTCAGCCGCAGGGTGTCTTCGGCCCGGTAGTTGAGCGCGTCCCTGGGGACAGCGGCATCAAGGATGTCGCCATCGACTTCTATCATCGCTACCCGGAAGACATCAAGCTGTTCGCCGAGATGGGCTTTAGCTGCCTGCGCGTCTCCATTGCCTGGACTCGCATTTTTCCGAACGGTGACGAGCAGCAGCCGAACGAGGCGGGGCTGGCGTTTTACGACCGGTTGTTTGACGAGCTGGCCGCGCACAACATCACGCCGCTGGTGACGCTGTCGCACTATGAAATGCCGTGGGGGCTGGTGAAGCAGTACGGCGGGTGGGGCAGCCGTCAGACTATCGGCTTCTTTGAGCGCTACGCCCGTACCGTGTTTGCGCGCTACAAAGAGAAGGTCAAGCTGTGGCTGACCTTCAACGAGATCAATATGTCTCTGCACGCGCCGATGACCGGCGTCGGTCTGCCGGAAACCAGCAGCAAAGGGGAGGTGTACCAGGCGATCCACCACCAGCTGGTGGCCAGCGCGCTGGCGGTGAAGGCCTGCCATGAGATTATCCCGGATGCCAGAATCGGCAACATGCTGCTGGGCGGCCTGATGTATCCCCTGACCTGCAAGCCGGAAGATGTTCTGGAGACGCTGCAGGAAAACCGCGCGTGGCAATTCTTTGGCGACGTGCAGTGTCGCGGCGCCTACCCGGGGTATATGCAGCGCTTCTTCCGCGACAACGGCATTCAGCTAGAGGTCACTGACGCCGACCACGAGGCGCTGAAATCGACCGTCGATTTTATCTCCTTCAGCTACTACATGACGGGCTGCGTCACCGCGGACGACGCCCTCAACCAGCAGGCGCGCGGCAATATCCTGAGCATGGTGCCAAACCCGCATCTGGCCAGTTCCGAATGGGGCTGGCAGATTGACCCCATCGGCCTGCGTACTCTGCTAAACGTGCTCTGGGATCGCTATCAGAAGCCGCTGTTTATCGTGGAAAATGGGCTCGGGGCGAAGGATAAACCGGACGCAGATGGCACGGTGCAGGATGACTACCGCATCAGCTATCTCAACGATCACCTGGTGCAGGTGCGGGAAGCCATTGAAGACGGCGTTGAGGTGATGGGCTACACCAGCTGGGGGCCCATCGATCTGGTAAGCGCATCAAAAGCTGAACTCTCTAAGCGCTACGGCTTTATTTACGTCGATCGCGATGACAGCGGGAAAGGCACGCTGGCGCGCAGCCGTAAGAAAAGTTTCTACTGGTATAAAGAGGTTATTGCGACAAAAGGCGCTTCGCTGAAAGTTTAATAAAGCGATCAACCTGACAGGGGATGTTCACCCTGTCGGGTTGATTATTTTTCATTTGCATAATTCAATTTAAATAATAATTTTGGTGAATACTTTTCCGTATATTTAAATCTATGACAATTTACGCATTGCCACGGATTACTAAAAAAATAAAGAGAATCAAGCGTAATTTGCGCCTTTATTTTTTGAGTTTATGGCGTCATGAAACGTTCTCTTATTTTATCTCTGAGTGCTCCCTTCGTTTTTATTCTGGCTGCCTGTGCGCCTGAACATGCCACGGTATCTCCCATTAAAACGCAAACCACGGCGGCGTCGGTGAATACGGTTCTGAATCATCAGGACTGGCCGAAAAATGAGTGGTGGAAAGCATATAACGATCCGGAACTTAACGGGCTTATTGCGAAAGCATTAAGCGATGCGCCGGATATGCAGATTGCCCGTCAGCGCATTACGCTTGCGGAAGCCCAGGCCAAAGCGGCTATGGCTGCCGACGGTCCGCAGATTGATTTTTCAGCGGATGCCGAACGTCAGAAAATGTCCGCCGAGGGGCTGATGGGGCCCTTTGCCATTACCGACCCGGCGGCAGGGACAACCGGGCCGTGGTACACCAACGGCACCTTTGGCCTGACGGCAGGCTGGGATCTCGATCTGTGGGGAAAAAATCGCGCGCAGGTCGAAGCCCGGATTGGCAAAGTGAATGCGCAAAAAGCGGAGCTGGAGCAGACCCGTCAGCTGCTGGCCAGCAGCGTGGCGCGGCTCTACTGGGAGTGGCAAACGCAGGCCGCCGTGGGGGAGGTCCTCGCGGAGATCAAACATGAGCAGGACAATATTATCGGTGCCGATCGCGAGCTGTATCAACACGGGATCACCTCCTCCGTGGAGGGCGTTGAAACGGATATCAACGCCAGCAAAACCGAAGAGCAGCTGGCCGAAGTCAACGGGAAAATGAAAGCCATTGAGGCGCGCCTGGTCGCGCTGACGAACGCCTCCTCCGTGAAGCTGACGCGGCACGCTTTGCCAACGGTGGAAGCCTCGCTACCGTCGACGCTCGGCTATGAGCTGCTGGCACGCCGTCCGGATCTGCAGGAGGCGCACTGGTATATCGAAGCCTCCATGAGCGAAGTGGAGGCCGCCCGAGCGGCGTTTTATCCTGACGTGAACCTGATGGCGTTCTTACAGCAGGATGCCCTCCATCTGAGCGATCTGTTCCGTTCGTCCGCGCAGCAGATGGGCGTGACCGCCGGGCTAACGCTGCCGATTTTCGACAGCGGCAGGCTTAACGCCGGGCTGGATATCGCTCAGGCGCAGAACAACCTTTCAGTAGCCAACTACAACAAAGCGGTGGTAGAGGCCGTCAATCAGGTGGCACACACGGCCAGTGAAGTCGAAACGCTCATGGCGAAAAACAGCCACCAGCAGCAGGTTGAAAAAGATGCGGCACGGGTTGTAGCGCTGGCGCAGGCGCGTTTCAGCGCGGGGATCGTTGCGGGCTCCCGGGTCAGTGAAGCCAGAATACCGGCCCTTAAAGAGCACCTCGAAGGATTGCTGCTGAAGGGGCAGTATGTGGACGCCACGCTGCAGCTGACCTCCGCGCTGGGCGGTGGCTATCATCATGGCTAAAAAAGGTCATTAACTATACTTACCTCTTTGCAGTTTTTCAGGAGGTGAGTATGACCAGAGTAGCGATTGTGACCGCATCGGATTCCGGGATCGGTAAAACCACGGCCCTGATGCTGGCTGAGCGCGGGTTTGATATTGGGGTCACCTGGCACTCGGATGAGAAAGGGGCGCTGGAAACCTGCCGTGAAGTCGAAGCGCAGGGGCAGCGCGCGGAGGCTGTCCATCTTGATCTAAGCACGCTGCCGGAAGGCGCTGAGGCCATAGAGACGCTGATTGCGCGCTTTGGCCGGCTGGACGTGCTGGTCAATAATGCAGGGGCGATGACCAAAGCGCCGTTCCTCGAGATGCCGTTTGACGACTGGCGGAATATTTTCACCGTCGACGTGGACGGTGCGTTTCTCTGTTCACAGATAGCCGCAAGGCAGATGGTGAAGCAGGGGGAAGGGGGGCGGATTGTGAACATCACCTCGGTGCATGAACACACGCCTCTGCCGCAAGCGAGTGCCTACACGGCGGCAAAACACGCGCTCGGCGGGTTAACCAAATCAATGGCGATGGAGCTGGTGAAGCACAACATTCTGGTGAACGCCGTCGCGCCGGGTGCGATTGCCACGCCGATGAACGACATGGACGACAGCGAAGTGAAGGAAGGCTCCATGCCGGAAATCCCGCTGGCAAGGCCGGGCCACACGAAAGAGATTGCCAGCCTGGTGGCGTGGCTGTGTGACAGCGACGCCAGCTATACAACAGGGCAATCGTTTATCGTCGACGGGGGCTTTATGCTGGCGAACCCGCAGTTTAAGCCGGAGGGATAGATTCCCCTCTCCCTGTGAGAGAGGGTATTTTTAGTTCCCTCTCCCTGTGGGAGAGGGTTAGGGTGAGGGCATCAGGCCGCACTCACTCCTCATCCCGCGTCTTTTCACGGTGCTTCAGCCACAGTCGCACCGCAATCACCGCCACAACCACCAGAATCAACCACGCCCAGTGCTTCAGGTGCTGGTCGAGATTATGCAGCCAGGGCGCAATCACTTCCCCCCCTACATAACCGAGCGTCGTAAAGATCAGCGCCCAGGCAATCGCGCCCACAATATTGAGCGGCAGAAAAATTTTAGGCGGCAGATGGCTGGCGCCAATCAGTATCGGCCCGATAATGCGAAAGCCATACATAAAGCGAGTGCCAATAACGAACAGGTAGGGATGACGTTGAATGAGCCGCTGAGCGCGGCGGATTTTCTTCTGATGCTTTGCGAAACGCTTGAGCAGCGTGGGCCCAAAGCGCAGCCCCAGAAAGTAGAGCAGCTGATCGCCTATCATCCCGCCCAGCGCGACCGCGGCAACAACCAGCGGGAACTTCAGTAACCCCTGATGCGCGGCGACGCCCCCTAACAGCGTGATGGTTTCACCTTCTGCCACGCTGCCGATGACCAGCGCGGCATAGCCATATTGCTCAATGAGTGCGTTAATATCCATTACGTAACGGTTTTCTCCCTCTGCGTGCCTCGTTTAATCATATACCCCTTGAATCAACGGCGGGGAAATCAACGGAAATTTCCCACTGTACATAAAATAATCTAAAGCCTGCATTATACTTAAGGTATCGCTGACGGGCCGACAACAAGGGGGCGCTATGAACCATGTCTGGGGACTTTTCTCCCATCCCGATCGTGAAATGCATGTCATTAAAAGTGAGAACGAAACGGTCTCGCATCATTACACGCACCACGTGCTGCTGATGGCTGCGGTGCCGGTAATATGCGCTTTTATCGGAACGACACAAATCGGCTGGAACTTCGGTGACGGCACCGTGGTTCAGCTTTCCTGGTTTACCGGACTCTATCTTGCCATCGTCTTTTATGGCCTGATGCTGGCGGGGGTGGCGGTCATGGGGCGCGTCATTCACTGGATGGCGCGTAACTATCCGCAGCGTCCATCGCTGGCGCACTGTATGGTCTTTGCCGGGTATGTCGCGACCCCGCTGTTCTTAAGCGGTATTGTTGCGCTTTATCCACTGGTCTGGCTGTGCGCGCTGATCGGTACCATTGCCCTCTTTTACACCGGTTATCTGCTGTATCTGGGGGTTCCTACCTTCCTGAATATCAATAAAGAAGAGGGGCTGAGCTTCTCGAGCTCAACGCTCGCCATCGGGGTGCTGGTGCTGGAGGCGTTACTGGCACTGACGGTGATTCTTTGGGGTTATGGATACCGTCTCTTCTGAGTTCACTGCATTGCTGGCGTAAATGCCAGCAATGCAGCATCCGTTCACGATTATCCTCTGGCGACAACGCCCGCTGACGGCTATGATGCCGAGGCCAGCCTGTGTTTATCCAACAACCCAGGCGGTGTACGTCATAACGTGCGTGAATAATTATCAGAAGTCTCACCATGCTGAAATTCCGAGTCTCTTTACTTAGCCTGGCGCTGTTGCTGGGTGCGTCCGCAGTCGTACCGGCCGTCGCCAAAACGCCCGCGGTGACCACCGCTGCTGCTCAGCCGCAAATTGCGTCCGGCAGCGCGATGATTGTCGATCTCAACACCAATAAGGTGATTTACGCCAGCCATCCGGACCTGGTGCGACCGATCGCCTCAATTACCAAATTAATGACCGCGATGGTGGTGCTTGATGCCCATCTGCCGCTGGACGAAAAACTGAAAGTGGATATTAGCCACACGCCGGAGATGAAAGGGATCTACTCCCGCGTGCGGCTGAACAGTGAGATCAGCCGTAAAAATATGCTGCTGCTGGCGCTGATGTCGTCTGAAAACCGCGCTGCGGCGAGCCTGGCGCACCACTATCCGGGCGGCTACGACGCGTTTATCCGCGCGATGAACGCGAAAGCCAAAGCGCTGGGGATGAACAATACGCACTATGTGGAACCGACGGGTCTGTCGATCAACAACGTCTCCACGGCGCGCGATCTGACGAAACTGCTGATTGCCAGCAAACAGTACCCGCTGATTGGTCAGCTCAGTACCACCCGTGAAGAGATGGCGACCTTTGCGAACCCGGCCTATACGCTGCCGTTCCGCAATACTAACCATCTGGTATACCGGGATAACTGGAATATTCAGCTAACGAAAACCGGCTTTACCAACGCGGCGGGACACTGTCTGGTGATGCGCACCGTATTTAACGGTAAGCCGGTGGCGCTGGTAGTGATGGATGCCTTCGGCAAATACACGCACTTCGCGGATGCGAGCCGCCTGCGTACCTGGATTGAAACAGGAAAAGTGCAGCCTGTACCGGCCGCGGCATTGACGTATAAAAAGCAGAAAGCGGAGCAGATGGCGACGGCGCAGAACGACTGAGCCGTCTGTCAGCGCCGGGTGGCGGCTTTGCCTTACCCGGCCTACAAACACTAAAAACGGTAACCCAGGTTACCGTTTTGCGTTTATTCCGGCAGCGTCCAGTCACCATCGTTGAGCGGGCGCTGCATAATCACCGTATCCCGCCAGTCGCCTTTCTTGTAGCCTACGCTGCGCAGCTGACCGACAATCACGAAGCCATGTTTTTTATGCAGACGTAACGAGCCGGCATTGTTATTGCCATCTCCTACCACGGCAATCATCTGCCGCCACGGCCCTTGCTCGCAGCGTGCGATCAGCGCATCCATCAGTGCCGTGCCAAAACCGCGCCCGGTGATGCTGGCATCCACGTAAATCGACTCTTCCAGGGTATAGCGGTAGGCGTGTCGCGGTCGGTAAGGGGTGGCATAGCAGTAGCCCACCACAATGCCGCGGTACAGCGCGATAAGCCACGGTAAACCGTTCTCCGCCACGCTTTTCATGCGATGACGCATTTCGTCAATAGTCGGGGGGACTTCTTCAAATGACGCGCGCCCGTGAAGCACATGCCAGGCATAGATCGCGGCAATGGCATGCACATCATCGGGACGGGCGTCGCGCACTTCCAGCTCGGTCTCGGATAAAACATCAATAGCCGACATGATGTGCCTGCTCCTCTTATCGAAGGCCGGAGAAACGTTTCTCCGGCGATAAGCGGTTACTCTATTACGATTAAGGAGCGCTTAACAATCTCTCAAATTTGGCTGTAGGAATTAATCAGACGTTTGCGTTATGTGCTGCTCCGCGTCTGCGCTCTCTTTCCAGTATTTCTTCCGCGTTGTTTTACCGATGCCGGGATTCATGCTGTTTGTAGGGTCATTCTCGCGATAAAACTGCTTAAGTGCGTCAGGGGCTTTATAAAGATGTCCGACGTTGTGTTCCGCAGGATATTGTGCGCCGCGTTCACGCAGAAGGGCGAGCATCTGCTCCTTCAGTTCGTGTGCATCGACCCCTTTCTTGACGATGTAATCCTGATGGAAGACATAGCACATAAAGTGGCCGTAATAGAGCTTGTGCACCAGCTTGCTGTCGATTTCCGGCGGCAGGTGTTCAAACCACTCGGTGTCGTTACGCCGCAGGGCGATATCGAGCGCCAGAATATCTTCCACCTCTTCGGAATGTACCGCCTGATATCGGATGGCGGCCCCTGCGGCGGCAAAGCGGTGCAGGAACGCTTTGCTGCCCTCTTCAGGCGTACAGGCAAAGAAATCCCCTTCGGCGGTTTTAAAGAATTCGGTCAGCCAGCTCTGCGCTTCGGCAATTCCGTCTCCGGCCATTTTCAGCAGCAGGTGATGTTCGTACCTGTCGCGCCAGGTTTTCATCCTCTCCGGCAGATGCGCCGGGAAAACGTTGCCCAGCTTCTGCATAAAGCGGTCGGTGAAGTGGGGTTTGAACAGCGACACTTTCTCCAGCATCGCGTCGGTACGGCCCTTCATGGTGAAGAAGAACGGCATTTTGTCGGTGCCGAGCTTGTCGATCATCAGGAACGTGTCTTTGCCGTAGCGCTCGGCGATGTCGTAAATGTCCCGGTGCATGTATTCGCCCGCCACCGGCAGATGGGTGAATTCGCCCAGAATATGACGGCGGATCTCCGTCAGAACCTCAGGCTGGTTGGTGCCGATGTAGAATACCTGCTGCTTTTTCTCGGCCGGGAAGGTGTCCAGACGCACCGCAAAAACGGCCAGCTTGCCCGCGCAGCCGGAGGATTCAAACAGGCGATCCGGGTCGGCGTTATAGCGCGCCGGCGTATCGGCATTGATATCCCGCACGCGGGTCACGTAGTCGTGATCGTGCGCATGGCGACCGTCGTGCTGAACGTCTTCATCCTTCACGCGATCGTCGTCGAGCTTGCTGAGGATCTGTTCTGGCGTGACGCCGAGATCGATTCCCAGGTGGTTCACCAGCGTCAGCTTGCCGTTTTCGTCAATACGGGCAAACAGGGACATCTCGGTATAGGCGGGGCCGCGCTGCACCAGCGAGCCGCCAGAGTTATTGCAGATCCCACCGACCACCGAGGCGCCAATGCAGGAGGAGCCGATCACCGAGTGCGGTTCGCGGCCCAGCGGCTTAAGCGCTTTTTCGAGGGAGTAAAGCGTGGTGCCGGGGAACGCGAGCACCTGCTCGCCTTTATCCAGCAGGTGCAGCTTGTCGAGGCGCAGGGTGCTGATAATCACGATGTCACGATCGTAATCGTTGCCGTTCGGCGTGGAGCCTTCGGTCAGGCCGGTGTTGGCCGCCTGCATTAAAATAATCTTGTCGGCGGCGACGCAGGCGCTCAGGACGCGCCACAGCTCCAGCAGCGTGCCGGGGAAAACCACCGCCAGCGCCTCGCCCTGACCGGAGCGGAAGCCCTTGCGGTAGCGGGCGGTTTTAGCCGGGTCGGTAAGCAGGTGAGAGGAGCCAACCAGGCGCGACAGTTCGTTAATAAAGGTTTTGTTATCGTCAGTTCGAACAGAAGACATCTTCCACTCCTTGTGGTGGGGCAAATTTCTCGCTGTAAAGCATAGCGCGATTAACTGTTAAGCGGTCGAGTATTCACGAGAAAAATCAGAGAATAACCCTGCAACGATCGGAGGGTTTGTGGCACACTGCGCTTTTCGCACGGTATGGCCGAGATCGTCCGGCGGTTATTGATGAGAGAGTAAAACGACATGAAATGGCTATGTTCTGTAGGTGTCGCCGTCAGCCTGGCGCTGCAACCTGCGCTGGCAGAGGATTTGTTTGGCAATCACCCGCTCACGCCTGAAGCGCGGGACGCGTTTGTCACGGAATTGCTCAAGAAAATGACGGTCGATGAGAAAATCGGCCAGCTGCGTCTGATCAGCGTCGGCCCGGATAATCCGAAAGAGGCCATCCGCGAGATGATCAAAGACGGGCAGGTAGGGGCCATCTTTAATACCGTCACCCGCCAGGATATCCGCAAGATGCAGGACCAGGTGATGGATCTCAGCCGCCTGAAAATTCCCCTGTTCTTTGCCTATGACGTGGTGCACGGCCAGCGTACCGTCTTCCCCATCAGCCTCGGCTTAGCGTCTTCCTTTAACCTCGACGCAGTGAAAACCGTCGGGCGCGTGTCGGCTTATGAAGCGGCGGACGACGGGCTGAACATGACCTGGGCGCCCATGGTGGACGTCTCGCGCGATCCGCGCTGGGGCCGCGGCTCGGAAGGCTTTGGTGAAGATACGTATTTAACCTCCACGATGGGTAAAACCATGGTGGAAGCGATGCAGGGCAAAAGTCCCGCGGACCGCTACTCGGTGATGACCAGCGTCAAACACTTTGCGGCCTACGGCGCGGTGGAGGGCGGTAAAGAGTACAACACCGTCGACATGAGCCCGCAGCGCCTGTTCAACGACTACATGCCGCCGTACAAGGCAGGGCTGGATGCGGGCAGCGGCGCGGTGATGGTGGCGCTGAACTCGCTGAACGGCACGCCTGCAACCTCTGATTCCTGGCTGCTGAAAGACGTGCTGCGCGACCAGTGGGGCTTTAAGGGCATCACCGTTTCCGACCACGGTGCGATTAAAGAGCTGATCAAACACGGTACCGCCTCCGATCCGGAAGATGCGGTGCGCGTGGCGCTCAAGTCCGGCATCAACATGAGCATGAGCGACGAGTATTACAGCAAGTATCTGCCGGGGCTGGTGAAGAGCGGCAAGGTGACGATGGCGGAGCTGGACGATGCCACCCGTCACGTGCTGAACGTGAAATACGACATGGGGCTGTTTAACGATCCGTACAGCCACCTGGGTCCGAAAGACTCCGACCCGGCAGATACCAATGCCGAAAGCCGCCTGCACCGCAAAGAGGCGCGTGACGTCGCGCGCGAAAGCCTGGTGCTGCTGAAGAACCGCCTCGACACGCTGCCGCTGAAAAAATCCGGCACCATTGCCGTGGTGGGTCCGCTGGCCGACAGCAAGCGCGACGTCATGGGCAGCTGGTCTGCGGCGGGCGTGGCTGACCAGTCCGTGACCGTGCTGACCGGTATCAAGAGTGCCGTCGGTGAAAACGCCAAAGTGATTTACGCCAAAGGGGCGAACGTCACCAACGATAAAGACATCGTGACCTTCCTCAACCAGTACGAGGAAGCGGTGAAGGTCGATCCGCGCACGCAGAAGGAGATGATTGACGAAGCGGTGAACGCCGCGAAGCAGTCTGACGTCGTTGTTGCGGTCGTGGGGGAAGCGCAGGGTATGGCGCACGAAGCCTCCAGCCGTACCGATATCACCATTCCGCAAAGCCAGCGCGATCTGATCGCCGCCCTGAAGGCCACCGGCAAACCGCTGGTGCTGGTGCTGATGAACGGCCGTCCGCTGGCGCTGGTGAAAGAAGACCAGCAGGCTGATGCGATTCTGGAAACCTGGTTCGCCGGTACTGAAGGCGGTAACGCTATTGCTGACGTGCTGTTTGGCGATTACAACCCGTCGGGCAAGCTGCCGATGTCCTTCCCGCGCTCCGTCGGGCAGATCCCGGTGTACTACAGCCACCTGAACACCGGTCGCCCGTATAACGCCGACAAGCCGAACAAGTACACCTCTCGCTACTTCGACGAAGCTAACGGCCCGCTCTATCCGTTTGGTTACGGCCTGAGCTACACCACCTTCAAGGTCTCCGACGTGAAAATGTCGGCGCCGACCCTGAAGCGTGACGGCAACGTGACCGCCAGCGTTGAGGTGACTAACACCGGCAAGCGCGAAGGGGCTACGGTGATCCAGATGTACGTGCAGGATGTCACCGCGTCGATGAGCCGTCCGGTGAAACAGCTGCGCGGTTTTGAGAAGGTCAACCTGAAGCCGGGGGAAACCAAAACCATCAGCTTCCCGATCGACGTGGATGCGCTGAAGTTCTGGAACCAGCAGATGAAATACGATGCGGAACCGGGCAAATTTAACGTCTTTATCGGCGTGGACTCCGCCCGCGTGAATAAAGGCGAGTTCGAGCTGCTGTAACCTTTCCCTCCTTTGCCTCCCCCCGTCCTGCGGGGGAGGCGTCTTACCTTATGCTAAAAAGGCATTTTGACGGTTAATTCCGCCGTTTTAAGCTACGCTTTTCTCTCAAGCCTCTGAAAAAGGCAGCAAAAAAATGAGGATAGCGGAATGACGATTGCAAAGGGGATGTTGGGATCTGCGGTGTTACTGGCGGCGCTGAGCCTGCCGTTACAGGCGGCGGAGCCGGTTAAAGTGGGTTCGAAGATCGATACCGAGGGCGCGCTGCTCGGCAATATTATCTTGCAGGTGCTGGAAAGCCACGGCGTGAAAACGGTCAATAAAGTTCAGCTCGGCACCACGCCCGTCGTGCGCGGCGCGATTACCTCCGGCGAGCTGGATATCTACCCGGAATACACCGGCAACGGCGCATTCTTCTTCAAAGATGAAAACGATCCGGCATGGAAAAACGCCAAAGCCGGGTATGAGAAAGTCAAAAAACTCGACGCGGAACAGAACAAACTGGTTTGGCTGACCCCGGCGCCGGCCAACAATACCTGGACTATCGCCGTGCGCAAGGACGTGTCGGAGAAAGGGAAGCTGACTACCCTGGCGGATCTCAGCCGCTACCTGAAAGAGAAGGGCGACTTTAAGCTTGCGGCGTCGGCGGAGTTCATCGAGCGTCCTGACGCGCTGCCCGCGTTTGAAAAAGCCTACGACTTCAAGCTCGACCAGGCTCAGCTGCTCTCGCTGGCGGGTGGGGATACCGCGGTGACCATCAAAGCGGCGGCACAGCAAACTTCCGGCGTTAACGCGGCCATGGCCTACGGTACCGACGGCCCGGTGGCGGCGCTTGGCCTGCAGACCCTGACCGATCCAAAAGGCGTACAGCCAATTTACGCGCCGACCCCGGTGGTGCGTGAGGCGGTGCTGAAAGCGTACCCGGACATTGCAGAATGGCTCAAACCGGTCTTCGAAAAGCTGGATGAAAAAACGCTGCAGCAGCTGAATGCCAGCATTGCCGTCGAGGGGCTGGATGCCAAAAAAGTGGCCGCCGACTTCCTGAAACAACAAGGGCTTGTGAAGTAACGGGAAAAGGCTGTGCCAATAAAATGTCATAACCGCGTCCTGCTGCTGCTGGCCTGCGTAGCCATCGCGGCGGTCGCGTTACCGTTTGTTAACGTTGCCCCAAACCGCCTGATGTCGGGGGAGGGCAAAGCGCTCTGGCAGGTCTGGCCGTTTACGCCGGGGTGGCTGGCGGCGGCGCTGGGCGCGTGGGTGATCCTGTCGCTCTGGCAGGGACGCCTGGCCCAGTGGCTGACGCTGCTTCTCTCTGAAGGGCTGTTTATTCTCCTGTTCTGGAGCGCCGGGCTGGCGGCGACGCATATGGCCTCGGCGGAAAGTCCGCTGGCGAGAACCACTATCGGCAGCGGCCTGTGGCTGTGGCTGGCGCTTTGCCTGCTGGCCTGCAGCGATGCGATTCGTCGACTCATCCCCAGCGCCGTCTGGCGATGGGTGCTCAATGCGCAGATATGGTGTATTCCTTTACTCCTGCTGTTCAGCGGGGAGCTGAACAACCTCTCGCTGTTAAAAGAGTACGCCAACCGTCAGGAGGTGTTTGATGATGCCCTCGCGCAGCACCTGACGATCCTCTTCGGTACGCTCTTTCCGGCGCTTCTGGTTGGGATCCCCCTTGGCATGTGGTGCTATCGCCATCCTTCACGCCAGGGCGGGGTTTTTACCGTGCTCAATGTTATCCAGACCATTCCTTCCGTCGCGCTGTTTGGCCTGCTGATTGCGCCGCTGGCCGGGCTGGTGAAGTCGTTTCCGGCGCTGGGAATGCTGGGAATAGCCGGAACGGGATTAACGCCCGCGCTTATCGCGCTGGTGCTGTATGCCCTGCTGCCGCTGGTACGCGGCGTGGTCGCGGGCTTAGGTCAGGTCGCACCTGACGTGCTGGAAAGCGCCCATGCGATGGGAATGAGCGCGCGGCAGTGTTTCTGGAAAATTCAGCTGCCGCTGGCGCTGCCCCTGCTGTTGCGCAGCCTGAGGGTGGTGGCGGTCCAGACCGTCGGCATGGCGGTGATTGCGGCGCTGATTGGCGCGGGCGGCTTTGGCGCGCTGGTCTTCCAGGGGCTGCTGAGCAGTGCCCTGGATCTGGTGTTATTGGGCGTAGTGCCCACGATTGCGCTGGCGGTGGTCGTCGATGCACTGTTTGCCTTATGGCTCGCGCTGCTCGGGAGAAGAGCCAATGATTGAATTTCATGATGTCAGTAAAACCTTTGCCGGTCGTCCCGCGGCGAGCCACCTGAACCTGAACTTTGCCGAGGGGGCGTTTTCCGTGCTGATTGGCACCTCCGGGTCGGGCAAATCCACCACCCTGAAGATGATCAACCGGCTGGTGGAGCATGACAGCGGGCTGATCCGCTTTGCCGGGGAAGAGATCCGCAGCCTGCCGGTGCTGGAGCTGCGCCGTCGGATGGGCTATGCCATTCAGTCCATCGGCCTGTTTCCGCACTGGACGGTGGCGCAGAACATCGCCACCGTGCTGCAACTGGAGAAATGGTCGCGGACGAAAATCGCCGAACGTGTTGATGAGCTGATGGCTCTGCTGGGGCTAGAGCCCGCGCTGCGCGACCGCTATCCGCACCAGCTTTCCGGTGGGCAGCAGCAGCGCGTGGGCGTAGCGCGCGCGCTGGCGGCCAACCCGCAGGTGCTGCTGATGGACGAACCCTTCGGCGCGCTGGATCCGGTCACGCGCGGCGCGCTGCAGGCGGAGATGACCCGCATTCACCGCATTCTCGGACGCACGATCGTGCTCGTGACGCACGATATTGATGAAGCCCTGCGCCTGGCTGACCATCTGGTGCTGATGGATCATGGCGAAGTGGTGCAGCAGGGCTCGCCGCTTGAGCTGTTAACCTGGCCAAAGAACGACTTTGTGCGCGAGTTTTTTGGCCGCAGCGAGTTGGGCGTCAGGCTGCTCTCCCTGCGAACGGTGAGCGACTATATGCGTCGGGAGGCGGCGCCGGTGAGCGGCGAACCGCTGCAGGCGCAGATGAGCCTGCGGGATGCGCTCTCCGCGTTTGTCGCGCGCCAGTGCGAAGTATTGCCCGTTTCGGATGCCCGGGGCGCGCCGTGCGGCACCTTACACTTTCGCGATCTGCTGGCCGGGGAGGTGACGCGTGAAGGCACTGCGTGATCCGCTTCTCTGGCTGGTAGCGCTCTTTGTCGGCTTACTGTTTCTGATGCCCCACAGCGCGGCGCTGTTTAACAGTCTCTTTCCCGGGCTGCCGCGGCCGGTGTATCAGCAGGAGAGCTTCATTAATCTCGCCCTGGCGCATCTCTGGCTGGTGGCGCTCTCAAGCGCCATCGCGGTTGTGCTGGGCGTGGGGGCGGGCATCGCGGTCACGCGGCCCGCGGGCCGGGAGTTTCGCCCGCTGGTGGAGACGATTGCGGCCATCGGACAGACGTTTCCCCCGGTGGCGGTGCTGGCGATAGCGGTGCCGGTGATGGGCTTTGGCCAACAGCCTGCCATCATTGCGCTGATTCTGTACGGCGTATTGCCGGTGCTGCAGGGCACGCTGGCGGGCCTCGCGGCGGTACCTGCGTCCGTGCTGAGCGTGGCGGAAGGGATGGGGATGAGTCGCGGCCAGCGGCTGCCCAAGGTTGAACTGCCGCTAGCGGCACCGGTTATCATTGCCGGGATCCGCACGTCGGTCATCATTAACATCGGGACGGCGACCATTGCGTCGACGGTCGGCGCTAATACGCTGGGCACGCCGATCATTATCGGCTTAAGCGGGTTTAATACGGCGTATATTGTGCAGGGAGCGCTGCTGGTTGCGCTGGCGGCAATCGTCGTCGATCGCGCTTTTGAGCGGCTGGCGCTGTACCTCAGCCGACACCGCCGCGAACAATAAACGAGTACCCTGCCAGCATCACGCCGCCGATACCGCTTACGGCCATCAGGACAAAAAGGGTAATAATGGCCAGTTTGGTTGCCTTCATCATGTGCTCCTGTTGTTAACGGAACAATTATACGGTGAAGCGCAGCTGTTAATGAACCATTAAATGCCGTTATGGCTCATCCGGACCAAGGGAATAGACCGGGTAACCATTTTCACGCCATTCCGTCAGCAGCTGTTGCTGCGAGGCGGACGGCACTTCGCCACACCAGACCAGCAGGGTCTGGCCGTCGAAAAACTCAGGTCTGAGCTGCGCCAGCGAGTGCGCCAGAACATCCACGCGCCAGCCCTTCTGGGTGGCAATCCACGCTTCCAGCCACAGGCGGGTGGTATCGTGTACGTTCCAGCCGACAACCAGCGCATCTTTTCCGGCTTTGTTCTTCGCTGAGGCAAGGCAGACGGCAATGTAGTTGATCAGCACGCCGTCGAGCATGCTGAGCAGCGCCTGCAGGGTGGACTGCTGGCACTGCAGGCGTCGCCGGAGCGGAATGAAAAGATGGGATATCAGCGTCTGCGCCGGATAATCGCGACCCTGCTCTTTTATCCATCCACGCAGGCGCTGCAGGTTGCCCGCCTGCAGGAGCCGCAGCAGGGTTTCCTGTTGTTCGCGCCAGAGATGTTGCGTATCCGGGTCGTTGTGGCTCAGCAGGGACTTCACTTTCCCAACCTGCACGCCGTTGTCGATCCAGCTTTTGATTTCGCGAATGCGGTCGATATCGTCATCATTAAAAAGGCGATGCCCACCGTCGGTCCTCTGCGGTTTGAGTAATCCATACCGTCGCTGCCACGCCCGTAGGGTAACGGGATTGATATCACAAAGGAGTGCCACTTCACCGATCGTGTAAAGCGCCATATTCGCCCCCTGGCTTACGCGTCCCCAGCTTAACTGTAGACCCACTTTGCCGAACCAGGAAGAATTGATTGTTTTTTACGCAAAGAATGCGAAGCGTATGCGATATTCTGAAAAAGGTGTGATAACGGGCACGATTTTGCGCTTTTTTGGGATGCTTCAAAGAAAGTTGAGCCGCATCCGTGTATGTTACGCGTTTTTTAGCGTGTGCGGTTTTGAGTATGTACGAGTTTAACCTGGTGCTGCTGTTGCTTCAGCAGATGTGCGTGTTTCTGGTCATTGCCTGGCTGATGAGCAAAACGCGCCTGTTTATCCCGCTGATGCAGGTCACCGTCCGTCTGCCGCACAAATTCCTCTGCTACGTCGTATTTTCCATATTCTGCATTATGGGGACCTGGTTTGGTCTTCATATCGAAGACTCTATTGCCAATACGCGCGCTATCGGCGCGGTGATGGGCGGGCTGCTCGGCGGTCCCGTCGTCGGGGGGCTTGTCGGTTTAACCGGGGGGCTGCATCGCTATTCCATGGGGGGGATGACGGCCCTGAGCTGTATGATCTCCACGATTGTTGAAGGGCTCCTCGGCGGCCTGGTGCACAGCTATATGATCAAGCGCGGTCGCCCGGATAAAGTCTTCAGCCCGCTCACCGCCGGAGCCATTACCTTTGTGGCCGAAATGGCGCAGATGGCGATCATTCTGCTGATTGCCCGTCCGTTTGAGGATGCGCTGCACCTGGTCAGCAGCATTGCCGCTCCGATGATGGTGACCAATACCGTGGGCGCGGCGCTGTTTATGCGCATTCTGCTCGACAAGCGCGCCATGTTTGAGAAGTACACCTCGGCCTTTTCCGCCACGGCGCTGAAGGTTGCCGCCTCGACCGAAGGGATCCTGCGCCAGGGGTTCAACGAAGAGAACAGCATGAAGGTGGCCCAGGTGCTCTACAAGGAGCTGGATATCGGCGCGGTGGCGATAACCGATCGGGAAAAGCTGCTGGCTTTTACCGGTACGGGCGACGATCACCATCTGCCGGGCAAACCGATCTCCTCAGCCTATACGCTGCGCGCCATCGAAACCGGCGAGGTGGTGTATGCCGACGGTAACGAAGTGCCTTACCGCTGTTCGCTGCATCCCCAGTGCAAGCTGGGCTCCACGCTGGTGATTCCGCTTCGCGGCGAGAATCAGCGGGTGATGGGCACCATCAAGCTGTATGAGGCGAAAAACCGTCTGTTCAGCTCCATCAACCGCACGCTGGGGGAGGGGATCGCCCAGCTGCTGTCCGCGCAAATCCTCGCCGGGCAGTATGAGCGGCAGAAAGCCCTGCTGACGCAGTCGGAGATTAAGCTGCTGCATGCGCAGGTCAATCCGCATTTCCTGTTCAACGCCCTCAATACGCTTAAAGCGGTGATCCGCCGCGACAGCGATCAGGCCGCGCAGCTGGTGCAGTTTCTGTCGACCTTTTTCCGCAAGAACCTGAAGCGGCCGTCGGAGATCGTGACCCTCGCCGATGAGATTGAGCACGTGAATGCCTATCTGCAGATTGAGCAGGCGCGTTTCCAGTCGCGTCTGCAGGTGTCGCTCTCCGTGCCGGACGAGCTGGCGTATCAGCATCTTCCGGCCTTTACCCTGCAGCCGATTGTGGAGAACGCCATCAAGCACGGTACATCACAGCTGCTGGGAAGGGGGGAGATAACCATTGCCGCCAGCCGATTCAACCATCACCTGGTGCTGGATATTGAAGATAATGCCGGGCTTTATCAGCCTTCCGCCTCCGGCGGTTTAGGGATGAGCCTGGTGGATAAACGCCTGCGCGCCCATTTTGGCGATGACTGTGGCATTACCGTCGCCTGCGAGCCCGACCGATTTACCCGTATTACCCTACGACTGCCGCTGGAGGAAAACGCATGTTAAGAGTGCTGATTGTGGATGACGAGCCGCTGGCACGGGAAAACCTGCGCGTTCTGCTGCAGGAGCAGCCGGATGTTGAGATTGTGGGGGAATGCGCCAACGCCATTGAGGCTATCGGCGCGGTGCACAAGCTGCGCCCGGACGTGTTGTTCCTCGACATTCAGATGCCCCGCATCAGCGGGCTGGAGATGGTCGGCATGCTTGACCCGGACCATCGCCCCTACATCGTGTTTCTGACGGCGTTCGACGAATATGCCGTTAAGGCCTTTGAGGAGCATGCGTTTGATTATTTACTCAAGCCGATTGAAGAGAAGCGTCTGGATAAAACGCTCAACCGTTTACGCCAGGAGCGCACCGTGCAGGACGTCACGCTGCTGGCGGAGAACCAGCAGCCGCTGAAGTTTATCCCCTGCACCGGGCACAGCCGGATCTATCTTCTGCAGATGGATGATGTGGCCTTTGTCAGCAGCCGCCTGAGCGGGGTATTTGTTACCAGCGCGGAAGGGAACGAAGGGTTTACCGAGCTGACCCTGCGCACGCTGGAGAGCCGCACGCCGCTGATTCGCTGTCACCGCCAGTACCTGGTGAATATGGCGCATCTGAAGGAGATCCGCCTGGAAGATAACGGCCAGGCCGAGCTGGTGCTGCGCGCCGGGCAAACCGTCCCGGTCAGCCGCCGCTACCTGAAGAGTTTGAAAGAGGCGATTGGGCTGTAAAGCTGGTACACTGCGCGCCATTGCATCATCGACATTCGAAGGCACTATGCTAAGTAACGATATTCTTCGTAGCCTGCGCTACACCCTGAAAGCGAACAATAACGACATGGTGCGCATTCTTGCGCTGTCCGACATGGAATCCACGTCTGCCAGTTTTGACACGTGGATGACCAAAGAAGACGAAGAGGGGTTTGTCCGCTGCCCTGATATCATTCTGTCGGGCTTCCTGAACGGCCTGATTTACGATAAGCGCGGCAAAGATCCTGCCGCGCCAGAGCTGGCGCTGGAGCGTCGGGTGAACAACAACACGGTGCTGAAAAAGCTGCGTATCGCGTTCTCGCTGAAAACGGACGATATCGTGGCGATCATGACCGAGCAAAAATTCCGCGTATCCGTGCCGGAAGTGACCGCCATGATGCGCGCACCGGATCATAAAAACTACCGCGAGTGCGGCGACCAGTTCCTGCGTAATTTCCTGCGCGGGCTGACCCACCGGGTGCATCACCCGAAGGCGTGATGTTTAGCCGGGTGGCGGCTTCGCCTTACCCGGCCTACAAAACCCGTAGGCCCGTGCAGGCGTAGCGCCGCCGGGCAAAAAAAAGCCGGAGATAATCTCCGGCTTTTTTGTTATTTCACCTGCTGGCCCGGCTTCGCGCCTTCGTCAGGGCTTAACAGGAAGATATCTTTACCGCCAGGGCCTGCGGCCATCACCATCCCCTCAGAGATGCCGAAGCGCATTTTGCGCGGCGCCAGGTTGGCGACCATCACGGTCTGACGGCCGATCAGCACCTGCGGGTCCGGATAGGCAGAACGGATGCCGGAGAAGACGTTGCGCTTCTCGCCGCCCAGATCCAGCGTCAGGCGCAGCAGCTTGTCAGAGCCGTCCACAAACTCCGCGTTCTCGATCAGCGCCACGCGCAGGTCGACTTTGGCGAAATCATCGAAGGTAATGGTTTCCTGAATCGGATCGTCCGCCAGCGGGCCGGTGACCGGTGCCGCAGCCGCCTTCACTTCTTCTTTGGATGCTTCTACCAGGGCTTCAACCTGCTTCATCTCGATGCGGTTGTACAGCGCTTTGAAGGTGTTGACCTTGTGACCGAGCAGCGGCTGCTGAATAGCATCCCAGGTCAGTTCGGTGTTCAGGAACGCTTCAGCGCGGGCTGCCAGCTGCGGCAGAACCGGCTTCAGCCAGGTCATCAGCACGCGGAACATGTTCAGACCCATGGTGCAGATCGCCTGCAGGTCGGCGTCACGGCCTTCCTGTTTCGCGACCACCCACGGAGCCTGTTCGTCCACATAGCGGTTGGCAACATCGGCCAGCGCCATGATTTCGCGAATCGCTTTACCGAATTCACGGCTTTCCCAGGCTTCGCCAACCGCAGCGGCGGCATCGGTGAAGGTTTTATACAGCTCAGGATCGGCCAGTTCGGCAGAAAGCACGCCGTCAAAGCGCTTGGCAATAAAGCCCGCGTTACGGGACGCCAGGTTCACCACCTTGTTCACGATGTCCGCGTTTACGCGCTGCACGAAATCTTCCAGGTTCAGGTCGATATCGTCGATGCGGGAAGAGAGCTTCGCGGTGTAGTAGTAGCGCAGGCTGTCCGCGTCGAAGTGGTTCAGCCAGGTGCTGGCCTTGATGAACGTCCCGCGGGACTTGGACATCTTGGCGCCGTTCACCGTCACGTAGCCGTGAACAAACAGGTTGGTTGGCTTGCGGAAGTTGCTGCCTTCCAGCATGGCCGGCCAGAACAGGCTGTGGAAGTAAACGATGTCTTTGCCGATGAAGTGGTACAGCTCGGCGGTAGAGTCTTTCTTCCAGTATTCGTCGAAGCTGACGGTGTCGCCACGCTTGTCGCACAGGTTCTTGAAGGAGCCCATGTAGCCGATTGGCGCGTCCAGCCAGACGTAGAAGTATTTGCCCGGTGCATTCGGGATTTCGAAGCCGAAATACGGCGCATCGCGGGAGATATCCCACTGCTGCAGGCCGGATTCGAACCACTCCTGCATCTTGTTCGCTACCTGCTCCTGCAGCGCGCCGCTGCGGGTCCATGCCTGCAGCATTTCGCTGAAGGACGGCAGGTCGAAGAAGAAGTGCTCTGAGTCACGCATCACAGGCGTGGCGCCGGAAACCACGGATTTCGGCTCGATAAGCTCGGTTGGGCTGTAGGTCGCGCCGCACACTTCGCAGTTATCGCCGTACTGGTCCGGGGATTTACATTTTGGACAGGTGCCTTTGACGAAGCGGTCCGGCAGGAACATGCCTTTTTCCGGATCGTACAGCTGAGAGATGGTGCGGTTTTTGATAAAACCGTTCTCTTTCAGACGGGTGTAGATCAGCTCCGACAGCTCGCGGTTTTCGTCGCTGTGCGTGGAGTGATAGTTGTCATAGCTGATGTCAAAGCCAGCAAAATCGGTCTGATGCTCCTGACTCATTTCGGCAATCATCTGCTCCGGGGAGATCCCCAGCTGCTGCGCTTTCAGCATGATCGGCGTGCCGTGGGCATCGTCCGCACAGATGAAGTTAACCTCGTGGCCGCGCATTCGCTGGTAACGGACCCAGACATCAGCCTGGATATGCTCCAGCATGTGGCCGAGGTGGATTGAGCCGTTGGCGTACGGCAGTGCGCACGTTACCAGAATTTTTTTCGCGACTTGAGTCATAGTAGGCATTACTTCTTTTAACTGTGAAAAGGGTTTTTGATATTACCAAAAGGGGCATTATTAAGTAAGCACAAACCACGGCCTTTCAGGTAAACTTGTTCATCTAAGGTCTTATTCACAAGAACAAAGGAGTCGGGATGAGTTCTCAATCCCAGGCCAAATCACCGGAAGCCTTACGAGCAATGGTCGCCGGGACGCTGGCTAACTTTCAGCATCCAACCCTGAAGCACAATCTCACTACGCTGAAAGCGTTACACCACGTTGCCTGGCTGGACGACACGCTGCACGTTGAGCTGCAGATGCCGTTCGTCTGGACCAGCGCCTTTGACGCGCTGAAAGAGCAGACCAGCGCCGAGCTGCTGCGCATTACCGGCGCGAAGGCGATCGACTGGAAGCTGAGCCACAGCATCGCCACGCTGAAGCGCGTGAAAAACCAGCCTGGCGTCAACGGCGTGAAAAACATCATTGCGGTCAGCTCGGGCAAGGGCGGGGTGGGGAAATCCTCTACTGCCGTAAACCTGGCGCTGGCGCTGGCAGCGGAAGGGGCAAAGGTCGGTATTCTGGATGCCGACATCTACGGCCCGTCTATTCCAAACATGCTGGGCGCGGAAAACCAGCGTCCAACCTCACCGGACGGCACCCACATGGCGCCGATCATGGCGCACGGTCTGGCGACCAACTCCATCGGTTACCTGGTGACTGACGATAACGCCATGGTCTGGCGCGGCCCGATGGCCAGCAAAGCGCTGCTGCAGATGCTGCAGGAGACGATGTGGCCGGATCTGGATTATCTGGTGCTGGACATGCCGCCGGGGACCGGTGACATCCAGCTCACGCTGGCGCAGAACATTCCGGTGACGGGTGCCGTTGTGGTGACCACGCCGCAGGATATCGCGCTGATCGACGCCAAAAAAGGCATCGTGATGTTCGAGAAGGTGGAAGTGCCGGTGCTCGGTATCGTTGAGAACATGAGCATGCACATCTGCAGCAACTGCGGTCACCATGAACCTATCTTCGGTACGGGCGGGGCAGAAAAACTGGCTGCGAAGTATCACACCCAACTGCTGGGACAGATGCCGCTGCACATTACCCTGCGTGAAGATCTGGACAGCGGCAAGCCGACGGTCGTCAGCCGTCCGGACAGCGAATTTGCAGAGATGTATCGTCAGCTGGCGGGACGCGTTGCGGCGCAGCTTTACTGGCAGGGCGAAGTCATCCCGGGCGAAATCGCGTTCCGCGCGGTGTAATACCTCTTCGCTTAGTGCCGGGTGGCGGCTTCGCCTTACCCGGCCTACGAAATACGGTTTTGTAGGTCAGGTAAGCGAAGCGCCACCTGACTTTACCCAAGCCGATAGTGCATCAAATAATACTCTCCCTCCGGAGAATCCCCCGTCGCCTCAATGTGCCAGCCGTGCCGCTGGTAAAACGCGACAGCCCGCGCATTCTTCACCAGACACTTAAGCGAACCTGTACTGGTAAACGTCTTCTGCACCTGTTCCAGAAGCATTTTCCCGACGCCGTGGCTTTGATACTGCGGGTCAACAAAGAGGTTGTGCAGAAAATTATCGTTCGCCCAGACGGAGGCAAAGCCCAGGCGATGGCCGTTCTGCGTGGCAACCCAAATCACTTCGTCACGGGTGGCCGCGTCAAAGTCTTCAAGCTTCCAGTCTGAACTGTCCAGCCATGGCCAGGCCTCACGCCGGGCGTGGAGAAAGAGCGTGCGCAGGAAAGGACGATCGCTTTCCTGCCAGGGGCGGATCAGAATGGTCTTAGCGGTGATAGAAAATATCTCCGTTATAGGCTTTGTAGATTTTGCCGTCCGCATCGCCGATCAGCACGTAGTTCTCGCCCATGTAGGTCCAGTGGGTTCCGGCATCCGGAGCCGGCAGGTTACGCAGCTGGTACTGTTTGATGGTGTACTCCGGCGTTTGATACTGCGCCGGCGCCGTGTCGCCAATCTTGAATTTCGTGAAGTCAGCGATGAACTCTTGTTCTTCATAGGCCTTGATGCCGGAGGGTGCAGCGGCCGTTTGCGGGGCAGAGAATGCGGATCCCGCCAGAGACAGTAATACACCCAGAAGCAGCAGTTTACGCTTAGCCATTTTTTCTCCAGTGATATCGTTACAGATACTTTTCGTCTGCGGGACGTCGAAAGCGAAGCAGACAGTCCATTTTAAGTATCAACGCAGGGTATGTTTGAAAAAAAATGTAACAAAAGTGGACGGTTTTGTGTAGCCCAATTGCGTGATGTTTATCAGTGTCGGGAATATTGTCGATGCATTATATTTTTAATATTTATCATTTCATTAATTAATTCTGAAAATAACTTTCCATATCAAAGTTAGAAAGCGAGGCGAATGCTTTCTCTCGGAAGAGCATTTAATATTGCCTCCGGATGAAGCGTGCTGACATCCGTTTTTTTAACCAGGTCGAGTATAGGATCTGTTTTTTAAAGCGCGGGTGAGGTGTGTTTTATAAGGGCAGGAAGTTCATCTCTCATAAGCATAATTGATTACATTTCATGGGGTTGGATTGGGTCTTTTTACAGGCTTAACGATAAACGCAACGTTAAAAAGAAATATTTATATTAATGAAAAGTACAACTGCATTTTCGCTGTTATTTCTCAGTATTAGTCAGTTAACAGGGTGTGTTTTTTCACCTGGTCAGAACTTAAGTGTGTCAGGTAAGAAAGTTATTTCGGCGAAAGAGGCAAATTATCAGCTTGATAAGCGCGTGGAAATTTTTCCGCTGACGCCGGAGTGGATTGAAAAACTGCGCCCGCCCGTGTCGAAATCTCAGGCAAATCCTAATCTGGACAAGCAGATCAAAAACTGGGAATACCGTATTGGTGCAGGCGACATCCTGACGGTCACCGTCTGGGATCACCCTGAATTAACAACGCCCGCAGGACAATATCGTAGCGCGAGCGATACAGGCAACTGGGTCAACGCTGACGGTACGCTCTTTTATCCCTATGTCGGTAAACTGCGGGTGGCAGGAAAAACGGTTTCACAGGTACGTGAAGAGATTACGGCTCGACTGGATAGCGTCATTGAGAGCCCGCAGGTGGACGTCAGCGTAGCCTCCTTCCGTTCACAAAAAGCCTACGTCACCGGAGAGGTGGAAAAATCGGGTCAACAGCCGATAACCAATATTCCGCTGACGGTGATGGATGCGATTAACGCCGCGGGTGGGCTCTCGGCGGATGCCGACTGGCGTAACGTCGTACTCACACACAATGGACAGGACGCCCACCTCTCACTCTATGCCCTGATGCAGCATGGCGATTTGACCCAAAATAAGCTGCTTTATCCTGGCGATATCCTGTTTGTTCCCCGGAACGACGCGCTGAAAGTGTTCGTAATGGGCGAGGTGGTGAAACAGAGCACCCTTAAGATGGATCGTAGCGGCATGACGTTGGCCGAGGCCCTGGGCAATGCCGGGGGGCTTAACCAAAATATGGCCGATGCAACCGGCATTTTTGTTATTCGCCAGGTATCGAAAAAAGGTGATACCGACAAAATCGCCAATATCTATCAGCTGAATGCGGAAGATGCTTCAGCCATGGTGCTGGGTACGGAATTCCAGCTTGAGCCGTATGACATTGTCTACGTCACCACGGCACCGCTATCGCGCTGGAATCGCGTGATCTCCCAACTGGTGCCCACCATCAGCGGCGTACATGACCTGACCGAAACCGTTCGTAACATCCGATCGTGGCCGTAGTCATGTTCCATTCAATCTTAGTGGTCTGCACCGGCAATATTTGCCGCTCACCCATTGGTGAGCGGCTATTGCGTCAGCAATTACCCGGCAGGCAGGTCACCTCTGCAGGTATTTTCGGACTAGAAGGACGCCCTGCGGATGCGAGTGCGCAGGCTGTGGCCTTGCGTCACGGCCTTTCGCTGGAGGGGCACGTTGCCCGCAGGGTGACGTGCAGTCTGTTGCAACAGTCCGACTTGATTCTGGTGATGGAGCCGGAACACCTTCGTTTTATTGCCACAATGGCCCCGGAGAACCGGGGAAAATCGCTGCTATTTGGACAATGGCTGGAAACCCAGGTCATTCCCGACCCGTATCGCAAAAGCCGTGAAGCCTTTGAATATGTTTTCGGGCAATTGGGGAAAGCCAGTCAGGAATGGGCTCGTCGTTTGAGTTAACAAGGAATGAAGCCGTAATGTCGTCTTCTAAATCAGACAAATATAGTGCTGCGACACCGCAGAATAACGAAATGGATCTCATTCAGTTGCTTGCTGAGATGTTCGATCACCGGGTAATGATCGCGTGTGTTACGCTTCTGTTCACGGTATGTGCGGGGATCTACGCCTTCAGCGTCACGCCGGTTTATCAGGCTGATGCCCTGGTGCAGGTCGAAGCGAAGCAGGGCAACGCGCTGCTCAAGAACCTGACCTCGCTCAGATCCGATCTCTCACCCGATGTCGCTCCAGAACTTTTACTCCTTAAATCACGGATGGTCCTCGGACAGACCGTTGATCGGTTAGGGCTGACCTACGAGGTTAATAGGCGCTTGTTCCCCGTCATTGGAGCTTTCTGGGAGCATGTGCAGGGGCGCAACCCCGCTGAAATCACGATTGGCTCGCTGAATATTCCGTCTGTGGAGGGGGATCCACAAACGCTTTTACTCACTGTTCTCGAGCAAGGGCGATATCGTCTTGAGGGACAAACGCTTGAGGCAGAAGGCGTTGTTGGAAAAGCGCTGCTTAAAGAGGGCGTCTCTCTTCTGGTGACCTCCCTCAATGCGGCACCGGGAACCCAGTTTACCCTCAACATCGTTACCAGGCTTGAGGCCATCAACGCCATTCAGAGCAGACTGACGGTTGTGGAGTCGTCGAAACAGAGTGGAATGATCGCCTTAACGTTAACGGGTGACGATCCCGGCAAGACCGCTACGGTACTTAATACGATTGCCGAAAATTTTCTCAGCCAGAACATTGCGCGCCAGGAAGCTAAAGATTCCCGTAGCCTCACTTTCTTACAGGATCAGTTACCTAAAATCAGTCGCGAACTGGATGAAGCCGAGGCGCGACTGAATGCTTATCGAGAGCAAAGCGATTCGGTCGATTTATCTCTTGAGGCAAAGTCGGTTCTTGATCAGGTGGTTAACGTGGAAAATCAGCTTAACGAGCTGACGTTTCGCGAGGCAGAAGTATCCCAGCTGTTCAAAAAGGGCCATCCCACCTACCGTGCTTTACTGGAGAAAAAACAAACGCTTGAGCGGGAACGCGCGCGCCTGTATAGCCGCGTCTCCTCCATGCCATCCACGCAGCAGGAAATATTACGCCTGAGTCGTGATGTTGAATCCGGGCGCGCCGTATACATGCAGTTGCTGACGCGTCAGCAAGAGCTGAGCATCTCGCGCTCCAGCGCTATCGGGAATGTGCGGATCATAGACCCGGCGGTGACGCAGCCTGCCCCTGTCAAACCGCGCAAAGCCCTCATCATTCTGTTTGGTATGATGATAGGGCTGCTCCTCTCTGCCGGAACAGTTTTAGTGCGTTCCGCCTTCAAGCGGGGCATTACGTCGTCAGAACAACTGGAAGAGTTCGGGATGCCGCTGCTGGTAACGCTTCCGCGCTCGGTATGGTTATGGAAAAAAACGCACCTGCGCAGGAGAAACCTGTTTACTTCCCACTGGAAGCATAGGATATCCAACGTGCCTTTCCTGCCCATTGACCGTCCGGCTGATACGTTTGTCGAGGCGATGCGTGGGCTGCGCACCAGTTTGCATTTTACCATGATGGATACCGCAAACCGGGTTGTCGTGGTGTCTGGCCCCACGCAGGATTGCGGAAAGACGCTGGTCAGTACTTCACTGGCGTCGATTGTGGCACAGGCCGGACAGCGGGTGCTGTTTATTGATGCGGATATGCGTAAAGGGTATGTCCACAATGTGTTCAGGCTGAACAATCATCGGGGGTTGTCCTGCGTGCTCGACGGAACCGTTGAGTGGCAGGAGGCGGTTCAACGCTTTGAGAAAGGCGGTTTTGATGTACTGACCTGCGGACCCCAACCTACGCATCCCGTTGACCTGCTCATGAGTGAACGCTTCCAGGATGTGATGGCGCAGATTGAAAAAGGGTATGACATCGTGATTATCGACACTCCACCTGTGCTTGCCGTGACGGATGCTTTGCTGATCGCCAGAGCAGCAGCCACTACGCTGCTGGTCGCCCGCTTTGGTAAAACCAGCGTGAAAGAGATCGAGACCAGCCTTAAGCGTATGGAACGGATGAACGTAAAGGTGAATGGCGTGATCCTCAATGACATTGTGAAATCGGCGGCGCTCTATTACAACTCCGGGTATAGCGCTTACGACTATGGCTATACCCGGGAGTAACCCTGACGCGACATTTCTTTACAGCGTGATGGTGTATTGCCCGTTAAGATGACCTTCGTTAAAACACGAGGTCACAATGGATAACCGCAAAATCAATCGACTGCGCCGCTGGGCGCGGGAAGGGGTAATACTCGTTCTGCTGACGCTGGCCGTGGCGTGGGGAGTTGATCAATACCGAAAACCGACACTCCCCGCCAGTTTTAGTGCAACGCCGATGACGAGCATCGACGGAAAAATGCATGATATTGCGGCGCTCAGCCAGGAGCGTCCGCTGCTGATCTACGTCTGGGCGACCTGGTGCAGCATTTGCCGCTACACGACGCCTGCGGTTAATCTACTGGCAGAAGAGGGCGGGAACGTGGTGAGTATCGCCATGCGCTCTGGTGATAACGCAAAGCTTGCACGCTGGGTTGACAAGAAACAGCTTAAAATGCCGGTGATAAACGATGAAAACGGTGCGCTGTCGCAGGCGTGGCAGGTGAGCGTGACGCCGACGTTAGTCATTGTATCGAAGGGGAACGTGGTCAGTACCACAACGGGCTGGACGAGCTACTGGGGATTAAAAATCAGGATGTGGTGGGCGGGCTTATAAGAATAACCCCTCTCCCGGCGGGAGAGGGGTTTTATATTACTTAGCCAGAACTTCCTGCGCGGTGCGCTCAACCAGAGACAGCAGGATTTTGATATCTTCCAGCGTCACGGTTGGGTTCAGCAGCGTCAGCTTCAGGCAGGTCACGCCGTTATGCTCGGTCACGCCGACGTTTGCACGGCCGGATTCCAGCAGCGCATCACCAATTTTCTGGTTCAGCAGAGCGATACCGGCATCATCTGCCTGCACCTCGCCACGGAAGCGGAACAGCACGCTTGCCAGCTGCGGCTGCATAACCAGTTCCAGCGCAGGCTGCGCTTTCACGTACGCCGCAACCTGCTGTGCCAGGGTCACGCCGTGATCGATGATCGCCGCGTATTGCTCCTGACCCAGCGCTTCCAGGCTCATCCACAGCTTCAGCGCGTCGAAACGACGGGTCGTCTGCAGAGATTTGGAGACCAGGTTCGGCACGCCGGCTTCTTCGTCGAACTCAGAGTTCAGGTAAGCCGCCTGATAGCGCATCAGCTCATAGTGGCGCGCTTCTTTCAGCAGGAACGCGCCGCAGCTGATGGTCTGGAAGAACTGCTTGTGGAAGTCCAGGGTGACGGAATCCACCAGCTCAATGCCGTCCAGGTAGTGACGATACTGCTCAGACATCAGCAGCGCGCCGCCCCAGGCCGCATCAACGTGTACCCAGATGTTCTGCTTCGCCGCCAGTTCAGCAATGGCGCGCAGCGGATCGATAGCACCGGCATCGGTGGTACCTGCCGTTGCGACGATCGCCAGAATCTGCTCGCCGTTCGCATTGCACTGTTCGATTTTCGCCGCCAGATCGGTCAGATCCATGCGGGAGAATTCGTCCGTTTTCACCTGCACCACGGACTGGTAGCCCAGACCCATCAGCGCCATGTTTTTCTGCACGGAGAAGTGCGCGTTTTCAGAGCACAGTACGCGGATCTTACGCAGATCGCCCACCAGACCGTCCTGCTGAACGGAGTGACCCTGACGCGCAAAGAACGCATCGCGCGCCAGCATCAGGCCCATCAGGTTGCTCTGGGTTCCGCCGCTGGTGAAGACACCGGCGTCACCAGCCTGATAACCCACGCGGGTACGCAGCCACTCGATCAGTTTGATCTCGATGATGGTTGCGGACGGGCTTTGATCCCAGGAGTCCATACTCTGGTTAGTGGCGTTGATCAGCACTTCCGCCGCCTGGCTTACGACCAGGCTTGGGCAGTGCAGGTGCGCCACACACTGCGGGTGATGAACGGACAGGCTGTCTTTCAGGAAGAACTCCACGGCGCGTTCAATCGCCGCTTCGTTGCCCAGCCCTTTCGGGTTGAAATCCAGCTTAATACGGTCGCGCAGTTCCGCGACCGTTTTGCCCTGGTACATCTCAGGCTGTTTCAGCCACTGCATCACAGCCTGAGTGCTTTGTTCAATCGCCTGCTGGTAAGCTTCAATGCTCTGCGCAGAGGAGAACAAAATTGGGTTTGAATCAGACATCGTAATCAATAACTCCGGTTACGCCGGGCGAACGCCCGCAGCAAGCAGTGCCTGCTCAAATTTATCCAGGAAGATCTTCAGCTCTTCATCACTGATCAGCAGAGAAGGCAGCAGACGCAGAACGATACCGTTACGACCACCGCGCTCCAGAATCAGACCGGCTTCGAAGCACTTCTTCTGAATCAGTGCAGACAGCTCGCCGTCGCCCGGGAAGCAGCCCATGTGGTCAGCGGCTTCGTGCGGCTTAACGATCTCAATACCGATCATCATGCCCAGACCGCGAACGTGACCGATAACCGGATAACGTTTCGCCATCTCTTTCAGCTGGCCTTTCAGCCATTCGCCCTGTGCCGCCACTTTGCCTGCGATGTTCTGGTCTTTCAGGATTTTCAGCGTCGTCAGACCGGTTGCCATCGCCAGCTGGTTGCCGCGGAAGGTACCGGTGTGGTGACCTGGCGCCCATGCGTCGAACTGCTTTTTGATACCGAGTACGGCCAGCGGCAGACCGCCACCGACTGCTTTAGACATCACGATGATGTCTGGCTCGATGCCCGCGTGTTCGAAGGCGAAGAATTTACCGGTACGGGCAAAGCCAGCCTGAACTTCGTCGAGGATCAGCAGAATGCCGTGTTCCTGAGTCACTTTACGGATGCGCTGCAGCCACTCAGCCGGAGCCGGGTTCACGCCGCCTTCGCCCTGAACCGCTTCCAGGATCACCGCAGCAGGTTTACGTACGCCGCTTTCAACGTCGTTGATCAGGTTATCGAAGTAGTAAGTCAGCGCTTTCACGCCCGCTTCACCACCGATACCCAGCGGGCAACGGTATTCGTGCGGGTAAGGCATGAACTGCACTTCTGGCATCATACCGTCTACCGCTTCTTTCGGAGACAGGTTGCCGGTCACGGACAGTGCGCCGTGGGTCATGCCGTGGTAACCACCAGAGAAGCTGATGATACCGCTACGGCCGGTCACTTTTTTCGCCAGCTTCAGCGCTGCTTCAACGGCGTCAGCACCGGATGGACCGGTGAACTGCAGGCAGTACTCTTTGCCCTGGCCAGGCAGCAGAGAGAGCAGGTATTCGGAAAACGCGTCTTTCAGAGGCGTTGTCAGATCCAGAGTATGTAACGGCAAGCCGCTGGTAATGACATTTTGGATGCTTTTCAGCACATCAGGATGGTTATGGCCAAGAGCAAGGGTCCCTGCACCTGCTAAACAGTCAAGGTATTCTTTATTATCTGCATCGGTGATCCACACGCCTTCTGCTTTAGTGATGGCTAAAGGCAGTTTGCGCGGATAACTCCTGACGTTAGATTCAAACTCGGCCTGACGGGCCAGATAGGTTTCGTTGCTTTTGTGGGCATCTACGGTGTCAATACGGACTTTATCCGTCATCATATCACTCCTACAACCGCCGCTTCGTTATGAGCCACGATTGAATAAAAAGTTAAAAAACAGAAGGGGCCTGAAAAAAACGCCGCCAATATAGAGCCTTTTGCCACGGGGCTCAATGGTTAATTTGTTTACTGTTTTGTGACACGTGTGTATAGCGAGGAAATATCCCCTTTTTTAAAATGAAAATTGTATTTTATGCCAAATAAAAACAGCTAGTTACAGGCTATTTGCCCGGTGTGTAAAGTCGCAGAAAAGAGTGTGACAAATCGTGCCATTCAACGGCACAAAAGGAGGGAAGCTTTCCCTGTTTATCCGGCAGGTGCAGAAAACGGTGCTCACGTTGCCTGTGCAACGGAATCACGCAGTAAAAATGGACTTTCTACGCGCGTGGTTTCCTGATGTTCTTCACCGTTAATAATATGCAGGGCGCTCAGGCGACCAATTTCATAGTGCGGCAGTTGTACCGTCGTGAGAGGAGGAAGGAACAACTCCCCAATGCCCACCATATTGTCATAGCCGATCACCGCGACGTCGTCCGGTATACGAAGCCCTTGTCCCAGTAGCGTCTGGTACACCATAAACGCGATACGATCGTTACCGCAGATAACGGCGTCGAACCTGGGAATGCCATTCTGCATGTGCGCCAGCAACACGGCCGGAATGTCGCGATAGTGCTCATCGCCGAGTGCCATATAGCAGTGCTCCAGGCTGTCCGGATCGAGCCCCGCTTCACTGCATGCACGCTCCAGCCCCTGACGCCGGCGGGTTGTGGCCAGATGCCCCTCAGGTAAATGCAGGCAGAGAGGGCGTCGATAACCCTCCGCGAGTAACGCCCGCACGGCGGTATATTGCCCCTGCTCATCATCGGGAATATAGCTGGCGACCTTTTCGCCGTCGCTTTCGCAGTTGGCCAGCACGCAGGGAAGGGTGAGGAGTTTGGCCGGGAGAGGAACCTGACGTAACCCCATGGTGGTGTAGATAATTCCGTCGGGCCGATGAGAGAGGAGAAGGTCGACAATGGCGTCCGGATTGTCATCGGTAAACATATTCATCACGAAGCTGTTCCAGCCGTGCATTCTGGCCGTCTCTTCAATAGACAGCGTGATCTCCACCGAGAACGGCGTCGTCACCGTATCGAGCGCCAGTACCCCTATGGTTTTAGGCGAGGCATGCGCGCCGCGTATTTTCTTGGCGGACAGATCGGGCACGTAGTTGGTCTGCTCAATAGCCAGCTGAACGCGCGCCAGCGTTTCCGGCTTAAGGCGCTCCGGGCTGTTCAGCGCGCGGGAGACCGTCATCAGCGATACGTTAGCCAGCTTTGCGACGTCCTTCAGGGAAGCCATTGTCTTACTCCGTGAATATTCTGCGTGAAAGGGTATACAACTAAGTCGCTGATGTAAAAGAAAGGCTGATGCCCAGGCCGGGTCATGTTTACCTCAGTGATGAATATTTGATCGCGATCTCATTCTCTTAATGTTAACGTTAACTTTCGTGATTAACATCTTAAATTTCAGCCAAACAGCATGAGAAAGCGTAAATGTTAACGTTACCATTGCGTCATTACTCCAACATGAGAATGTCATGATGAAAACGCATCACTCTCACAGCTACCCTTTATTAAGCGCATTACTGTTTTTCTTTTTTGTCACGTGGTCATCTTCCGGCTCGTTGCTCTCTATCTGGCTCCACCAGGAGGTGGGGTTAAAGGCAGGGGATACGGGGGTCATCTATGCCGTGCTGTCCATCTCCGCGCTGTGCGCGCAAATCTGCTACGGCTTCATTCAGGACAAGCTCGGCCTGCGAAAAAACCTGCTCTGGTTTCTCACCAGCCTGCTCATTCTTTCCGGTCCGGCCTTCCTGCTGTTTGGTTATCTGCTGCAGATTAACGTGTTGCTCGGCAGTATTTTCGGCGGGATTTATATCGGGCTGACGTTTAACGGCGGGATTGGTGTACTGGAATCCTATACCGAGCGCGTAGCCCGCCAGAGTCAGTTTGAGTTTGGCAAGGCGAGGATGTGGGGATCCCTTGGCTGGGCGGTGGCAACCTTTTTTGCCGGTCTGCTGTTCAACATCAATCCGAAGCTGAACTTCGCGGTGGCGAGCTGCGCCGGGCTGGTGTTTTTTGTATTGCTGGCGCGCCTAAGAGTCTCTTCCGCGCCGCACGCCATGCAGGAGGCGGTATCCGGTGGTAAGGTCACGCTGGAGGATGCCTTACGCCTGTTGACGCTGCCGCGCTTCTGGGCGCTGGTGTTTTTCGTTATTGGCACCTGTATTTACGGCGTTTACGACCAGCAGTTCCCGGTCTATTTCTCCTCACAGTTCCCGACGTTGCAGGAAGGAAACGCCATGTACGGCTATCTCAACTCCTTCCAGGTTTTCCTGGAAGCGGCGGGCATGTTCTGCGCCCCGTGGCTGGTGAATCGCCTCGGTGCGAAAAACGGCCTGATTTTCGCCGGAATGGTGATGGCGATGCGTATGGTGGCATCGGGTCTGGTTGAGGGACCGGTATTGATCTCCATTACCAAGCTATTGCACGCGGTTGAACTGCCCGTTTTGCTGGTCTCCATCTTTAAATACAACAGCCTGCATTTTGATAAGCGGCTCTCTTCCACCCTCTATCTGGTGGGCTTTGCCTGTACAAGCTCGGTGATTGCCTCGGTCCTGTCACCGCTGGCAGGTTACAGCTACGAGAAATACGGCTTTGCCCAGTCCTATCTCATCATGGGGCTACTGGTCTTCAGCACCACGTTTATCTCCATCTTCCTGTTGCGCTCGGGTAAGTCCTCTTCTGACCCGCTCATGCCGCAACCTTCCACCATCTGATCGAAAGAGTAGAGAAATGATGTATTCCATTACGAAAGCAGAACAGGAACTGCAGTCCAGACGCGAAGGGCTTAATCTGCGCTGGTATCCCCGTTACCACCTCGCTGCGCGCGCTGGCTGGATGAACGACCCGAACGGCCTGGTCTGGTTTGACGGCTGGTATCACGCCTTTTATCAACACCATCCGTATTCGACCCAGTGGGGGCCAATGCACTGGGGCCATGCGCGCAGCAAAGATTTAGTTCGCTGGGAGCACCTCCCGGTTGCGCTGGCCCCGGAAGGGCCAGACGACAAGGACGGCTGTTTTTCCGGCTCAGCGGTGGTGGATGGCGATACGCTGGCGCTGATTTACACCGGCCACAAATTCCACGGCGATCCCGGCGATGAGGCTAATCTCTACCAGGTTCAGTGCCTGGCAACCAGCCGTGACGGCATCCAGTTTGTGCGGCACGGGACCGTCATTGATACACCGCCCGGGCTGCATCACTTCCGCGATCCGAAGGTATGGCGTGAAGGGGCGTGGTGGTACTTGGTCGTTGGCGCGCGCGAGGGGGATACGGGCCAGGTGCGTGTGTACCGGTCTGCCGATCTGCTTGAGTGGCAGGACAGGGGCGTGCTCGCGGTGGCTGAAAAAGAGCTGGGTTATATGTGGGAATGCCCGGACTTTTTCACTCTCAATGGTAAACGCGTGCTGATGTTTTCGCCTCAGGGACTGGCGGCAGACGGATTTAAACATCGCAATCTCTTCCAGAGCGGCTATCTGGTAGGCGAATGGCAGCCTGGTCAGCCCTTTATGCGTGAAGGTGAATTTGTGGAGATGGACTACGGGCATGATTTCTATGCGCCGCAAAGCTTCCTGACGCCTGACGGCCGCCGCATCGTTATCGGCTGGCTGGACATGTGGGAATCTCCCCTTCCGGAACAGGAGGACGGGTGGGCTGGCATGCTCTCTTTACCGCGCGAACTGACGCTAAGCGCGGATAACCGCCTGCAGATGCGGCCAGCCAGAGAAGTGGAAAGCCTGCGCGGGGCGTGGTTCCCCTGCCCGATAAGTACGCTTAATAACCAGCAGATGACGCTGGTGGAACACTGCGATGCGATGGAGGTCATTCTGCAGTGGGATTGCGCCAACAGCAGCGCGGAGCAGTACGGCATTCGTCTTGGCGACGGGTTACGCCTTTATGTTGATGCGCAGATGCAGCGCCTGGTGCTGGAGCGAGACTATCCGCAGTATGGCCTGTGCGGGACCCGAAGCGTCGCGCTTAACCTTAGCAACGCGCTTAATCTTCGTTTGTTCTTTGATAGCTCCTCCGTGGAAGTGTTTGTTAACGAGGGTGAGGCGTGCCTCAGCAGCCGTATATATCCTGATGCCGACTGCCGCGAGCTGGCGTTATTTGCCTGGACGGGAGGAGCATCGCTTATTCATGGCGGGGCGTGGCAGCTGGAGTAAATCTATTAACGAGCTAAATAAAGCCCCATAAACATGGGGCTACGTAAATCTTATCAGGTGGTAGCGTCCTGCAAAGATCACATTTTTGATAATTGTGCGTTTACAACTCTCTCTTTTTCGACAACCAGCTGCATAATATAGTTACCCTTGTGCCATGAACCTTTATTTGGCTTCCAGCCTTTCGAAAGCAGATATTCAGCAGCATCAGAGACAGGCTTATTCATAACGTGATCCGCATCACCTGATAACTTTTTTAAATCACCGCTTACTTTGGCTGGCTTGCTATCACAACGACCGGCAGCATCCATAACCTGAGTGCAGCCTTCAGGAAGGCGCCTGTGCGCTGACTGTGCAAGTTGAGCTGCATTCTCTAAAGCCTGTTTTTCAGCCGCAGCGTTAATGGCTGTGGTGCGGTTTTGCTCTGCAATATAACAAGCATCTTTACTCACTCCTTTGCTTTGACAATCAGCCATCCGTTGAGCTGGTGAGGAACACGCAGCAAGAGATAATATAGCCGCTACCATCATTAACTTTTTCATTATTGCCTCAGTAATTACAATTATAAATATAGGTGCCTAACATCAAGCCGATCCATATCCCTAATAAAATAAAAGTGAGATACAAAACAGCGGAAATAAAAATGTACTTTGTCATTTTTGTGCTAG